>JALZDN010000068.1 GCA_030862525.1 Actinomycetota bacterium | reverse complement strand
TGTCCGAGGCGAGGGACCGGGTACGGGCTGCGGTGCTCAACTCGGGCGAGCGGTGGCCACCGCGACGGATGACCCTCGCATTGTCGCCGGCCACCTTGCCCAAGGGCGGAAGCAGCTATGACCTCGCTTTGGCGTGCGCGTTGCTGGCCGCCGACCGGCGGATCCCGGCCGAGCGGCTGCGTGGGCTGGTGTTGATCGGGGAGCTGGCCCTCGACGGCCGGCTGCGCCCAGTGCGTGGGGTGCTGCCGGCGGTCCTGGCAGCCCGCCGGGTGGGTATTGACCAGGTGGTGGTGCCGACCGCTGTGCTCGCCGAGGCGGCGCTGGTCGACGGCGTGCGGGTGTATGGCGCGGCTTGTCTGAAGGAGGTGATCGGCTGGTTGCGCAACCCCGCGGTGGGACTGACACATCCCGAGCCGCTGCGCCCATCCCCACCGGTGGCGGTTCCTGATCTCGCTGACGTGCTGCATCAGGGCGACGCTCGCTGGGCGGTGGAGGTTGCCGCCGCAGGCGGTCATCATCTGTTGCTGACCGGCCCACCGGGGACGGGCAAGACCATGCTGGCCCAGCGGATGGTCGGGCTGCTGCCTGCGCTGACCGACCAGGAGGCGCTCGAAGTGACCGCGGTGCACTCGGTGGCCGGCATGCTCGCCGCCGAAACCCCGCTGATCACCGCGCCCCCGTTTGTCGCGCCGCACCACACCAGCTCGCTGGCCGCCCTAGTCGGCGGCGGTTCGGGATTGGCCAAGCCCGGTGCGGTGAGCCGGGCACACCGGGGTGTGCTGTTCCTCGATGAGGTCCCCGAGTTCGGGTCCCGGTCGTTGGAGGCGCTGCGCACCCCGCTGGAGGACGGGGAGGTCCGGCTGGCCCGCCGGGATGGAGTGGTGCGTTACCCGGCACGGTGCCTGCTCGTGCTTGCGGCCAATCCGTGTCCCTGCGCGCCGCCCGACGAGCGGGATTGCATCTGTGCCCCGTCGGCCCGTAGGCGGTACTTGGGCCGGCTGTCCGGGCCGCTGCTGGACCGGGTGGACTTGCGGGTGGCGATGCGTCCGGTGAAGAACATGGGCCGGGCCGATGCGACGCCGGAGAGCACTGCGACAGTGCGTGAACGGGTGCTTCGGGCCCGGGCGGCGGCCTGCGCACGCTGGGTGGGTACCGGCTGGAGCACCAATGCCGAGGTGCCAGGACCGGTGTTGCGGCGGCGATTCCGGCTGCCGCGGGTGGTGACCGAGCCGATCGAGGCGGCGCTGCATCGGGGTCTGGTGACAGCTAGGGGCGCAGATCGCACCTTGCGGTTGGCCTGGACGGTGGCCGACCTGGCCGGACGGGACTGCCCGCTGGTCGAGGACGTGAGCGTGGCGATGGGTCTGCGGGATCGGAGGGCGGCGTGACGCGGGGGCAGCGTGAGCTGCGTCTGGCTCGCGCCTACCTCAACCGGGTCGCCGAGCCCCCCGCTGCCGCCCTCTCCGAGTTGATCACCGAGGTTGGTCCGGTGCGGGCGGCGCGACTGGTGGCCGCGAGGAAGGTTCCCGATCGGGTGGCTGCGGAGACCTCGGCCCGCCGAGATGCCAATCGGGCGCAGGCTGATCTGTCCGCGATCGCCGCGCTCGGGGGGCGGTTGGTGATTCCTGAGGACGACGAGTGGCCCACCGAGGCGTTCACCTGCTTCGCGACACCCACTGCACGGGTTGACGAGCGCTGGCGTGCGCCGGTAGCGCTCTGGGCGCGGGGAGCGGCTCGCCTCGACGAACTTGGCGAGCGGGCGGTGGCCGTGGTCGGGGCGCGGGCCGCGACCGGCTACGGGGAGCACGTCGCTGCCGAGTTCGGTTACGGACTTGCAGAGGGCGGCCACGCGGTGGTGTCCGGCGCTGCGTTCGGCATCGACGGTGCGGCGCATCGGGGCGCGCTGGCCGCCGAGGGCTGTACCGTCGCGGTGCAGGCCTGCGGGCTGGATCAGGCCTACCCGGCAGGTCATGGGCAGTTGCTGGACCAGATCACCGAACGCGGTGTGGTGGTCAGCGAGTATCCCCTGGGTGTTCGGCCTGCGCGATTCCGGTTCCTGGTCCGTAACCGGCTGATTGCCGCGTTCGCAATCGGCACCCTCGTGGTCGAGGCCGGGGTACGCAGCGGTGCCCGGCGCACTGCTACTGCCGCAGCTGCGCTGGGTCGGATCGTGATGGCCGTGCCCGGACCGATCACCTCGGCACTGTCTGTGGGCTGCCACCTGCTGGTGCGGGAGGAGCAGGCGGTGTTGGTCACTCGGGTAGCGGAGGTGGTGGAGGCCGTGGGGCGGATCGGGACTGACCTCGCGCCGCCGTTGAGCGTGCCCCGCTGCCGTACCGACGGGCTGAGCCCCGAGTTGCTTGCGGTGTACGAGGCGCTGCCCGCCCGGGCGTGCCGGTTTCCCGAGCAACTCGTGCGCGACTCCGGGGTACCGCTGCATCGGGTGCGGTCCGCGCTGCCGTTGCTGGAGCTGCAGGGACTGGTGGGGTGTGGGGCGACCGGCTGGTATCGGGTGTCACTGAATCCCGGGCGTGGCGGTGCTTGACCTAAGGCCGCCGGAAGCGCAGCGTCCTGCCGGTGAGCGAGGAACCGCCGGCACCCGACTCACTACCGGACGGCCTGGCCGCCTGTCGGGAGCGTTTCACAGCCCATCTGCGTTTGGTGCGCGGATTGTCACCGCACACCGTGCGGGCCTACCGAGGTGACATCACCGCGCTGCTGCACCACCTGGTGAGTTCAGGCCGTGACAATCTGGCCGCGCTGGACCTCACGCTGCTGCGCGGCTGGATGGCGGCGCAGTACCGCAGCGGTCAGCGGCGCAGCACGCTGGCGCGGCGGACGGCGGCGGCACGCACCTTCACCGCCTGGGCCACCCGAGCCGGTCTACTGGCCAGTGACCCGGGGCTGCGACTGGTCGCGCCGCGGCCCCATCGAGTCCTGCCCCCGGTACTGCACCCAGAACAGGCGGCGGCGGCACTTCAAGCGGCGCAACGGGGTGCCGCCGAGGCGGATCCGGTTGCCTTGCGTGATCACGCGGTGGTGGAGTTGTTGTACGCGACGGGGATACGTGTCGCCGAGCTCTGTGGGCTAGATCTCGGCGACCTCGACGAGCAGCGACGCCTGGTCCGGGTCTTTGGCAAGGGCGCGAAGGAACGTGCAGTGCCGTATGGGTTGCCCGCGCAACGCGCTGTGCGTCGCTGGATCGAACAGGGGCGCCCGGCTCTCATACAATCCCATTCAGCCGCGGCGCTGTTCCTCGGAGCACGTGGTGGGCGAGTCGATCAGCGAATCGTTCGAGCCGTCGTGCATGAGGTGATCGGCGCGGTGACCGGTCTTCCGGATATGGGGCCGCACGGGCTGCGGCACAGCGCTGCGACTCATCTGCTGGAAGGTGGCGCGGACCTTCGCACCGTTCAGGAGCTACTCGGTCACGCTACGCTCGCCACCACGCAGCTCTACACGCACGTCACTGTCGAGAGGCTGAAGGCGATCCATGACCGGAGCCACCCCCGTTCCTGAGCAATCCGGGGGTCGCGACCGCATCCTGACTGCCGTCCTCCCGGTCGATTCTGTGTCCCCTAGCGATTGTTGGCCCCGTAGCGGAGATGGCCGGGATGCCGGGGCCAGGGCGGCGGAGGTGGAAGCCGGCATCGTCGCGTTGTGGCGGGCCTACGGCAAGGACCGGAACTCGACGCTACGCGACAGGCTGCTCCTGCACTACGCGCCGCTGGTGAAGTACGTGGCCGGTCGGGTGGGAACCGGACTGCCTGCCCACGTCGACATCGCTGATCTCGTGCAGTCCGGCGTGTTCGGCCTGTGGGAGGCCATCGACCGGTACGAGCCTGAGCGTGGCTTGAAGTTCGAGACCTACGCGATGCAGCGGATCCGGGGCGCGATTCTGGACGAGCTGCGGGCCCAGGACTGGGTGCCCCGTTCGGTGCGCAGCCGGGCCCGGGATGTAGAGCGTGCGCTGGAGCGTCTGGAGCGGCGGTTGCAGCGTTCCGCCAGCGACGCCGAGGTGGCTGCGGAGCTTGGCATCACCCTTACCGACCTGCGGGAGCTCTACGCACAGCTGCAACTGACCAGCGTGGTTGCGCTGGATGAACTCATCGCCGTCAGCCGCGGTGGCACGTCGCTTGCGGAGATGCTGCCCGACGACCAGATGGACGAGCCGGGCGCAGTCCTTGATTGGATCGAGAGCCGGCGCCTGCTCGCCGAGGCGATCTCGCAACTCGCCGACCGGGACCGGGTGGTGGTTTCCCTGTACTACTTCGAGAACCTCACCCTCGCCGAGATCGGGCGGGTACTGGGGGTCACCGAGTCGAGGGCCTGCCAATTGCACACCAGAGCGGTGCTCCGGCTACGGAGCAAGATGGCCGACGCCTCCACCGGCTGAATACTCGGTATCACCGGGCGGTGGGCACGCCGTCGATGGGCAGTAGCCGTACTCGTGCCATCACGACCAGTCGCAGCGGATTCAGGTAATCGCTGGGACCGCGCCGCACACCCCAGTGCAAGCAGGCAGGAGCGGTGCAGCCGGGATGGCCGAGCTGCACGGTACCGAGCTGGTCACCCCTAGCTACCTGGTCTCCGGCGGTGACGATAGGCGCCACCGGCTCATAAGTCGTACGTAGCCCGCCTGGATGATCCACCGACACGACACCGCGGCCAGCCACCACTCCGGCGAACACCACTGTGCCGGCGCCGGCGGTGAGCACCGGCGCTGCGGCTACGGAAGCCAGGTCGACACCGCGATGGCCCGACCCATACGGCAGCGCCGGTGCCTCGAAAGCTCGGACCACAGCCGGCCGTCCAGCCAGCGGCCAACCGAACGTCCCGGTGCGCGGCCCGGGCAGGTCACCCGGATCATCCGCCCCAGGCGGCACCGGCAAGCCAGTCAAAGCGACCATGTCAGCCCCCGCACCACCGGACAGCACCGTGGCGAGCAGGGCGCAGATCAGAATTCGAGACACGCCGGACAGGGTCCCGACGCCGGCCGCGACTGCCCAGCGGCGAGGTCCACCGCTGTGGATAGGGCAAGCACTGTGGACAGCTGCGTACGACAGCCCAACCTCGGCTGGGTCGACCGCAGGGCACGTCGTACACTGCAGGAGCGGCCCGTGTACGGGTCGACTTCGCGCGCCAGCGCTCGCCCCTCACCGGGGCTCGGCGTCCGGCGGTCCTTGTTCCGATCGGTGATCGAAACGGGGTCCGGCCGTCGGCCTGGCGCCAGGGCGGCGGTCTGACCCGGCCCGCCGCGACAACCGTATGAGCGCGCCGGCGGAGCCCGTCGCGCCTGACACATCGAGGTGTGCACCGGCCATGGCCGTCGTCACCATGAAGCAGCTGCTCGACTCCGGCGTGCACTTCGGGCACCAGACCCGCCGCTGGAACCCGAAGATGAAGCGTTACATCTTCACCGAGCGCAACGGCATCTACATCATCGACTTGCAGCAGACGCTGACCTACATCGATCGCGCCTACGAGTTCATCAAGCAGACCGTGGCCCACGGCGGCTCGATCTTGTTCATCGGCACGAAAAAGCAGGCTCAGGAAGCGATCTCGCACCACGCGCAGCGGGTGGGCATGCCTTTTGTGAACCACCGCTGGCTGGGCGGAATGCTCACGAACTTCACCACCGTGCACAAGCGCTTGCAGCGCCTCAAGGAACTCGAGTCCATGGAGCAGACCGGTGGATTCACCGGGCTGACCAAGAAGGAGATCCTGATGCGCACCAGGGAGAAGGACAAGCTGGAGAAAACCCTGGGGGGCATCCGGGACATGCAGCGCGTTCCCAGCGCGGTGTGGGTGGTCGACACCAAGAAGGAGCAGATCGCTGTCGGCGAGGCCCGCAAGTTGGGTATCCCGATCGTGGCCATCCTGGACACCAACTGCGACCCCGACGAGGTTGACTACCCCATCCCGGGCAACGACGACGCGATTCGTTCCGCGGCGCTGCTCACCCGGGTAGTGGCCGACGCCACCGCCGACGGGTTGATGTCGCGGGCCGGACGCTCCAGCGGGGCCGATGGTTCGGACAAGCCTGCGGCCGGTGTCGGTACCGACGAGCCACTGGCGGAATGGGAGCAGGAACTGCTGGTCTCCGGCAGCTCCGCAGAGCGGGCAGCCGCACCGCAGGTCGAACCGGCGACTGCGAACAACGGCGTGCCGCACATCTGAGGACCTGCATCCCTCGATCCACGAGAACGAGACAAGAACGACAGGACGGAAAGCCACAATGGCGAACTACTCCGCCGCTGATATCAAGCGACTCCGGGACCTGACCGGTTCCGGGATGATGGATTGCAAGAAGGCCCTGGAAGAGTCCAATGGTGACTTTGACCAGGCTGTTGAGCTCCTGCGCATCAAGGGTGCCAAGGACGTTGGCAAACGGGCCGAGCGCACCACCGCCAATGGGCTGGTGGCTGCCGAGGACGGCGTGATGATCGAGCTCAACTGCGAGACCGACTTCGTGGCCAAGGGTACCGATTTCCAGGAACTCGCCGACAAGATCGTCGCTGAGGCGAAGCAGACCCGCCCGGTCGACGCCGAAGCGCTCGCGCAGGCCGAGTTGAACGGCGGCACGGTGGCCGACGCGGTGCAGACCGTCTCGGCCAAGATCGGCGAGAAGCTGCAGTTGCGCAGGGTGGTTTCCTTTGACGGTGAGGTGGCCACTTACCTGCACCGCCGTGCTTCTGACCTGCCGCCCGCGGTAGGCGTGCTGGTCGAGTACGACGGTGGATCGCCCGAGACGGCGCGTGCCGTGGCGATGCAGGTGGCTGCGATGAAACCGCGCTACGTCACCCGAGAGGACGTGCCAGCCGACGTGCTGGCCAGCGAGCGACGCATCGCCGAGGAGACCGCGCGCCAGGAGGGCAAGCCCGAGCAGGCGCTGCCGAGGATCGTCGAAGGTCGTCTCAACGGCTTCTTCAAGGACACCGTATTGCTGGAGCAGTCCTCCGTGCAGGATTCCAAGAAGACCGTTAAGGCTATCCTGGATGGCGCCGGAGTGACGGTGCGACGGTTCGCCCGCTTCGAGGTCGGTCAGGCCTGAGCCGAAATGAATCCAGGATGAGCACCGACCGGTTGATGGGCCCCGGGTACCGGCGGGTGCTGCTCAAGCTCGGCGGTGAGATGTTCGGCGGCGGTGGCGTCGGGGTGGATCCCGAGGTGGTACACGCCGTCGCGCGGCAGATCGCCGACGTGGTCGCCACCGGGGTCCAGATGGCGGTGGTGATCGGCGGAGGGAACTTTTTCCGCGGCGAAGAGCTGCAGCAGGGCGGCATGGAACGGTCCCGAGCCGATTACATGGGAATGCTCGGGACCGTGATGAACTGCCTGGCTCTGCAGGACTTCCTGGAGCGAGAGCACAAACTCGACACCCGGGTGCAGACCGCGATCACCATGGGCCAAGTTGCCGAACCCTATATCCCGCGGCGGGCCATCAGGCATGTGGAGAAGGGCCGTGTGGTGATCTTCGGGGCGGGTGTCGGGATGCCTTATTTCTCCACCGACACCACGGGAGCTCAACGGGCACTGGAGATCGGCTGTGAGGTTCTACTGCTCGGCAAAGCGGTCGACGGGGTGTACACCGCCGATCCCAAAACCGATCCCTCGGCGACGATGTTTCATCAGATCACTCATCGCGAGGTACTCGAGCGGGGGCTCAAGGTGGCCGATGCGACCGCCTTCAGCCTGTGCATGGACAACAAGTTACCGATCATCGTGTTCAATCTGCTCACCGAAGGCAACATCGCCCGTGCGGTGCGCGGAGAACCGATCGGGACCCTGGTCAGCTCCCCGGCGTGACCGGCCGGTCTGGGCGGGTCCCAAGGGAATTGAGCCAGGGGAGATACTGGGACGGGCCACGCCGCCCAGGCGCCAGCGGGATGCCGGACATAGGAGCAGCCGTGATCGACGACACCCTCCTCGACGCCGAGGAGAAGATGGACAAGGCCGTGTCGGTCGCCAAGGAGGACCTGGCCACGGTGCGCACTGGCCGAGCCAGTCCGGCGATGTTCTCCAGGATCATCGTGGACTACTACGGTGCCGCTACTCCCTTGATCCAGCTGGCCAGCGTGACGGTCCCGGAGGCCAGAATGGCTGTGATCAAGCCGTACGATCCCAGCCTGCTGCGGCCCATGGCGAAGGCGATCCGCGATTCAGACCTCGGCGTCAACCCCACCGACGAAGGCACGATCATCCGCGTGATCATCCCGCAGCTGTCCCAGGAACGCCGCCGGGATCTGGTCAAGGTGGCACACGCCAAGGGAGAGGACGCCAAGGTGTCCATCCGCAACATCCGCCGCAAGGCCAAGGACGAGCTCAGTCGCATCTCCCGTCAGGGAGAGGCCGGTGAGGACGAGGTGAACCGGGCCGAGAAAGAGCTTGACGCCACCACCCACCAGTACGTGGGGCAGGTCGACGAGCTCGTCAAGCACAAGGAATCAGAGCTGCTCGAGGTCTGAGTGTCTGCCCCTGTGGACCCGGTCGAGAGCCCCCGCCCCACGCGGGCGGGTCGAAACCTGTGGGCGGCGATCACCGTCGGGTTACTGCTGGGTGCCGGAGTCCTGGTCGCACTGTTCACCGTGCGGCAGCTGTTCATCGGGATCATCGCTGTCGCGGTGGCGGTGTCGAGCTGGGAGCTCGCCGCGACGTTGCGCCGCGCCGGTACCCGGATCGCACTGCCACCGGTGTTACTCGGCGGACAGGCGATGGTGTGGTTGTCCTGGCCGTTTGGTCGAGACGGGTTACTTGTCGCGTTCATGATCACTGCGCTGGCCTGTCTGGTGTGGCGCTTTCCTCAGGGTGCGGCGGGTTATGTCCGCGATGTCAGCGCTTCCGTGCTCACCGCGGCCTACCTGCCCGGGTTCGCCGCCTTCGCAACGCTGCTGGTCGTTCCTGCCGACGGTGCCGCCCGGACGCTGGCCCTGCTGCTCGCTGCGGTGGCTTCGGACATCGGGGGCTACGCCGCGGGCGTGTTGCGTGGGCGGCACCCGATGGCGCCGTCGATCAGCCCGAAGAAGTCCTGGGAAGGCTTCATCGGGTCACTGGTGGTCGGGACCGCCGCCGGTGCCCTGACGCTGACGTACTTGCTCGACGGGCAGCTGTGGCAGGGGATCCTGTTCGGGGCGGCGATCGTGGTCACGGCCACCGGAGGGGATCTGATCGAATCTCTGATGAAACGGGACCTCGGCGTCAAGGACATGGGTAGCCTGCTGCCCGGCCACGGTGGTCTGATGGATCGGCTCGACTCGCTGCTGCCGTCAGCGGTCGTTTCCTGGTTGCTGCTGAGTCTGTTCGTCCCGCCCGGCGGCTGAGCCCAAGCAGCCGGTGTCAGTCATCGTAAGGGTCATCCGCCATCGAGCTGCTGGTCGATGCCGGCTCGAGTCGCACGGTGGGGTCAATCAGCGCGAAGGCAGCACCGGAGGGGTCGGCGACCAGCGCGACTCGGCCCAACTCGCTGTCGTAAGGGTAGATGTTCACCTGACCGCCGAGTTCGACGACTCGGTTCACCGCAGCGTCGGTACCGTTGTCCGGGTCCACCACGAAGTGCAACATCCAGTGCGCAGCGATGTCGGGAGACCAGTTCGATCCCATCTGTATCCTTCCCAGCAGCATCTGCCCACCACGTGACCAGGTGGTGTAATCCATGCCGATGCCATCACCGATCTGCTGCTGGTGATAACCGAACAGGTTGGCGAAGAACTCGTCGGCCTGCTTACCGTCCCGGGTGTTCAACTCCGCCCAGAACAGTGCCCCGGTGTCGGTGGTGTGGAACATCCATGGCCTTGCGGGCTGCCAGAAGCCGATCACACCGCCGGTCGGATCTGCTCCGATCAGCATGCTGCCCTGCCCTGGGACATCCACCGGTCCGTAGAGGACACGGCCACCCCACTGGTTGAACATCTCGGCGGTGTGCGAGATGTTGGCGGTGGCGAGATACAACGTCCAGGCCGCCTGTTGCCCTGCCGGCACCGGGACTCCGCCCAGGCCGGCCACCGGTAGGCCGTCGCGCAGGGCGTTGGTGTAGTGCCCGCGGTGGGGATCCGGGTCGATCTGGTAGGTCCAGCCGAACAGCCCGGCGTAGAAGTCCCGGGTACGCGCCGGATCAGACGTCGACACGTCGATCCAACACACCGAACCGGGGATGAATGATGTGTCCTCGATCACCCACTGACAACGATTCGGGGACGCTATCGGTTTCGGCCCCAGTGTGATGCAGGCAGACAGTGCAATGCAGGCAGACTGGGCCGGTGACCGAGCCCGGCGTGCTGTCCAGCCCCAACATCTGGAACTGGCCTGACGTCTACGAGCGGGAGAACCGGGCGGTCGACGCGGATGGGGCGCTGTGGGCCGCACTGGCCGACCGGGTCGACTGGTCCGGCGCCGACGTCGTCGACATCGGTTGCGGAGACGGCTTTCACCTGCCCCGATTCGCCGGGCGGGCCCGCAGCGTGATCGGCGTGGAGCCGCACCCTCCACTGGTGGACCGCGCTCGCCGACGGATCCGTGACCTGCCCGGCATCCAGGTCCTCCCCGGTCGTGCCCAACAGCTGCCGCTGGCCGACTCCAGCGTTGATCTGGTGCATGCCCGCATCGCCTACTTCTTCGGCCCGGGCTGCGAACGCGGCCTGGTCGAGGCGCGACGGGTGCTGCGCTGCGGCGGGACGCTGGCCGTCATCGACCTGGACGGCACCCACGCTCCCTACGGCGACTGGTTGTGCGCGGCGGCACCCCGCTACCGGCCGAAGGTGGTCGAGGCGTTCTTTGCCACCCAGGGCTTCGACTGTCGCCGGGTGGACACGGTGTGGCGCTTCACCGATCGGCAAGACCTGGAGCGAGCGTTGCGCATCGAGTTCACTCCCAAGGTGGCCGCGAGAGCGATCGCGCAGACCCCTGGGCTGACCATCCCGGTGCGTTACCGCCTGCATCTGCGCCACGAGTCTGCTGTCGCCCGCATGGGACACTGCAACCTGACATGACTGCGCTCCCCTTGGTGTTCGACGCCCCGCGCCGGGGCATGCCGCCGCAGCACCTCGCCGACCTCGACCGCGACCAACGCCGTGCCGTCGTGCACGCGTTAGGCGAGCCGGCGTTTCGCGCTGACCAGCTCGCTCGGCACTACTTCGCCCGGCTGACGACCGATCCGGACGTGATGACCGACCTGCCCGCGTCCTGCCGGAGTCGTTTGGCTGCCGCGCTGCTGCCGGAACTGGCGACCCCGGTGCGGCATGTCTCCTGTGACGGCGACACCACCCGTAAGACGTTATGGCGTGCAGCGGACGGCGTGCTCACCGAGAGCGTGCTGATGCGCTATCCGGATCGCGCCACGGTGTGTATCTCCAGCCAGGCCGGATGCGGGATGGCCTGCCCGTTCTGCGCCACCGGGCAGGGCGGGCTGACCCGCAACCTGTCCACTGCCGAGATAGTCGACCAGGTACGCGCCGCCGCGGCCGCGATGCGCGACGGTGAGCTGGCCGGAGGACCTGGGCGGCTGTCCAACGTCGTGTTCATGGGGATGGGTGAGCCGCTGGCCAATTACCAGCGGGTGGTCAGCGCCGTCCGCCGGATCACCGATCCGGCGCCGAACGGGCTGGGCCTGTCCCAGCGGTCGGTGACGGTGTCCACCGTGGGCCTGGTGCCGGCGATCCGCCGGCTGGCCGCCGAAGGCTTGCAAGTCACGCTTGCGGTGTCGTTGCATACGCCGGACGACGCATTGCGAGACACCCTCGTCCCGGTGAACAGCCGCTGGAAGGTGGCTGAGGTGCTCGACGCGGCGCGCTTTTATGCGGATACCACCGGGCGCCGAGTGTCCATCGAGTACGCATTGATCCGGGACGTGAACGACCAGCCGTGGCGGGCAGAGCTGCTCGGCGGGTTGCTGCGCGAAAGCCTCGGCGCCCTGGTGCACGTGAACCTCATCCCGCTGAATCCCACCCCCGGCAGCGAGTGGGACGCCAGCCCGCGGTCCGTGCAGGAGGAGTTCGTGGCACGGGTGCGCGCGGCCGGGGTGGCCTGCACCGTCCGAGACACCCGTGGCCGCGAGATCGCCGCCGCCTGCGGCCAGCTCGCAGCATCCCAGCAGTGATACGAGGCACCGGGTCGTGGAGACCTTATTTTTCGAAGCAAGTGGTGGGGGACCGCCGGGCGCGCACAGTGTTGAGCAGAGATGAGCACCCGCTCAGTGAGCGGGCACACTGAGACCGTGCTTCTTCCCGTCATGCCGCCCATCGCGCCGATGCTGGCCAAGCCGGCAGCCAGCATCCCTCCTGGCCAGCACTACGAACCGAAATGGGACGGCTTCAGGTCGATCATTTTCCGGGACGGCGACGAGGTCGAGATCGGCAGTCGCAAGGAGCGGCCGATGACCCGCTACTTCCCCGAGGTCGTCGAAGCGGTGCTCGCGAACTTCCCGCCCCGTGCGGTGATCGACGGCGAGATCGTCATCGCCGATCGGGAACGCAACACCCTGGACTTCGAGGCGCTGCAGCAGCGCATCCACCCGGCAGCTAGCCGTGTGGCGCTGCTGTCCGAGCAGACCCCGGCCAGCTTCGTCGCGTTCGACCTGCTGGCACTTGGCGATGACGACCTCATGCAAGTACCACTCGCCCAGCGACGCGCGACGTTGGAGGATGCGCTCGCTGGTGCCGCCCCACCGGTGTACATCACGCGAGCGACGCAAGACGAGGACATCGCCCGCCAGTGGTTCGACCAGTTCGAAGGTGCCGGGCTCGACGGCCTCATCGCCAAGATGCTCGACCTGCCCTACGAACCGGACAAGCGGGTCATGACCAAGATCAAGCACGAGCGCACCGCTGACTGCGTCGTCGCCGGCTACCGGGTGCACAAGTCCGGCCCCGGCGCCATCGGCTCGCTGCTTCTCGGTCTTTATGACGACCGCGGGGTCCTCGTGTCGATCGGCGTCGTCGGGGCATTTCCGATGGCTCGGAGGCGCGAACTGTTCACCGAGCTGCAGCCGCTCGTCACCACTTTCGACGACCACCCGTGGGCCTGGGCGCGTCAGGAGGAGGGAGAGCGCACTCCGCGCAAGTCCGAGACCAGCCGCTGGAACGCCGGCAAGGATCTGTCCTTCGTCCCACTCCGCCCGGAGCGTGTTGTCGAGGTCCGCTACGACTACATGGAAGGCGTGCGGTTTCGACACACCACGCAGTTCGTCCGCTGGCGCGCCGACCGCGAACCGCGCTCCTGCACCTACGACCAGCTCGAACGCCCGGTCCAGTTCGATCTGGCCGACGTCCTGGTCAGTCCCTAGCGTGGTCTTGCTGATGGACCGCTCCGATCAGCTCTGGTGCTCTTCACGGTCGGCCCACTCGAGCAGCGGCTCCAGCGAGAACACCGCATCGTCGATGCCGGCGTGCACGTCGCCCAGGCGTGCGAACCGCGCGGGCACGGTGGCCAGGCTGAAGTCTCCCGGCTCGGCGTCGGGCACCTCGTCCCAGCTCAACGGGGTGGATACCACCGCCTCAGGTACGCCCCGTACCGAATAGGCGCTGCGGATCGTGTGGTCGCGGGTGTTCTGATTCCAGTCGACGAATACCGCGTCGATCCGGTCTCGCTTCCACCACGCCGTGGTCACCAGCTCCGGTGCGCGCCGCTCCACCTCGCGGGCGAAGGCGCGAGCGGCTCGGCGCACGTCGGCGAAACTCCAGCGCGGCTCGATCCGCACGTAGACGTGCATCCCGCGACCTCCGGAAGTCTTCGGCCAGCCCACCGCGCCGACCTCGGCGAGCACCTCCTGCACCACCGCGGCCACCTGGCGAGCCTGCGCGAACCCGGTGCCGGGTTGTGGGTCGAGGTCGATGCGCCACTCATCCGGACGCTCGACGTCGGCCGCCCGGCTGTTCCAGGGATGGAACTCCACGGTGCTCATCTGCACGGCCCAGATCACGTCGGCGAGGTCGGTGACGCACAATTCGTCCGCATTGCGGCCAGACGGGAAGTCCACCCGCACCGTCTGCACCCAAGGGGGAGCACCGGCAGGTAGTCGCTTCTGGTGCACCTTGGGTCCGGTGACCCCACTGGGGAACCGGTGCAACATGCACGGGCGTTCGCGTAGGGCCCGGACGATTCCGTCGCCGACCGACAGGTAGTAACGGACCAGATCGATCTTGGTCTCGCCGCGGGCGGGGAAGTAGACCCGTTCCGGGTTGGTGATCCGGACGGTCCGGTGCCCAATCTCCAGCTCGACGGCCGGGGAACCGCTCAAGTCCGCCAGCGCCGCCTGGCCTTGCGGCGTTTCAGGTGGTGGCCGATCAGCATCACGACGAGCAGCAAGCCCAACCCGACCAGCCAGATGTCCTCGACGCGACTTTGGTGGTTCCCGATAAGCATCGCGAACAGCGCGAAGGCGGTGAACCATCCCGCGATGGGACCAGCCAGGGGGAAACCCCCGTGCCAGCCCCAGTCGGCCGACGGCTCCCGGTCCGGGTCTACATCGTGCGGACCCGCATCCTGTGGATCCACCCGGTGCGGATCCAGCGGGTGCTGGGTTGCGTGCTGGCCAGTCGAGTGCTGGTCGGCAGGGTGCTGATCGGTCACAGCCACGGCGGCATCATCGCATACCTCTCCACCGGATGGTCATTAGCGCCAGACTGCCCTTCGCCCCGCAAGCAGTCGGTAGGCGCCGAGGAGGAACAGCGAGCCGATGATGGCCAGATCCAGATGGCGACTCCTCCGTGTGCCCTGGAGGATCAGTGTGATCCCTTGCACGCGCATCGCACTGCTGTCGGGAAGAATGACCTGGATGGACCCGTCGCACCGGCCACGCTCGATACTGCTGCTGGGCAGCACCGGATCAATCGGCGTCCAGGCTCTCGACGTCATACACCGCAATCCGCAGCGCTTCCGCGTGGTCGGGCTGGCCGCCGGTGGCGCAGATCCGCAGGCGCTGGCGGCGCAGGTGCTGCAGACCGGTGCCAACGCCGTCGCGATCGCTCGGGCCCGGGGAGCGCAGGACCTTCAGCTGGCGCTGTTTGCTGAGGCGCAGCGACGCGGATACGACCGGGGCGGCTACCGGATGCCACGGATCCTGGCTGGTCCCGAGGCGGTGGCCGAGCTCGTCGCAACTCAGCCCGCCGACGTGGTGCTCAATGGAGTGACCGGTTCCCGTGGCCTGGCGCCGACGCTGGCCGTGCTGCGCAGCGGCGCCACCCTGGCGCTGGCCAACAAGGAATCTCTGGTGGCCGGTGGAACCCTGGTCACCAGCGCCGCCGCGCCGGGCCAGATCGTGCCGGTGGACTCCGAGCATTCCGCACTCGCCCAATGCCTGCGGGCCGGTACCGCCGCAGAGGTGGCCCGGCTGATTCTCACCGCCTCTGGCGGACCGTTTCGCGGGCGGCGCCGCGACCAGCTCGACGGGGTCACCGCCCACCAGGCCCTGGCGCACCCGACCTGGCGAATGGGGCCGGTGGTGACGGTGAACTCGGCCACCCTGGTCAACAAGGGCCTGGAGCTGATCGAGACGCACCTGCTGTTCGGCATTTCCTACGACCGCATCGACGTGGTGGTGCACCCCCAGTCGGTGGTCCACTCGATGGTCACGTTCACCGACGGTTCGACGGTGGCCCAAGCCAGTCCACCGGACATGCGGCTACCGATCGCCCTGGCGCTGAGCTGGCCGGACCGGGTCGCCGACGCAGCGCCGGCTTGCGACTTCGCCCAACCCACGAGTTGGACGTTCGAACCGGTGGACGCCGAGGCGTTTCCCGCCATCGAGCTGGCCAGGACGGCGGGCACCGTGGGCGGTTGCGTTCCGGCGGTGTTCAACGCCGCCAACGAGGAGGCGGTGGCGGCCTTCCTGAGCGGTGAGATCTCCTTCTGTGGGATTGTCGACGCGCTGGAGGCTGTGCTGGGTGAGGCACAGGGCTGGCAGGCGGACCCGACTACGGTGGACGACGTGCTGGCCGCTGAAGACTGGGCTCGCAGCAGGACCAGGGAGTTGCTGGGCAGGATGAAGAGGAGCACAGCGTGACCTTCGTGCTGGGTGTAGTGCTGTTCGCGGTGGGTATCGGAATATCCATCGCGTTGCATGAGGCCGGTCACATGTACAGCGCGAAGGCCTTTGGAATGAAGGTGCGTCGCTACTTCATCGGCTTCGGCCCCACCCTGTTCTCCTTCCGCCGCGGAGAGACCGAGTACGGCCTCAAATTGATCCCGGGCGGCGGCTTCTGCGACATCGCCGGGATGACCGCGCTCGAAGAGCTGCCCGACCCGCAAGACCGTAAGCGAGCGTTCTTCCGGTTCCCCACCTGGAAGCGCGTGGTGGTGCTGTCTGCAGGCTCGCTGACCCACTTCGCGCTGGGCATCGTGCTGATCTACGTGATGGCGGTGTCCACCGGTCTGCCGAACCTGAACCGGGCGCCGACCCCCGCGGTGGTGTCCGAGGTCAGCCAGTGCATCGCGGTGCAGGCCGACGGTTCCTGCCAGCCGGGCGCGTCGGCGCCGGCCAAGGAGGCGGGCCTGCAGCCGGGTGATCGCGTGCTGGCCGTGGCGGGCATCCCGGTGGGCAACTTCACCGAGCTCGTCACCGCCGTCCAGAGCCGCTCGGGCCCCACCGAGTTCCGGCTCGAGCGCAACGGGCAGCAGCGCACCGTGCAGATCGACATCGCCCAAGTCCCTCTCTCGGCGCTGGGTGGTGAGGGCGACAAGCTGGTCGGCGCGATCGGCGTGTCGCCGCAGCGCCCGGACCCCCTGACGCTGCAGTACGGCCCGGTGGAGGCGGTGGGTCAAAGCATCACCTTCACCGGCACGATGTTCGCCAACACGTGGATGGGGCTGCAGCAGTTCCCGCAGAAGGTTCCGCTGCTGCTCGATCGGATCGCTGGAGAGGACAACCCGGAAACCCCGATCAGCGTGGTCGGCGCCAGCGTGCTCGGTGGCGATGCCGCGGGTCTAGGCGCATGGTGGTTCTTCCTGTTCCTGCTCGCGGCGCTGAACCTTTTCGTCGGGGTGTTCAATCTGCTGCCGCTGCTTCCGTTGGACGGTGGGCATATCGCCGTCAACCTCTACGAAGCCATCCGCAACGCCGTTCGTCGGGCCTTCGGGCACGCCAACGGGCCCCCGGTGGACTACAACCGGCTGATGCCGCTGACGTACGCATTCTTGATCGTCCTCATCGGGGTGGGCGCATTAACCATCACCGCCGACATCATCAACCCGATCCGCCTGCGTCCATAACTGTTCAGGAGGAGTGACCCTGGTGTCGCCAGGAAGCAGTGTCGCGCTCGGTATGCCGGCCTTGCCGCCTCCCGTGCTCGCCGAGCGTCGTAAGACCCGTCAGTTACACGTCGGTGCGGTGGGCGTGGGCAGTGAGCACCCGGTGTCGGTGCAGTCGATGACCACCACGCTGACTGCCGACGTCGACGCCACCTTGCAGCAGATAGCCGAGCTCACCGCGGCAGGCTGCGACATCGTCCGGGTGGCCGTCCCCAGCGCCGACGACGCCGAGGCGCTGTCGGCCATCGCGCGCAAGTCACAAATCCCGGTGATCGCCGATATACATTTCCAGCCCAAGTACGTCTTCGCTGCCATCGACGCGGGCTGCGCGGCCGTGCGGGTCAATCCCGGCAACATCAAGAAGTTCGACGACCGGGTAGCCGACATTGCCAAGGCCGCCGCCGGTGCCGGCACCCCGATCAGGATAGGCGTCAACGCCGGGTCGCTGGATCCCAAGATCATGGCCAAGTACGGCAAGGCGACCCCGGAAGCCCTGGTCGAATCCGCACTGTGGGAGGCGAGCCTGTTCGCCGAACACGATTTCCACGACATCAAGATCTCGGTGAAGCACCACGACCCGGTGGTCATGGTGCGGGCTTACGAGCAACTCGCAGCGCAGTGTGACTACCCGTTGCACCTCGGAGTCACCGAGGCCGGTCCGGCATTTCAGGGCACCATCAAGTCGGCCACCGCATTCGGGGCACTGCTGAGCCAGGGCATCGGGGACACCATCCGGGTCTCGCTGTCCGCACCTCCGGTCGAGGAGGTCAAGGTTGGTCTGCAGATTCTGGAGTCGCTGAACCTGCGGACCCGCCGGCTGGAGATCGTGTCCTGCCCGTCGTGCGGTCGAGCTCAGGTTGATGTCTACAAGCTCGCCGACGAAGTCACCGCGGGCTTGGAGGGAATGGAAGTGCCGCTACGGGTGGCCGTGATGGGCTGTGTGGTCAACGGGCCCGGCGAAGCCCGCGAGGCCGACCTCGGGGTCGCCTCGGGCAACGGCAAGGGCCAGATTTTCGTCCGCGGCAAGGTGATCAAGACCGTGCCCGAGGCGCAGATCGTCGAGACGCTGATCGAGGAGGCGCAGCGCCTGGCCGAACAGTCGTGAGGGGCGCTGTGCTGCAGTTGCTCTGGGCTGCTGTTCTGGGCTCCTGTCTGGCACCCTAGGTGGCGTGCTGAAGTTCGCGAGCGCGCGCCTGCTGGATGACAGCGACGCGCGCAGCGTCCGTGCAGCGCTGGCGACCGATCCAGTGTTGTCCTGCATGGTGGCCGCCCGGATCGAGAGCGGCGGGCTGGATCCGTGGCGCCTGGGCGGGGAGTTGTGGGGCTTTGGCAGCAGGTCCGACGGTGAGCTGGACGGGCTGTGCTTCTCTGGACCCAATCTGGTCCCCCTTCGCGGGGGGTCCTCGGCGATCCGTGCTTTCGCCGATCGCGCGGCTGGTCAGCCTCGGTCCTGTTCATCGATGGTAGGACCGGCAGATCAGGTGCTCGGGCTATGGTCGAAGTTGCAGGAAAGCTGGGGACCGGCCCGTGAGGAGCGTCCAGATCAGCCGCTGATGGTGCTCGACAAGCAACCGCTGGTGCCGGGAGACCCCCTGGTACGACCGGTGCGAACGGACGAGATTGACTGCTACCTGCCGGCTGCAGTGGCAATGTTCACCGAGGAGGTGGGCGTTGATCCTCGGCTGCCCGACGGTGGTGCCGGTTACCGGGCTCGGGTCGCTGAACTGATCGCAGCGGGCCGGGCATTTGCCCGGTTCGAGGGGGGTGAGGTGGTGTTCAAGGCCGAGATCGGAGTCATGTCGTCCACCGTGGGCCAACTCCAGGGCGTGTGGGTACACCCGAACAGGCGTGGGCAGAACCTGGCAGCGGGTGCGACCGCGGCTGTGGTGGCGCGACTGCAGCGGATGGGCCGCGTCGCCAGCCTGTACGTCAACGCCTACAACCTGCCGGCCCGCGCGACATACCGGAGAGTCGGTTTCGTCCAGGTGGGTTGCTTTGCGACCGTGCTGTTCTAAACCGTCAGGGGGATACTCGCTCCCGTGCGCCGACGACTTTCCCTGCTGCTAGTGGCTTGCCTGCCGGTGGCTCTGATAGCGGCCCTCATGGCGACACTGATGACGGGCTGCGGTGTCTTCGGGTCCGATCCGGATGACGCAGCGGCTGCCTTCCTGGCCGCGGTGACCCGCGGGGACGATGCTGCGGCCGGGCAGCTCACCGACGACCCGGTCGCCGCCACCGCGTTGATCGGGCAGGTTCGCGACGAAGTGAAGCCGCAGCGCGTGCAGCTCACTCTGGGTCAGACCCGTTCCGGCGACAAGACCGCTTCGGCGTCCTTCTCCGCCGTCTGGGACCTCGGCAAGGGCCGGCAGTGGAGTTACCCTGGCAGCTTTGACCTCATTCCCGCGGACACCGCTGAGGGCTGGTTGGTGCGATGGAGCCCAGCGGCGCTGCACCCGCGGCTCGCCGCGCAGCAACGGGTGATGCTGCGCGAGGTGCCGGCTGAGCCGGCTCCGGTGGTGGATCGGGCCGGAACACCGCTACTCACGTCGCAGACCGTCGTCACCGTCGCGCTGGACCGCAGCAAGACCCAGGATCTGTTTGGGGTGGCCGCTCAGCTGGCGGCTGCCTTGGCGCGCATCGATCCTCTGATCACCCAGCAGTCGATCATTGCGGGAGTCAACGCGGCTCCGCCAGGGCAGCGGGGCACCGTGGCCGTGCTTCGGGAGCAGGACTACGAATCAGTGCGGGACCGGATCCACGAGCTACCCGGGGTGACCTTCCCCACCCAGCAGCGGCTGCTCGGACCGGACCGGGACTTCGCCTCCCAGCTGGTCCCGGGCATTCGCACGACGGTCGAAGAACAGCTCGCGGCAGCTGCCGGGTGGCGCATCGTCACAGTGACCACGATGGGTCAGGAAGTCGAAACACTGGCTGCGCAGCAGCCGCGTCCGGTGCCGACAGTGACCACCACGGTTGATCGCGGCGTGCAAGCGGCCGGAGAAGGAGCTGTCGACGCAGTTTCCGACCCGGCGATGATCGTGGCGATCCAGCCCTCCACCGGGGAGATCCTCGCAGTCGCACAGAACAGCGCGGCCGACGCGCAAGGCGCCCTCGCACTGACCGGACGGTATCCACCGGGCTCCACCTTCAAGATCGTCACGGCCTCAGCGGCGCTGCAGTCCCATGCGGTCACGCTGGAGTCGCCGGTGGCCTGCCCGGCCACCATCACCATCGGGGAGCGGAGAGTGCCGAATGACCAGCTCTTCGACCTTGGTACGGTGCCGCTGCGCACGGCGTTCGCCCGCTCCTGCAACACCACGTTCGCGCAGCTGAATGCCCGCCTCGGCGCCGGCGCCCTCACCGATGCGGCGTACCAAATGGGCATCGGGATCGACTACGACGTCCCCGGCATCACGACCGTCACCGGGCAGGCCCCCCCGTCGGAATCGACGGTGCGGCGCGCAGAGAACGGGTTCGGCCAGGGCAGGGTGCTCGCCAGCCCATTCGGCATGGCGCTGGTGGCCTCGACGGTCGCGGCCGGTGGACAACTGCCCGCCCCCGTACTGATCAGAGGGATGCCGGCTCGGACGACGCTCGAACCTGCGGGCCCGGTGCCGCGCGAGGTGGCCGACGCGCTGCGAGTGATGATGCGCGAGGCGGTCACTCGAGGTACTGCAAAGACGTTGGCGGACCAAGGCCAGCTGTACGGCAAGACTGGGACCGCGGAGTACAGCTCTATCGGCGCGCACGGCTGGTTCGTGGGTTTCCGGGGAAACCTCGCGTTCGCGACGCTGGTCGTCGACGCCGGCTCCTCCGGCCCGGCCCTGGACGTCTCGGAGCGGTTCCTGTCAACACTGGGCGCCGCATAACGCGGCCCGGGTTGCCTAGAGTGTGGATATGCCCGTGAGAACCCCGCTGCGCCCCGGCCGGCAGACACCGATGCGTTCCGTCCCCGCGCACATCGCGCCGCCGGAGTATGTCGGCAAGGCCGCGCCCACCCCCAGCGCCGATCCGTGGACGCAGCCACCCGAGGTGATCGAGGCGATGCGGGTGGCGGGAAAGATCGCCGCCCAGGCGCTCGCCGAGGGTGGCCGGGCCGTTGCGCCGGGCGTCACCACCGATGAGGTCGACCGGGTGGTGCACGATTTCCTGCTCGACCACGGCGCCTATCCCTCGACACTGGGTTACAAGGGCTTTCCCAAGTCGTGCTGCGTCTCCCTGAATGAGGTGATCTGTCACGGCATCCCGGACTCGACCGTGATCGAGGACGGTGACATCGTCAACATCGACGTCACCGCCTTCATCGGCGGCGTGCACGGTGATACCAACGCGACCTTCCTCGCCGGTGATGTGTCCGAGGAGGACCGGTTACTCGTCGAGCGTACCCATGAGGCGATGATGCGCGGGATCCGTGCGGTGCGGCCTGGCCGGCAGCTCAACGTGGTCGGCCGGGTCATCGAGGCCTACGCCAACCGCTTCGGGTACGGAGTGGTCCGCGACTTCACCGGTCACGGCATCGGTCGCTCTTTCCACAGCGGTCTGGTCGTGCTGCATTACGACGAGCCTGCCGTGGACACCGTCTTGGAGCCGGCAATGACCTTCACCATCGAACCGATGATCACTCTGGGCGTGATCGACTACGACCTGTGGCCGGACGGGTGGACGGTGACCACCAAGGACAAGCAGCGCACGGCACAGTTTGAGCACACCTTGGTGGTCACCGCGGACGGCGCGGAGATCCTGACGCTGCCGTAGTGGCCCGCTGGCCAAGAAGGTGGCTATTACAAGGAGAGGCCGTAACAAGGAGAAGCCGTGGGCAAGGTCTACCAGCGCATTGACTCCCGGCTCGCTCAGTGGATCGAGGCCCAGCCGGTGTTCTTCGTGGCCACCGCGCCGCTAGCGGCTGACGGTCTGATAAACCTGTCACCGAGGGGCCTAGGCGGGACGTTCCGGGTGCTCGACGAGCACACCTTCGGCTACGCCGATCTCACCGGTAGCGGGATCGAGACGGTGGCGCACTTGCGGGAGAACGGTCGAATCTGCGTGATGCTCTGCGCCTTCGGCGGTCCGCCGAAGATCGTCCGGCTGCACGGTACCGGCAGCGTGGTGCGACGCGGTGAACCGGGATTCGACGCGGCGTTGCAGCCCTTCGCGGCTGCTCTCGCGGTCGGCACCCGAGAGCCCGCAGCCAGGGCCGTGGTGCGGGTGGACGTACACCGGATCAGCGACTCCTGCGGGTACAGCGTGCCGCTGATGGACCTGCGCGCCGAGCGCGATCTACTCGATTCCTGGGCGGACAACAAGGGACCCGACGGCGTGGCTCGCTATCAGGCCAAGCGCAACGCGGTCAGCCTCGACGGCCTGCCCGGTATGGGCTGACGGTGCGCGGTGCCTTGCTCGTGGCCGGCACCACGTCGGATGCGGGTAAGAGCGTGCTGGTGGCCGGCATTTGCCGGTGGCTGGCCCGGCGCGGGGTATCGGTGGCGCCGTTCAAGGCACAGAACATGTCCAACAACTCGGTGGTGACCCCCGACGGTGGGGAGATCGGCCGGGCCCAGGCGATGCAGGCCGCGGCGTGCGGTATCGAGCCGGAGGTGCGCCTGAACCCGGTGCTGCTCAAACCGGGCAGTGACCGGTGCGCCCAGGTGGTGGTCCTCGGGCAAGTCGACGGCACGGTGTCTGCTGCGTCCTACCGGCACCGTAAGGCTGAGCTGCTCGACGTGGTGGTGAGCACGCTGTGCGCGCTGCGGGCCGAGCACGATGTGGTGATCTGCGAGGGCGCCGGATCACCCACTGAGATCAATCTACGAGATACCGACATCGCCAATATGGGCCTGGCTCGCGCTGGCGAGCTACCGGTGCTGATCGTCGGGGACATCGACCGCGGTGGCGTGCTCGCGCATCTGTTCGGCACCCTGGCCTTGCTGGCCCCGGCCGACCAGGCACTGGTGGCTGGATTCGTGATCAACAAGTTCCGTGGTGATCCGGACTTGCTCGCACCGGGGCTGGAGCAGTTGCGGGAGCTGACCGGCCGCCGCAGCTACGGCGTGCTGCCGTTTCAGGATGCCTTGTGGCTGGATGCTGAGGACTCCCTGGCGCATACCGCCGACGGGGCGGTGGGGCGTTGTGCGCCGCCGCATGGTTCGCAGTGGCTGCGGGTCGCCGTGGTGCGGCTGCCGCGGATCTCCAATGGCACCGACGTCGACGCGTTGGCCTGCGAACCCGGTGTGGCGGTCCGCTACGTCACCGAGCCCTCCCGGCTGGCCGACGCCGACCTGGTGGTGCTGCCCGGCTCGAAGTCCACCGTCGCGGACCTGGCGTGGCTACACCGGACGGGGCTGGCCGACGCGGTGGCAGCGCACGCCGCGGACGGGCGACCGGTGTTCGGCATCTGCGGTGGTCACCAGATGCTGGGGCGCCGCATCGTCGATAACGTCGAGTCGGGTGCGGGGGAGGTGGCCGGGCTGGGACTGCTCGACCTCGAAGTCATCTTCGACCACGCCAAACACCTGGCCCGCGCTTCCGGGACGGCGCTGGGCGAGCCAGTGACCGGCTACGAAATCCACCACGGCCGGGTGGTGCACCGCGGCGATCCACCGCTGGTTACTGGCGTTGACGACGGTTCCGATGGCGGCCATGTACTAGGTACCCACTGGCACGGGCTCTTCGAGAACGACGCCTTCCGCCGCGCGCTGCTGAGCCGGGTGGCCTGCCTCGCCGGTCGCCCCGGTTTTCACCCAGCGCCCGACACCAGCTTCACGGCAGTGCGGACCTCCCAGCTGGACCTGCTCGGTGACCTCGTCGCGGCCCATCTGGACACCGCCGCTCTGGCCGAGCTGATCGAGCATGGCCCGCCAATCGGGCTGCCCTACATCTCCCCAGGTACCGACAGTAGGTCTGACTAGACTTAACCTCATATCCTGGCTGGTGGAAAAGAAGGTAAACGTCTACGAGGCCAAGACTCAACTGTCCAAGCTGCTGGAGCAGGTGGAAGCGGGCGATGAGATCGTCATCGCCCGCAACGGCCGGCCGATCGCTCGGCTCGTCCCGCTACAACGAACTGCGATACCCCGCCAACTGGGTTCGTTGAGGGGGAAGATCTGGATGTCGCCGGACTTCGATGAACCGGACCACGAACTCATCGACCTCATGGAGAACGGGCCAATGTTCCCTGATGAGGCCGACCGGCTGTGAGACTGCTGCTTGATAGCCAGGTCGTGCTCTTGTCATTGGAGAGCCCGGAACGGTTGCCTACGAAGGCCGTCGCCGCGATCACGGATCCCGCAAACTCAGTCGACGTCTCGGTGGCCTCGCTGTGGGAGCTCGCGATCAAGCAGTCGATCGGCAAGCTCAAGGTTGACGGGGACCTGCGCGAGCATCTGACACTGCAGTCCTTCTCCGAACTGCCGGTGCGCGGCGAGCACGCGCTAACCGTGCGGGACTTACCGCTACACCATCGCGATCCGTTCGATCGGCGGTTGATCGCCCAGGCGATGTGCGAGAGGCTCACGATCGTGACCGCTGATCCTGCATTCGCCGCCTACGACGTGCCGATCCTGCCCGCTTGACTCCTGCTGGCAAGCCGACTCACCGTCCACTGAGCTGTTGTGCGGGTGGTTGTGCTCCGTGCCCCTGGACAGATAGCTGATCAGGCCCGCTCGCGCAGCGGAACCCGGTGGGGTCGTGTCGACGTCTGATTCATCACCTAAGCCGTTCGATCGTCGGAGCATCATGGGCCTGATTACCAGGCCGATCCTCGCCACCCTTGCCCTCAGCGCAGTGGCGGCCACCGCAGGCGCCATCCCGGCGCAGTCGGCGCAGCCACCGACCCCGGACATTCCGGTGCTCATCGGTATCCGAACCACGGCGAATCCGCCGTTGGAATCGTGCTGGATTCTCCGGTCCACGGCCCCAGGTCAGCTCCCGGTTCGTAGACAAGCTGGTCCAGGACGGCTCCGGCGAGACCGAGGAACTCTCCGGCGCTGCATTCGCCGAAGTACGGATGACGCCGGCACAGGCCCATGATGACGCTGGTAACCCCAGCTATCCGGGGCCGCGAAAATTCCGCACCCACGACCTGAACAACGTGATGGCGATCGCGATCACCGGCGACTACGAGGCTCACCTGCCGATCGGGGTCGGGATGCGCAAGCAGACTTGGGTCAAGATGTTCACGCTGGACGCGCCGACCGTGTGGTGATCGACGTCGGCCGCTAGCTCGTAAGCTCGTTGGTGTGCAGGTCTTGTTGCTGTCCACCGCTGACACCGACCTGCTCGCCGCCCGAGCTTGTGATGCCGGTTACCGGGTCGCCAACCCGGCTCGGACCGAACCCACCGAGCTGCCCACCCTGCTCGACGGGGTGGACGTCGTGGTACTCCGCTTGCTCGGTGGGCGGCGGGCCTGGGAACCCGGGCTCGAAGCGTTGTTGCGGGCTCGGCTGCCGACGGTCTGCCTGGGCGGCGAGGCGATTCCGGATGCGGAGCTGATGGCGGCCTCCACGGTCCCGGCGGGGGTGGCGGCCGAGGCACTGCGCTACCTGGTCGCAGGCGGGCCGGCCAACCTGGCCGAGCTGGCTCGTTTCCTGTCCGACACGGTGCTGTTCACCGGTGAGGGCTTCCAGCCGCCGGCGCCCACCCCCGAATACGGCGCGCACGACGCCCGCGAGCTAAGCCCGGGACGCCCGACCGTCGGCATCGTGTTCTACCGGGCGCACGCGCTGGCCGCCAACACCGGTTTCGTCGACGTACTGGCCGACGCCATCCGCGCGGCCGGGGCACATGCCCTGCCAGTGTTCTGCGGCTCATTGCGCGGGCTGGGTGACACGCAGGCGCATGGGCTGCGTGCGCTGCTGAGCCGCTGCGACGCGGTGGTGACCACGGTGCTCGCAGCGGGCGGCAGCGCCGGGGCCGAGCAGGAGTCCTGGGACGCGGGGGCGCTCGCCGCGTTGGACGTCCCGGTGGTCCAAGGCCTGTGCCTGACCACGTCGCGGGCAACATGGCAGGCCAGCGACGCGGCACTGTCCCCGATGGACGCGGCCATGCAGGTCGCCATCCCGGAGTTCGACGGGCGGCTGGTGTCGGTGCCGTTCTCCTTCAAGGAGCTGGGACCAGAGGGGATCCCGGTGTACGTCGCCGACCCCGAGCGGGCCGCCCGGGTGGCCGGTACCGTCGTTGCGCTGGCCCGGCTGCGGCAGGTGCCCGCATCCGACAAGCGACTTGCGATCGCGCTGTCTGCCTACCCGACCAAGCATTCCCGGATCGGCAACGCTGTCGGGTTGGACACCCCGGCCTCGGCCGTGGTGCTGCTGCGCGCGCTCGCCGAGGCGGGCTACGACCTCGGCGGCCTGGACGTTGCCGAATTGGACGGTGACACCCTGATCCACCGATTGATCGCCGCGGGCGGGCACGATGTCGAGTGGCTCACCGAGGAGCAGATGACCAGGGCGGCTATCCGAGTGCCAGTCGCGGAGTACGCCCAGTGGTTCGCTCAGCTGCCCGCGCTGCTTCGTGAATCGGTGGTCGCAGCCTGGGGCGAGCCTCCGGGTGAGCTTTACGTGTCCGAGGACGCGATCTACGTAGGGTCGCTGCGGTTCGGCAACGTGGTGCTGCTCATCCAGCCGCCGCGTGGATTCGGCGAGAATCCGGTGGCGATTTACCACGATCCCGAGCTAGCGCCGTCGCATCAATACCTGGCCGCCTACCGCTGGCTGGAGCACTCCTTCGACGCGCACGCCGTGGTGCATCTGGGTAAGCACGGCAACCTGGAGTGGTTGCCCGGCAAGGGCCTGGGGCTGGCCGCGGACGATGCTCCCGATGCCGTGCTCGGGAACCTGCCGCTGGTGTACCCGTTCATCGTCAACGACCCCGGTGAGGGCACCCAAGCCAAGCGCCGGGCGCACGCCACGATCGTCGATCACTTGATCCCGCCGATGGCCCGGGCCGACAGCTACGGTGACCTCGCGCGCCTTGAGCAGCTGCTCGACGAGTACGCCACGGTGGCGGCGCTGGACCCGGACAAGCTCCCCACGCTGCGCGG
>JALZDN010000054.1 GCA_030862525.1 Actinomycetota bacterium | reverse complement strand
GCCGCGGAGTCGGCCGCGGCCATCGACGTCCGGCACGTGATCCGCACCGTCTCAGCCACCGAGCTGGCCGAGGCGCTGCCACTGATCGTGTGGTACCTCGACGACCCGGTGGCTGACCCCGCACTGGTGCCGCTGTGGTTTATCGCCAGGGAGGCCAGGGAGCATGTGAAGGTGGTGCTATCCGGCGAGGGCGCAGACGAGCTCTTCGGCGGGTACACCATCTACCGGGAGCCGCTTTCGCTGGCCGCTTTCGAGAAAGTTCCTGGTGCGTTGCGCCGGACGCTGGGGCGAATCTCCACCCGCATGCCAGAGGGAATACGCGGCAAGGACCTGCTGCGTCGCGGATCACTGACACTGGAACAGCGCTATTACGGCAACGCCCGAATCTTCCCGGACGAGCAGCTGCGCGGGGTGCTGCGCGGATACGACTCCACCATCTCGCACACCGACGTCACCGCGGAGGCCTACGCCGTCTCGACCGGCTGGGATCCGGTGACCCGCATGCAGCACGTAGACCTGTTCACCTGGTTGCGTGGCGACATCTTAGTCAAGGCCGACAAGATGACCATGGCCAATTCGCTGGAGCTACGGGTGCCCTTCCTCGATACGGAAGTGTTCCGGGTGGCCGCCACCATCCCACTCCAGGAGAAGATCACTCGCCAGACCACCAAGCACGCCTTACGCAGGGCGCTGTGCGACATCGTGCCCGCACACGTGCTGGACCGGCGCAAACTAGGTTTCCCCGTGCCGATCCGGCACTGGCTCAAGGATGATCTGCACGACTGGGCCCGCGGCATCGTCAACGACTCCGGCACCGCGGACCTGCTGGACCTGGCAGCGGTGCACCGGATGCTCGACGAGCATCGCGCCGGCCTACGAGATCACAGCAGGCGAATTTGGGCGGTGCTGGTTTTTATGCTCTGGCACGGGATCTTCGTCGAGCAGCGGATCGTCCCCAAGGTGCCCGAGCCGCACTACCCGGTACAGGTCTAGCGGTCGGGCACCAGCGTCGGACATAGCATGCACCAGCGCCCGACACGCCGACCTGCCTGGGCTTAGTTGAACGAATCTCCGCAGGCGCAAGAACCACCCGCGTTGGGGTTGTCGATGGTGAAGCCCTGCTTCTCGATGGTGTCCACGAAGTCGATCACGGCACCCTGGAGGTACGGGGTGCTCATCCGGTCGACCACGACGGCGAGACCGTTGAAGTCTCGCCTGGCATCACCGTCGAGCGTGCGCTCGTCGAAGAACAGCTGGTAGCGCAGGCCTGCGCAGCCCCCGGGCTGCACGGCGATGCGCAGATGCATGTCGGTCCGACCCTCCTGGTCGAGGAGTGCCTTTGCCTTGGCGGCAGCAGCATCACTCAGCTCGACACCGTGGGTCGGCGCCTCGGTGTCGGTGACGTTCTCGACGGTCATGGCTCTCCCTGGGTCGGCGCTTGAAGCATGCACGGCTATCTGGACCACGGTAACGCCCGCGGCCGCTGCGTGATTCCCGTTCCCTGGCGGGGACTGAAACCCTTACCGCCCGCCCCACTGGCGGGCGGCGTGCTCGGCCACCGCTTCCAGGGTACCCGCCGGGTCAGCCAGTGCGGCCTGCACTGAGCCCGCCAGCTCTGCCGCGGCATATGTGGCGCAGATTCCGGCCGCGGCCGCCTCCCGCCGTCCCACTGACACCTGCCCGGCCAGCACGACACAGGGCAGCCCACGCTGCGCGGCGCCTTCGGCGAGCGCGGTGATGAGCTTGCCGCGCAACGACTGCCAGTCGAAACTGCCCTCACCGGTGACCACCAGCTCGGCGGTGTCCAGCGCACCGTCCAGACCGGTGCGTTCGGCCACCAGCTGTACGCCGGAGACCCGCTCGGCGCCCAGGCCCAGCAGGGCCGCACCGAGGCCACCCGCCGCCCCGGCCGAGGGCAGCTCACGGACCGCCCGGCCGGTCGCCTCCTCCAGTACGTCGGCCCAGCGGGCCAGCGCCGCCTCCAGCTCACGCACCTGCTCCGGTCCGGCACCCTTCTGCGGTCCGAATACCTCCGCGGCACCGTGCCGACCCAACAACGGGTTGGTCACGTCAGCGGCAGCAACCAGCCGCAGGCCGTCCACCATGGCCCGCCCATCGAGCCGCACGCACCGGACGAGAGCGGCGCCACCGGGTGGCAGCGGCTGTCCGGTGGGATCCACGGCGACCGCCCCCAGTGCCGCAAGCGCTCCGGCTCCGCCGTCGGAGCTGGCCGAACCGCCCAGGCCCACCACCGCGGTGCGCAGACCGGTGTCTCGTACCGCCGCGAGCAACTCCCCCACCCCCCGGCTGGTCGCGGTCGTCGCCTCACGTAACTCGGCAGGCACCAGGTGCAGGCCACAAGCCTGCGCAGCCTCCACATAGCCGGTCGTCTCGTGTTCCAGCCAGCAGGCAGTCACCGGCTTTCCCGTCGGGCCGGTGACCCGGATGCGGTGCACGGTCCCGCCCAGCGCGCCGTGCAGGACATCCACGAAACCTGGGCCGCCGTCGGCCAGCGGGCGCAACGTCAGCTCGTCGCGGGAGGCACCCCGCCGCCATCCCCTTTCGACGGCTTCAGCCGCCTCCACCGCACTGAGGGTCCCGCCGAAACAGTCCGGGGCGATCAACACGCGCACAACTGCGGACGCTACGCCTGCGGCATGGTGTCCTAGTCTGGTCGTCGTGAGGTTCCTGCGCGGCAAGACCGGCCCGGGAGCCACCGATCCCGAGCAGGAGCCGACGGTGGAGGTGGCGCCCGACGTCGACGACGTGGCACACCGTGACGACGTGGCACACCGGGGCCGTACCGGTGGTAAGGGCAGGCCCACCCCAAGCCGCCGGGAGGCGGAGGGCCGCAAGCGCGGGCCGGCCCCGCCCCCACCGCGGACCCAGCGGGAAGCACTACGTCGGATGCGCGGGTCCAAGGATGAACGCCGCAAGGCCTCGGCGGCGCGCCGCGAGCGGATGATGTCCGGGGACGAGAAGTACCTGCTGCCCCGTGACCGCGGTCCGGTGAAGGCCTACGTCCGGGACCTGGTGGATTCCCGCCGCAACATCTCCGGTCTGTTCATGCCATTGGCACTGTTGGTGATCGTGGTGATCCTGGTCCCGTCACCTCTAGTGCAGCAATACGTGTCACTGGTGTCGATGGTGATGCTCGTCACGATGATCGTGGAGGGCGTGCTGCTCGGCCGGATCGTCAATCGCCGGGTCCGCCAACGGTTCCCCGATGCGTCGGGAACCGGCGTGGGTCTGGGGTTCTACGCGATGACCAGAGCGACCCAGCTACGCCGGCTTCGGGTACCCAAGCCTCGAGTCGGTCACGGCGACCCGATCCCGTAGCAGGGTCTGCTCACGCCGGTCGCAGACTCATCGGGCCGTACACCTCGTCCTCGCCGTCGAGCAGGGTGACCGCCGCCACGCCGTCCTGCAGCAGGGCCGACCACTCCCGTTCGAGCCACTCCTCGGCGTCCGCCTGATCGTCGAAGGTGATAGCCGGACCGGATGCCTGGCCGCCGTCGGAGTCTTGGTAACGCCACCGAAGGGTCATCGCCTGACGGTAGCGTCGCCGGCGAAAGCTTGGAGGTCAGGTGCGGACGCTGGTGCTCGGAGGGGCGCGCTCGGGAAAGTCCGCGCACGCCGAGGCGTTGCTGGGTGACACGCGAGTGGACTACCTGGCAACGGCCCGGCGCCAGGTCGATGATGCGGACTGGGAACAGCGGATCGCCGTGCATGTGGCCCGTAGGCCCCCCGGCTGGCGCACCGTTGAGCCGTCCGACCTGCCCGCTGCACTGCGTGCTGCCGGACCGGTCCCGGTGCTGGTCGATGACGTGGCTACCTGGCTGACCGGAGAGCTGGACGACGCGGGGGCCTGGAAGGGTGGCTCCGAAGCGCTGGCGACCTGCCGCGCGCGGTGCGCAGAGCTGGTGTCCGCGGTGGCGGCCTGCCCTGCCCAGTTGGTACTGGTCAGCGCGGAGGTCGGGCTTGGCGTCGTGCCTGCGACCCACGCAGGACGGCTGTTCCGCGACGAGCTTGGCGCGCTGAACGCCGAACTCGCCGCAGTGTGTGACGAGGTGCTGCTGCTGGTGGCGGGGTTGCCGGTGCGGTTGCGCCAGGTGCAAGTGCCTGGTGCTCCGGCGGGCAGGATGCACGCAGACGGAATACCTCAAGCACTCGAGGAGCGCCGCGTGGAGTTTCCCAGCATCACGCCCCCCGACCAGCAGGCCCGCCGGGAGGCGGTGGCCCGCCACGAGCAGTTGACCAAACCGGCGGGCTCCCTGGGTCGGCTGGAGGAGCTGGGGGTATGGGTAGCAGCTTGCCAAGGGGTCTGCCCACCACGGCCGTTCGCCCAGCCCCAGGTGGTGGTGTTCGCGGGGGATCACGGCGTCGCCGCCCGGGGAGTGTCCGCCTATCCCAGCGAGGTCACCCGGCAGATGGTGAACAACTTCCTGGACGGCGGGGCAGCGGTGAACGTGCTCGCCTCTTTGGCTGGGGCTGCGGTACGGGTCGTCGACATGGCCGTGGACGACGAGCCGGCCGCATCGAGCACCGAAGGGTCGCCCCTGGTCACCCGGCACAAGGTTCGCCGCAGCAGTGGCGCGATCGACCGGCAGGACGCACTGACCGACGTTGAGGTGACCCAGGCACTGGCCGCCGGGGTTGCGATCGCCGACGAGGAGGTTGACCGCGGAGCCGACCTGCTGATCGCGGGTGACATGGGGATCGGCAACACCACCTCCGCAGCGGTGCTGGTGGCGGCGCTCACCGGAGTGGAGCCGGTGGCAGTGGTCGGCCGCGGCACCGGGATCGACGATGCCGGCTGGATGCGCAAGGCCGCGGCGATCCGCGATGCGCTGCGCCGGGCCCGGCCAGTCGTCGGGGACCCCGTCGCGCTGCTGCGCACCGCAGGCGGCGCCGACATCGCGGCGATGGCCGCCTTCCTGGCTCAGGCCGCGGTCCGGCGCACCCCGGTCATCCTCGACGGCGTGACCGTCGGGGCAGCGGCGATGCTCGCCGAGGAGCTCGCGCCCGGAGCGCGGCAGTGGTGGGTGGCGGGGCACCGCTCTGTGGAACCCGCACACACCTTGGTACTGGAGCATCTGGAATTGGATCCCCTCCTGGACCTAGGGATGCGGTTGGGCGAGGGCTCCGGAGCGGTAGCTGCGCTGCCGCTGGTTCAGCTGGCCGTCCAGGTGCTCGCCGAGATGGCCACCTTTGACGACGCCGGCGTCTCTGGACCCACAGGTGATCCCGTGTCGACGAGGTGAGCCGCGGTTTGCGGCTGGCGGTGTCCTGGCTGACCGTGCTACCGGTCGGCGCGCCCGCCGAAGTGGACCGCGCGGTCGCTCGCCGGGCGCTGTACTGGGCTCCGGTGGTCGGCGTCGGGCTGGGCATGGCGGCAGTCGGGGTGCTCGCGGGGCTGTCCACGCTGGGCACTCCGCCGCTGCTGATAGGGCTGGCCGTGGTGGCGACACTGGCCGGTTTGACCCGAGGGATGCACTTGGACGGGCTCGCCGATACCGCTGACGGGCTGGGCTGCTACGGCGGACCGCAGCGGGCGCTGGCGGTGATGCGCGACGGATCAACCGGGCCGTTCGGAGTGATCGCACTAGTGCTGGTGCTCACCACGCAGGCGGCCGCGCTGGGTGCGCTGGCTGAGACCGGTCGGCTGACCGCCGTTGTGCTGGCGGTAGCCGCAGGACGGGTGGCCTTCAGCTGGTGCGCCCGGACGGGGGTACCGCCGGGGCGGCCACAAGGGTTGGGCGCGCTGGTGGCCGGTAGCCAACCACCGGCTGTTGCCGTGGCCTGGTGGGCAGCCCTGCTGGCCGGTGGGCTGATGGCGGTGCCCAGCCGGGCCTGGCAGGGCCTGCTGGCGATAGGTCTGGCCGCCCTGACGGTGGTGGCGGTCTCAGCGCACACCCGGCGTCGCTTCGGCGGTGTCACTGGGGACGTGCTCGGCGCAGCCAGCGAACTGACCACCACAGTGGTGCTCGCTGTGTGTGCGCTCAGCTGATGTGCCGGTGAGGGTCAGGTGAGCGGGATCATCCAGCGGTGAGTGTCAGGTGCGGCGCCGCGTTGGATCGCGGTGAGGGCCGCCCGCAATCGAGCGGTGACCGGGCCGGGCTCACCGCTGCCGATGGTGAACTCACCGCCGGGGTACGCAACCCGTCCGACCGGGGTGATCACCGCAGCCGTACCGCAGGCGAAGACCTCGGAGATGTCGCCCGTCTCCACCCCCTTCTCCCACTCCTCGGTGGAGATCCGGCGCTCCTCGACACCCATCCCGTGATCTCGGGCCAGCGTGAGCAGGGAGTCGCGGGTGATGCCGGGCAGCAGAGTGCCGCTGAGCTCTGGGGTCACCAGTCGAGCCTGCTGTCCTCTACCGAAGACGAAGTAGAGGTTATTGGTTCCCATTTCCTCCACCCAGCGCCGCTCGACCGCGTCCAGCCACACAACCTGGTCGCAGTTCTTGTCCGCGGCCTCCCGCTGGGCCACCAGCGACGCGGCATAGTTCCCGGCGGACTTGGCAGCCCCGGTGCCGCCGGGCGCGGCCCGGACGTATTCGGTGGACAGCCACACGCTGACCGGCTCGAGTCCGCCGCGGAAGTAAGGGCCGGCCGGGGACGCGATAAGTAGGTATCGGTAGGTCGCCGCGGGGCGTACCCCGAGCCCCGCCTCGGTGGCGAACATGAGCGGCCGCAGGTACAAGCACTCCTCCCCGCCGGCGGCGGGCACCCAGTCAATATCGGTGCGCACCAGTTCGCGCAGCGAGCCGAGGAACAGCTCGTCGGGCAGCTCCGGCATCGCCATCCGGTGGGCTGAGGAGCGAAGCCGGGCGGCGTTGGCCAGCGGCCGGAAGGAGGACACCGTGCCGTCAGGTTGCCGGTAGGCCTTGAGACCTTCGAAGATCGCCTGCCCGTAGTGCAGCACCATCGCGGCCGGATCCATGACGAGCTGCCGGTACGGACCGATCTGCGGATCATGCCAGCCGACACCGTCGGTCCAGCTGATATCCACCATGTGGTCGGTGAAATAACGACCGAAGCCCGGCGTGGCCAGGATCTGCGCCCTCCGCTCCGGCGGCGTCGGAGAAGGGTGCGGCAGGCGGGTGAACGGTGACGCGGCACTCATGTCCAGCACGGTATCCCGTCGCGCGGCGAAATGGTAGGACGTCCCACTACTTGACTCCGTCATCCTGACTTCAATCCCGAGTGGGGCACCGCGCGCCTCGGCCGCCTCAGCGGCTCCTCGACCCCCATGCCTGGCGTCAGCGCACGTGAGAGGGCACGAAGGGAAGGGTGACGACCTCGCACGGCAGCGCCCTGCCACGGACGTCGACCTCCACGGCGTCCCCCGGCCGCACCGCGGGATCAAGCAGCGCCAGCGCGATGCCGGTGCGCAACGTCGGAGAGAAGGTGCCCGAGGTGGTCTCCCCCAACGGCGAACCCTCCGGGGACCGCACAGCCATGTGCGGCCGGGGCACCCCGCGCCCGATGGCCCGCAGCCCGCGTAACCGCCGGGCTGGGCCGCGCTCGCGCTCGACAAGCAGCGTGTCGCGCCCCCAGAAGGCCGGCTTGTCCCAGCCGACCGCCCAGGAGACGCCGCCCTGCACTGGGCTGATCTGCGGCCCGAGGTCCTGGCCGTGCAGGGGGTAGCCCATCTCAGTGCGCAGGGTGTCCCGGGCACCGAGCCCGCACACCTGGCCACCAAGCGGGCCGGCAGCCGCTAACAGCGCCTCCCATAATGCGGGCGCGTGCTCCCACGGTGGCAGCAGTTCGTAGCCATGCTCGCCGGTGTAGCCGGTGCGACCTACCCGCACCGGCGCGCCGTCGTGATCCGCGTCGGCGAAGGCCATGTAGTCCATGTCGCTGGGCAACCCGACGGCGGCAAGCACCTCAGCTGACCGGGGTCCCTGCACGGCGAGCACGGCGTACTCGTGGTGCCGCTCGGTCACCCGCACCCCCGGCGGCGCCGCGGCGGACAGCCGCCGACCGACCTCCCCGGTGTTGGCCGCATTCGGCACGCAGAACACATCGTCCGCGCCGACCAGGTAGGCGATCAGGTCGTCCACCACACCACCGTCGGCTGCGCAGCACAGCGTGTACTGCGCCCGTCCCGGACCGATCTTGGCGAGATCGGCGGTGAGGCAAAGGTTGACGAACTCCGCGGCCGACGGGCCGGTGACGCTGACCTTGCCCAAATGGGTGACGTCGAACAGGCCGACCGCCTCTCGCACCGCCGCGTGCTCAGCGATGACGCCAGCGTAATGAATCGGCATCTCCCAGCCGCCGAAGGATCCGAGGGTGGCCCCGGCCTCGACGTGAAAGGTGTGCAAGGGTCCGCGACGCAGGGGTGCACTCACGGCTGTGGAACGCTACCTCGTAGTAGCCTTCGACACTATCTGGCCAGATCAGCGAGGAGATCACGTGACCACCCCGACGCTGCGCCTCACCGATGCCTCGGTGACCACCGCCACGGTCGATGCCGTCGTGGTGGGGACTGTGTCCGGTGAAGGGGGTCCTCGGCTTGCCCCGGGTGGCGAGGAGGTTGACGCGGCGTTCGACGGGGGGCTCGCCGATCTGCTGGCTGTGCTGGGCGCGCGGGGCAAGGCCGACGAGGTGATCAAGGTACCGACCCGCGGAGCCATCAGCGCCCCGCTGCTGGTCGCCACGGGTCTCGGCGCGGTCGACGACCAACCCACCGGCGAGCAGGTGCGTCGAGCCGCAGGGGCGGCGGCCCGCGCGCTGTCCGGCACCTCGCATGCGGTCACCACGTTGTCTCGGCTCAACCTGGCCGCCACTGCCGAGGGCGCCGCGCTGGGCAGCTATGCATTCACCGGGTACCGGTCCCAGAACGGGGACGGGCCGCTGAGCCGGATGGACCTCTCGGTACCCTCCGCCGATCCCGCTAGCGCGCAGCAGGAGCTGAACCGGGCCACCGCTATCGCCGAGGCGGTCGCGGCCGCCCGTGACCTGGTGAACACGCCGCCCAACGACCTGTATCCAGCCTCGTTCGCTGAGCGAGCGGTGGCACTGGCCCAGCAAGCCGGGCTGCGCACCGAGGTGCTCGACGAGAAGGCGCTGCGGCGCGAAGGTTACGGCGGCATCCTGGGCGTCGGCGGCGGCTCGTCGCGCCCGCCCCGGCTGGTCCGGCTGCACTGGGTTCCTACCGCAGTCCCCACCGCAGTCTCGGCCGCGCCTAGGGCGAAGGTTGCTCTGGTCGGCAAGGGCATCACCTTCGACACCGGCGGGATCTCGATCAAGCCGGCGGCGAAGATGGACGAGATGACCATGGACATGGCAGGTGCCGCCGCAGTGATCGTCACCGCGGTGCTCGCTGCGCGGTTGGAGCTGCCGGTGGAGGTGATCGCCACCGTGCCGATGGCCGAGAACATGCCCTCGGGCACCGCGTATCGGCCCGGGGATGTCCTCACAATGTACGGCGGCAAAACCGTCGAGGTACTCAACACCGACGCCGAAGGCCGGCTGATCCTCGCCGACGCGCTGGTCCGTGCAGCGCAGGACTCCCCCGACTATCTCATCGATACCGCGACGCTCACCGGCGCCCAGATAGTGGCCTTGGGTAGCCGTACGCCGGGGATCATGGGCACCCCGGAGTTTCGGGACCGCGTCACCGCGATCTCGCAGGAGGTTGGCGAGAACGGCTGGGCCATGCCGCTGCCCGACCATCTGCGGCCGGACTTGGACTCCAAGCTCGCTGACATCGCCAACGTAGCCGGCCACCGCTGGGGTGGCATGCTGGCCGCCGGGATATTCCTGTCCGAGTTCGTCGCCGACGGCACGCCGTGGGCGCACCTGGATATCGCCGGGCCGGCCTACAACACCGGCTCCCCGTGGGGTTACACCGGCAAGGGCGGTACCGGGGTGCCGGTGCGCACCCTGGCCGCCGTCCTCACCGACATCGCCGAACGGGGCTGAAACCGGGGAAGTTACGGCTCCTGCTCGCGGTCGCGCAGGATGCGCTGGCGGGCGGTGTAGTCCCGCATCCGTTGCGGGTAGCCGATCTGGGCGACGTCGTAGATAGGGATCCTCAGCCGCTTACCCAGCCGCCGGACACCCTCGGCGCCGTCGACCCTACGTCGGGTCCACTCACCGTCGTGCGCAACCAGCACCACCGTGGTCTCGGTCACCGTCGTGCGCGGCTCGACGAATGCCTCCACTCCGCGGTGTGACGCCGCCCACTGCTCAAGGTGGTCGACATCCGCGTTGGACGTCGCGCGCTTGGGCCCTGGCCTCGCCCGACCCAGGAGTCGATCGAACACGCCCACGCCGGCACCTCCTCCAACGCCGATCCTCCCGCAATCCCGCTAGTCGGGTCACTAGATCACCTTGCCCACATCGCCTGAGTTCCGGGCGTGGTGACAAGATGGCCTAGGCGCCCGCTCGCCACGTTACCGATGTCTGTTTTGAGGAGCTTCTCAGTGACCGATACCTCCGCCGACCTGGTGATCCTTGGTGGCGGCTCAGGTGGTTACGCCTGTGCACTGCGTGCTGCGCAGTTGGGGCTGTCCGTCGTTTTGGTGGAGAAGGACAAGCTGGGCGGCACCTGCCTGCATCGTGGCTGCATTCCGACGAAGGCGTTGCTGCATGCCGCCGAGGTGGCCGATGCCGCTCGGGACGGTCATCAGGTGGGAGTGAAGACCGCACTCGAGGGCATCGACATGGGTGGGGTGAACAAGTACAAGGATGGCGTCGTCGCCAAGATGTTCAAGGGCCTGCAGGGGTTGGTGTCCTCCCGCGGGATCACCTATGTGGAGGGAAGCGGCAGGTTCGTCGCCCCGAACGCCGTCGATGTCGAGGGGCAGCGCTACACCGGACGCAGCGTCGTACTGGCGACCGGTTCCTATGCCAGGACCCTGCCCGGCCTGGAGATCGGCGGCCGGGTCATCACCAGCGATCAGGCGCTGAATCTGGACCAGCTGCCCGAGCGCGTCGTGGTGCTCGGCGGTGGCGTGATCGGCGTCGAGTTCGCCAGCGTGTGGCGCTCCTTCGGCGCCGAGGTGATCATTGTTGAGGCCCTGCCCCGGCTCGTCCCGGCCGAGGACGACTTCTGCTCCAAGCAACTGGAGCGAGCCTTCCGGCGGCGCGGCATCACGTTCAAGACCGGAGTGAAGTTCACCGGGGTAAACCAGTCCCACTCCGACGTCACGGTGAACCTGGAGTCCGGTGAGCAGTTCGAGGCCGATCTGCTGCTGGTCGCCGTGGGCCGGGGTCCGAACACCGCTGAGGCCGGATACGCCGAGGCCGGCGTGCGGATGGAACGCGGCTTCGTGCTCACCGACGACCGGCTCCGCACCAATCTTCCGGGGGTGTACGCGCTGGGGGACATCGTGCCGGGGCTGCAGCTCGCGCACCGGGGGTTTGCCCAAGGCATCTTCCTCGCCGAGGACATCGCGGGACGCAATCCGACCCCGATCGACGAGGATGGCATCCCGCGGGTGACCTACTGCGAGCCGCAGGTGGCCTCGGTCGGCCTCACCGAGGCGCAGGCCAGGGACCGCCACCGCGAGATCGAGACGCTCACTTACGACTTGGCCGGCAACGGCCGCAGCCAGATCCTCCAGACCAGAGGCGCGATCAAGTTGGTGCGCGCGAAGGACGGCCCAGTAGTCGGAGTACACATGGTCGGGGCCCGCATCGGCGAACTGATCGGTGAGGCGCAGCTGATCGTGAACTGGGATGCCTATCCGGAGGACGTCGCGGCGCTGGTCCATGCCCACCCGACGCAGAATGAGGCCCTCGGCGAGGCGCATCTCGCCCTGGCCGGCAAGCCGCTGCACACGCACGGCTGATCGAGCACCGCGCGCGAGCAACGACGCAAGAAGACCTCAAAGACGACGAGGAGTCGAGGCAACAGATGGCCTACTCGGTGGAGATGCCCGCGCTCGGCGAGAGTGTCACCGAGGGAACGGTGACACGCTGGCTCAAACGGGAGGGTGACACCGTCCAGGTGGACGAACCCTTGGTCGAGGTGTCCACCGACAAGGTCGACACCGAGATCCCCTCCCCGGCGGCAGGCGTGCTGCAGCGAATCGTCGTGCCTGAGGATGAGATCGTCGAGGTCGGCGCGGAACTCGCCGTGATCGGTGACGCCAGCAGCGGCACCAGCCAGCAGCCGCCGGCGGCGAGCCGGCAGGAGCAGTCTCAGTCACCCCCGGCCGCCCAGCCGCAACCAGCCCAGCCGCAATCCACCCAGCCGCAGCCCGCTGGTGGTGGGTCTTCGTCAGGCTCTGGGGCATCCGGGTCCGGTTCCGCAACATCCGTGATGATGCCTGCGCTGGGAGAGAGCGTTACTGAGGGGACCGTGACCCGGTGGCTCAAGCAGATCGGGGACACCGTCGACGTGGACGAGCCGCTGCTCGAAGTATCCACAGACAAGGTTGACACCGAAATCCCCTCCCCCGCGGCGGGCACCTTGCTGGAGATCGTCGTAGCACAGGACCAGACCGCCGAAGTCGGAGCCAAGCTGGCCACGATCGGGGATAGCGGCGAGGATCAAGCGCCGGCGACGACGGCTCAGCCCGACCAATCCGCCCAGCCCCAATCCACCCAGCCCCAATCCACCCAGCCCGAAGCCACCGAGTCGCCGCGTCCGGAGCGGCCCATCCCGTCCCACGCCGACGAGTCCGGCGGCGCACCGTACGTGACACCCCTGGTGCGCAAGCTCGCGGCCGAACACGGCATTGATCTGTCGAGCGTGCAGGGCACCGGGGTCGGCGGCCGTATTCGTAAGCAAGACGTTCTCGCCGCCGTGGAAGCGCCCCAACCCGAAGAACCCCAACCCGAAGAACCCCAACCCGAAGCAGCCCGGTCCGAACCGCAACCCGAGGTTGCGCCACCGTCCCCACGCGCACCTCAGCAGGCCACCCCGGCGCAGCCTGCGACGACAACCGCAGAGCTACGCGGGACGACCGAGAAGATGTCGCGGATGCGCAGCGTCATCGCCAAGCGAATGGTGGAGTCGCTACAGATCTCTGCCCAGCTCACTACCGTGGTGGAGGCCGACGTCACCCGTCTCGCACGGCTGCGCGATCGGGCCAAGCGCGACTTCGAAGCTCGGGAAGGCGTCAGACTCTCCTTCCTGCCATTCTTCGCCCAGGCCACCGTCGAGGCGCTCAAGCAACACCCGAAGGTGAATGCCTCGATCAATACCGAGCAGGGCGAGATCACCTACCACGGTGCGGAACATCTCGGCATCGCCGTCGACACTGAGCGTGGCCTGCTTGTACCGGTGATCCACGAGGCGGGCGACCTCAACATCGCCGGCCTGGCTCGCCGTATCGCCGACCTCGCCGAGCGCACCCGGGCAAACAAGATCACTCCGGACGAGATGAGCGGCGGCACGTTCACGATCAGCAACACCGGCTCGCGGGGAGCACTGTTCGACACTCCGATCATCCTGCAACCGCAGGTCGGGATCCTCGGCACCGGCAGTGTGGTCAAGCGACCGGTGGTGCTGTCCAGCGAGGACGGCGACACCATTGCGGTTCGCTCGATCACCTATCTAGCGCTGTCTTACGACCACCGGTTGGTCGACGGTGCCGATGCAGCCCGCTTCCTCAACACCATCAAACAGCGCCTGACCGACGCCGCCTTCGAGGCCGACCTCGGCCTGTAGACGGGCCCCACCGCCAGCCCCACCGTTCGGAGCCGAATTGCGGGGCTGGCGCCAACCAGATGCACCATTCGACTCCGAATGACCGATTCGTGCAGGGCCGATCAGGCACTTTCCAACCCGGGGTCGCATAGTCGGGGCGGACCCGAGAAGATCTCCCCATGCGCGTCGCGATCGCGGGGTCGTCGGGTCTGATCGGTACCGCGCTGGTGTCGCAACTCCATCAGGCGGGCCACGAGGTCCTCCGGCTGGTGCGTAGGCGGCCGGATGCGCCGGACGAGCGGGCCTGGGACCCCTCGGCGGCGACGATGGACGCCGGCACCCTGGAGGGCACCGACGCCGTGGTGAATCTATGCGGCTCGGCGATGGCCGCCCGGCGCTGGTCCGGGGAGTTCAAACAGGCCATCAGGGACAGCCGGATCGGCCCCACCGAGGTGCTCGCCGCGGCAGTTGCCGAGCATCGCGTTCCGGTGTTGGTGAATGCCTCGGGGGTGGGTTTCTACGGCGACACGGGGGACCGCGAGGTCGACGAGGCTGCCCCGTCGGGCTCGGGGTTCATCGCGCAGGTCTGCCGCGAATGGGAAGCGGCCACGGTGGCCGCGGAGCGGGCCGGGGCGCGGGTGGTGCGGGTACGCACCGGCTTGGTGATCTCCCCGTCGGGTGGGCTGATGGGCCAGCTCAAACCACTGTTCGCACTAGGGCTGGGCGGTCGTCTCGACAGCGGGCAGCAGTACATGCCGTGGATCTCACTGGCCGACGAGGTGAATGCGATCCGCTTTGTTCTCGAACATGACGCAGTGTCTGGTCCGGTCAACCTCACCGGCCCGGAGCCGGTGACGAACGCCGAATTCACTCGGGCGATGGGCGAGGCGATGCACCGCCCGACCCTGCTGGTGGTCCCTGGCTTCGCGCTACGCTTGGCCCGCGGCGCAGAACTGGTCGATGAGATGGTGCTGACCGGTCAGCGTGCCGTACCGGGGGTCTTGCGCAAAAACGGCTACTCATTCCAGCACGAGACCCTGCCGGCGGCGCTGGCCACGGCGTTGAAGTAGCCGGCGTAATCTCGCTCCCGTGACCGCCGACACCGAGTCCTGCCGGGCCATCACGGCTCCCATCCAGGTCCGCCACCTCGGCACGGTGGATTACACCCAGGCCTGGGAACTGCAACATGAGATCGCCACCGCCCGGGCTGAGGGCACCGGGCCCGACGTGCTGCTGCTGCTGGAGCATCCCTCGGTGTACACCGCGGGTCGGCGGACCACACCCGGCGAGCGACCTGACGACGGCACGCCGGTGATCGACGTCGACCGCGGCGGGAAGATCACCTGGCACGGTCCCGGCCAGCTCGTCGGCTACCCGCTGGTCGCACTCGCCGCTCCGATGGACGTCATCGACTACGTGCGCCGCCTGGAGCAGGCGATGATCGCCGTGTGTACCGGGCTGGGCCTGCACACCGGGCGGATCTCGGGACGGTCGGGGGTGTGGTTGGCGGCTGATCCAGCCACCGGTTGCCCGGAACGCAAGATCGCGGCGATCGGAGTCCGGATCAGCCGCGGGGTGACCATGCACGGGTTCGCCTTGAACTGCCAGCCTGACCTGGCCGCCTTCGATCGGATCGTGCCGTGCGGTATCGCCGATGCCGGCGTGACATCGCTGACCGCCGAGCTGGGTCGTCCGGTCCCCGTGGCGCAGGTGCAGCCCGCGGTGTGCCGCGCCGTCCTCGACGCCCTGGACGGCACACTTCCGGTGAGCACCGACGAGTTATCCGACCTCACCCGGTTGGCGTGGCCGGCGACGATCCGATAGGCACGAGAGGTGAGCCGATGGAGCGCAGCCGACATTCCCGACCAGACCGGCCACACGGTGCTCGTCACCGGAGCCAACTGCGGTCTGGGCCTGCAGACCGCTATCGCGCTCGCAGAGCACGGCGCAACGGTGCTGCTGGCCTGTCGCGACGCGCAACGCGGACGGGCCGCGTTGGACCGGGTGCGGTCGTGCTCCGGCGGGGCGGATGCCACGCTCATCCCGCTCGACCTGGCTGACCTGAGCTCGGTCCACAAGGCCGCCGACGAGGCACGCTCGATCACCGGGGATCGGCTCGACTTGTTGGTGAACAACGCCGGCGTGATGGCCGCTCCACCACGGCGCACCGTTGATGGCTTCGAGTTGCAGATCGGCACCAATCACCTCGGGCACGCCGCGCTGACCTGGCTGCTCGGGCCCGCCCTTGGTCCCGGAGCGCGGGTGGTCACGGTGTCCAGCCTCGCTCACCGCGGCAACGGGCTCGATCTGGACGATCTGAGTTTCACCCGACGGCGTTACAACGCGGCCGCGGCCTACAGCGCATCGAAACTGGCGAACCTGCTGTTCACCTTCGAACTGGACCGGTGGGCCCGGCGCACCGGGCGGGACCTGCTTGCGGTCGCTGCGCACCCCGGGATCACCGCCACCGAACTGGCGCCCAACACCGCCCGGATGTACTCGGCTGGGCCGCTCACCCACGTCGTGAGATGGGGCTACAAGCTGGTGGCCCAGGGCGTCGCTGCAGGTGCGTTACCGCAGCTTTATGCCGCCGCCGCGCCCGACGTGCGCGGCGGGGAGTACTTCGGTCCGACCAGCCTTGGTGAGACCCGTGGGGCCCCAGGACGGGCAGCAGCGAGCGCCGCGGCCCGCAACGTGCACACCGCGAGGCTGCTCTGGGAACGCACCGCCGAGCTCACCAGAGTGACGCCGGATCCCGCGTAGGCTCGGGCCGGTGAGCGTCGCCTCCCCCACACCTGACGTCAGCGCAACACCTGATGCCGGTGGCCGCAAGCTGCTGCGTCTGGAGGCCCGCAACAGTCAAACACCTATCGAGCGCAAACCCCCCTGGATTCGGACCCGGGCCACGATGGGACCGTCGTTTCGCGAGCTCAAGGGGCTTGTCCGACGCGAGGGCCTGCACACGGTCTGCGAGGCGGCCGGTTGTCCCAACATCTACGAATGCTGGGAGGATCGGGAGGCAACGTTTCTCATTGGCGGCGACCAGTGCACCCGCCGCTGCGACTTCTGCCAGATCGGCACCGGCCGCCCCACCGATTTGGACCGTGACGAGCCGCGACGGGTTGCCGAATCGGTGCAGTCGATGGGGCTGCGCTACTCGACGGTTACTGGGGTGGCCCGTGATGACCTCTCTGACGGCGGCGCCTGGCTCTACGCTGAGACCGTCCGGCAGATCCACACCCTCAACCCCGGCACGGGAGTTGAGCTGCTCATTCCCGATTTCAACGCCCGCACCGAGCTGCTCCGCGAGGTGTTCGGCGCCGCACCTGAGGTGCTGGCACACAATCTGGAGACGGTGCCACGGATCTTCAAGCGGATCCGACCGGCGTTTCGCTACGAGCGCTCGCTGGACGTGCTGCGCGCGGCCCGGGACGTGGGCCTGATCACCAAGTCCAACCTCATCCTGGGCTTGGGTGAGGAGCCCGAAGAAGTCACTGCCGCGATGGCCGACCTGCATGCTGCCGGATGCGAGATCCTCACCGTCACCCAATACCTTCGACCGTCGGCGCGGCATCACCCGGTGCGGCGGTGGGTCAAGCCCGAAGAGTTCGTCGAGCACGCCCGCGTCGGCGCGCTGATGGGATTCGCCGGGGTGATGGCCGGGCCCCTGGTCCGATCCTCCTATCGGGCCGGCCGGCTCTACGCTCAGGCGATCGCGCACCGCGGCGATCAGATACCCGAGCACCTCGCGCATCTGGCCGCGGCCGGCCCGGCCGCGCAGGAGGCGTCCAACCTGCTCGCCCCCCGCTGACACAGCACGAGTCGGCTCGTCGGCGCTAGTCGGCTGGTCATCCACGACCGATTGCGCCGTATCCTTGGGGCCATGGCCGCCAAGCTCCCCTCAAAGCCCTCCTCGGCAACCTCGAAGACCAAGGACAAGGGAGCGGCGAAGGCCGCCAAACGGGAGCGTCGCGCCGCGTCGAAGCAGCGCCGGGCTCAAATCATCCAGGCCTTCAATGTCCAGCGCCGCGAGGACAAGGTGCTGTTGCCGTTGATGATCGGCGTGTTGCTGGGCATCACCGCAGTCGGGGTCGGGTTGGGATTCCTGCTCGACCAGCTGTGGTTCTCGATACCGATGAGCATCTTGATCGGCGTGCTCGCAGCAATAATGATCTTCGGACGTCGAGTGCAGCGCAACGTCTTCGCCAAGGCCGAGGGTCAGCCCGGGGCCGCGGCCTGGGCGCTGGATAACCTGCGCGGCCGGTGGAAGGTGACACCAGCCGTCGCAGGCACGGGCCAGCTGGACGCCGTGCACAGGGTCATCGGGCGGCCCGGCGTCGTGTTGGTCGCCGAGGGTGCGGCACATCGCCTCAAACCACTGCTGGCGCAGGAGAAGAAGCGGGTATCCCGGCTGATCGGGGAGACTCCGATCTACGACGTCACGGTCGGCAATGGTGAGGGCCAGATCCCACTGGCCAAACTGCCCCGGCACCTAGCGAAATTACCGCGCAACATCAGCGCAGCGCAGATCGATGTGCTGGAAGGCAAGCTGGCCATCCTCACCACCCGGGCTGCGGCGATGCCCAAGGGCCCGATGCCGCAGGGCGCCAAGATGCGCAACGTGCAGCGCGCCGTGCGCAGGCGCTGACGTCAGCGGGTACGCAGCACGATGGTCCCCACAGCCCGGTCGTGCAGACCGCGGCCGTCGCTGTCGTACACCACCGGGGGAATGACCAGACACAGCAGCACGGTGCGGATCACCCCGGCACCAAAGCCGGCCCGACGCCCGTCCAGCAGGGCTACCCGAAGCCCGGCCGCCGCATGCCCGGCGGTGCGACCTGCGACCCCGATGGACAGCGCGGTCACCGCTGCGAAGAGCGCCAACGCCGAGAACGCTGGGTTGCCAGTGAGCAGCTGGGCGGCCACGGCGCAAGGGAACCAGTCGATCATGATAGCCAGGATCCGGGGCCCGAAGCCGGCGGCGGAACCCGGACCCTGCGGGGGCAGGCCGAGCCGCTGACCGGGATGATCCTGCCCGCCAGGATCAGCAGCGGGATCCTCGGGTCTGGGAGGGCCGGTCAGCCAGGTTTGCGTCCACCTGCTCACCCGACCAGGGTAGGCCGCCCCCGGCCTAGCCTCTCCCACCACCACCCTCGTAACCTTGGCGAAACAACCGGGTGATGGGCAGGTAACAGCACCCTCCTAGGTTCGCCGCAGCGAACTGACCCACTGCGCCGGTCCCCAGACTGTGCACGAAGGAGTGAACGACGGTGTTCTCCAACTCCGATGAGGCCCTGCGCTTCATCGCCGACGAGGACGTCGAGTTCATCGACGTCCGCTTCTGCGACCTACCGGGCGTCATGCAGCACTTCACAGTCCCGGCCGCGTTCTTCGACGCAGATGTCATCGAGGAGGGCCTGGCCTTCGACGGCTCGTCGGTACGCGGGTTCCAGTCGATCCACGAGTCGGACATGCTGCTGCTGCCCGACCCCGCGACGGCGCGCATCGACCCGTTCCGGGTGCAGAAGACGTTAAACATGAACTTCTTCGTGCACGACCCGTTCACCCGGGAGCCCTACAGCCGCGACCCGCGCAACGTGGCGCGCAAGGCCGAGGAGTTCCTGGCCTCGACCGGCATCGCCGACACCGCGTACTTCGGTCCGGAGGCGGAGTTCTACTGCTTCGACTCGGTGCGCTTCGACACCACGCCCAACAGCGCATTCCACGAGATCGACTCGGTTGCCGGTTGGTGGAACACCGGCGCCGAAGAGGACGGCCGCAACCAGGGTTACAAGGTCAACTACAAGAGCGGCTACTTCCCGGTGCCGCCGACCGACCACTTTGCCGACCTGCGCAACGCGATGGTCACGCACCTCATCGGGTGCGGATTCACGGTGGAGAAGGCCCACCACGAGGTGGGTACGGCGGGTCAGGCAGAGATCAATTACAAGTACAACACCCTGCTGCACGCCGCCGATGACCTGCAGCTCTACAAGTACATCATCAAAAACACCGCGTGGGCGGCTGGGCGGACCGTAACATTCATGCCCAAGCCGCTGTTCGGGGACAACGGCTCCGGCATGCACACCCACCAGTCGCTGTGGACCGACGGTGCGCCACTGTTCCACGACGAGTCCGGCTACGCCGGGCTGTCCGACATCGGGCGGCACTACATCGGTGGCATCCTGCACCACGCGCCGTCGCTGCTGGCGTTCACCAATCCGACGGTGAACTCCTACCACCGCCTGGTGCCCGGATACGAAGCGCCGGTGAATCTGGTGTACTCGCAACGCAACCGGTCGGCCTGCATCCGGATCCCGATCACCGGTAACAACCCTAAGGCCAAGCGCATCGAGTTCCGTTGCCCGGACGCGTCGGGCAACCCATACCTGGCCTTCTCCGCGATGATGATGGCGGGGTTGGACGGAATCAAGAACGCCTACGAGCCCGCCGCGCCAATCGACAAAGACCTTTACGAGCTGCCGCCCGAAGAGGCCAAGGACGTCGCCCAGGTGCCGTCGAACCTGAGCGCTGTGATCGACCGCCTCGAGGCCGACCACGACTACCTGCTCCAAGGTGGAGTCTTCACCCCGGACCTGATCGAGACCTGGATCGCGCTCAAGCGGGAGAACGAGATCGATCCGCTGCGGCTGCGTCCCCACCCCTTCGAGTTCGCCCTCTACTACGACGTCTGATCAGTGAAGTCCCCTGCCTGCTGATTTGGGTTCGGGACCCATGATCAGGCCGCCACCAGGCCGTCGGAGGCCCGGAGCCCTCACCCTCGGTGCGGGTGCCGGGCCTTCCGCATGCTCGGGAGCGGCTCATCTGGAAGCCCGGATCAGCGTGACCCACATATTCGGACAGGGCCTTGATCGACTCACCGCCGTTGAGCAGCCCGAGGCATAGAAGTGCCGAAGCGCATGAGATCCCTCGGCCCGCTTCGGTTCCGGCACACCGGCCCGCCGCAGCGCGGGCTTCCAGAGGAACTGGTTGAAGTAGTGCCAGTTCAGTGCGGCCGCCTCGCGAGTCCACACCAGCAGTCGCGCCGTCACCAGTTCACCATCCGGGTGCTGCCACGGCAACGTCCTCACCATCCCAGACCAACACCCGCGGTACCGCGCCCAAGGCGACAATCAGCTGCCACCAACCGACGAACAAATCCTTGGCGGTCCGCGTCGGGATCAGCACCGCGACAACCAGCGAGAGTAGCCCGTCGCCATGGTCAACACCGGCAACTGCTTGGCCGTGCGGATCTGTCCCCAGCCCACCCGCAGCTCGATATCGGGGAACCAGAAATCCTGCTGGCCGATCTTCCCGACCACATAGCTGGTGCGGCTGGCCGGATCCGGGGGCAGATACACCGGCCGCAACTCCGCCACCCGACCTGACAGCACCCGAATTGACCGCGACCAGCCGAGCGGCTCGGCGATCACCGTTGCCGGCATCGTCGGATACGCCGCAAGCAATTCCCGGATACGGGGCTCGACCTCGTCCACGATCGACCCCGCCCGCTCCCACTCATAACGCGGCGGCCGCTGCGAGGCAGCGCCCTCTGACCGTGTTCTTTGAGCACCCCATCACCCGAGCAATCACCTTGATCGGCATCCGCTCCGCCCGATACAACCGACGAATCTCCGCCCAGTCCTCCACGCACAATACCCCTTTGTCTCCCTGGCTCAGTGCGAGCCAGGATCGCGGCGGAACCGGTCATCCCTAAAAGCGGCGGAACCGGTCAAGGCGGAGTTGTTGTCGTTGTGACCATTTTCAGGTCGTTTCCGGCGTGTTTAGGGTGTGCGACACCCGCAGTCGGGGTGCAGGCGCAGCGCCCGCAGCGCAGCGCAGCGAGGACGAACGGCCTGGAGGTCGGCGAGGATGGCACAATACTGATCCAGCCGGGAGCGGGTGGGGCAGTACGTGGTATGAAGTTGTCGGTTCCGTCTTCTGTATGGCTGAAGATCGGCTATGGCGGGCCGTGGGGTTCGGCTGCTGGTCATCCCTTCGCCGTGTGGGTGGCGGCATGAAGCGGTGCGCTCCAGTACGGATGCCCACGGCCTCGGCGAGTCGAGCGGTGTGATTGGCCCCTGCCGAGCCCGCGCGGATTGAGCGCGGACACCGTGGCCCCACGGGGTTCGTCGCTCAACAGAACGACGCCGTGGTTCGCGTTACTTATTTCGCTTCTTACGGCGGGCAGCGCCCCGTAGGTCATGAAGAGGAGATGTGCATTCGTGGAGTGGAGGAAATTCGTAGTTGAGTGCTTCGGACATTTCTGTCTCTGCCGATGTTCGGCTTCAGTTGCCGGGCTGGACGACCCGCACTTCAGCGGTGGCGGTACGCCCTGATGTTTGCCCCCTGGCGGTGATAGTGTAATTTCCCGGAGGGGCCGTCTGCACGATGGGGAGGAGTGTCGTGCTGCCACCCGAGTCTGCGGGGGGAGCGTCGGCCATTGGGCCGCTGATGGAGGGAGCGTCGGCCATCGGGCGGCCGACCCAGGAGAACTTCACGACCTCTCCGGGCAAAAATCCCTTGGCGGTGGCTGAGTAGGTATCGCCATCCTTCATTGAGGAGATTGACGGCACCAAACTGATCGGCTCAACCGTGACGACTCCCTGGCCCCGGACGAAACCAGTCGCTGTGATGGCCAGGATGATGAGGCCACACACGAGGGTCATGCTAGGTACGACGACTTCCGCACTGACTGAATTCTTCCTGAACTGAACCGTGATGCTAGGCATTGCCGCCCCGACACTCACGATCAGGGCGGTGAAGCACAGCGATCTCCATACAATCGAACCATTGCCCAAGCCCAGGCCTTTTTGCACAGATTCTGTGAATGTTGTGCCACCCATGCTCGGACCAACCATCAAAGCTGCCGCGATGGCACTGTTGGCAATACTGATAACCACTTGACGATAACCTTGCTTTTCTCGGACACCGTCGATGGCGCCCGTCATCGCTACCATTGCTACCCTCCTCCGGGAGCAGGCAGGGTGCCACCTCATCGAGGTTACTAAATAGCCCTCAGCTGCAGTGTTATTATATGACGTTCTGTGATTAACCTCTTAATATTTCACCCATTTAGCCTATAGCGCTCCCTATATAGGGTGACAAAGGGAACCTAGTTAACTACATTAGGTGACTACATTGGATTCCCGTTCGCCGTGGGTGAAATAGCATGTGCTCATCGTCACGGGCGTGGGTTAGGCGTGCCAAACAGCGAACCGGTGAATGGTCCCGATACGCGGTGCCCTAGGCCTTCGAACAACGCAACCTCTAGCTGCTCCCCCGACCCATAGGGGCGTTGTATGCGGGGCACGGCGTACAGCTCCGCGACCAACTCGGCCCTTGAGGGTCGCTGCGGGGATATGCGACAACGATCAGGCGTAGGCAAAACCCCGGAGCGAACTCGAACACGACGATGCCACGACCAGACTCGACCAGGACGCGACAGCCTTCAACAGTTCGGCCATCAGGCGAACCACCAGATCAAGTCCGTGAACGGCCGCCGACACCGGGTCGGGGCGGAAAAACCTGCCTAGACCGCACCGCCAGTCGCATGATCGGCTGCGTGCACATGTGGTTGGGAGGGGCACCCGCCCAAGATCAGGCCGTTTCCAGGCCGTCGGACCTCGATCAGTGTTGACCAACAACGACCGATGATGACTAGGAATCAGCAGTCAGTGGGGGTTTCAAGACCAGCCCCAGCTCATGCTCGACCGTGGCAGACTTACGACGTCTGAGCACTACCAGCTCTGATCGTCAAACCGCCCCGACGACGGCCATGGTGCAACGGTCGGTTTCCGTTGGGCTTGACCGTCACAGCTGTGGTTGAGCGCGGTCCGCATGTGCACGGTGGTGCCATGCGTGCTGGGTTGAAGGTCTACTTCGGTGGTGAGATAACGCATCACGGTCAGCCCACGACCGCGGTAGCCGGCGTCGTGAGGAGTGCGCCAGCAGCCGTAGTCGGTGACGGTGATCAGCAGTTGATCGTGGTGAAGCTGGGCCTGCAACTGCATCACCGGGTTGGGGTGATGCACGGGGTAGGCGTGTTCGGCCGCGTTGGCCAGGGCTTCATAGACCGCCAGGGAGAGATCGTCAACCAGGGCGGCGGGAACACCGAGGGTCTGCAGCCACTTCTGGAAACGCACCCGCAGCTGGCGCGCGTTGTGGGGATTGGCCTCGGTCACGAGCTTGAGCGGGCCGTGGTCCTGGTTGATGAGTTCCTCCCGACCTTCCCGGGGAATAGGTCGACGCCGCGCCGAGGCGAGAACGGGCTCTCACCTCTGTCCTGTCGTCACGGCTACCCCGGGCAGCGGCAACCCTAAACCTGTCTGGTCGATCACCGCTGTCGCCGGTGAGCGGCTAGGATCAAAGTGGAGCGGTTATGCAGCTAGCCGCTCGCCGTGGCGCGGCCCGACGGCGAGTGCTGGTGTCGAGTGATGACCCGCTGCATCCATCGCGGTGCGGGCCACGGCGGAACTCTTCAGCTCAGAACTCTTGGTTGGGGTGCCTTCGTGATCGCAAACCAGCAGTGTCGTAGTCCGCGCCACTGGTCGGGCTGGTGGCGCGAATGAAAGGCCCGGACACGGCCACGGACAAACAATTGACGGTGACGCTTCTGCCCTGCTCCGAGGACGGGGTGGTGGTGTTGCGGGTGGTGGGTGAGGTCGACCTGGCCACGGTGGGGCGACTGCGGGATCACCTGTACAAGCAGGTACCCGGCGCCGGCCGGGTGGTGATTGTGGACTTCACCGGCGTGTCGTTCCTGGCTGCATGCGGTATCGGCCTGCTGATCGAAATAGCCGATCGGGCTCGCGCCAAGGGAATGGCGCTGTGGCTGGTGGCCGATGGCCGAGTGGTGCTGCGCGCGCTGGAGGTGACCGGGGCGAACAAGCTGGTGCCGCACGCCAGCACGGTGGCGCAGGCGGTAGCGAAGTGCTCGACCTAATCCAGCGTCGAGCGGGGGGCCTGGAAGAATCCAGGCTCAGGTGACCTGCCACTGACGGCCGTGACGATCTCAGCCGCGAGCTCGCGAAGCTTGACATTGCGGTTCTGCGAGGCCCGCCGAAGGACGTCGAATGCGGCGCTGGCGTCGCAGCGCTGTTGCGCCATCATGATCCCGATAGCTCGATCGATCACTGCACGTGACGTCAATGCCTGGTGTAGATTCTCCGATAGCTGCACCTGATCGGCCAGCTTCAAGGCGACGGCCACCGCGCCGGCGGCGTTGCCGGCGAACACCTCCAGCTGCCCACGATTCTGCTCGGCGAACCCATCAGACTGAACCGAGTAAAGGTTGTAACAGCCCATCAGTCCATGCGGACTGTGCAGCGGCAGTGCCAGGCACGAGTGCACACCCCGGTCGCGAGCGGTCGCGCAGAAGGCCGTCCAGCGCCCCTCAGTGGTGGTGTCGGGGATGTAATTCACTTCCCCGGTGGCCATAGCGTCCAGACACGGACCCTCATCGAGGTCGTACTGCATCTGGTCGATCTGCAGGGTCAGCTCATCACTGGCAGCCACAGTGACTGGCCGGGAATCCTGACGGACGGTGACACCACACGAGCTGCCCTCGGGCAACGCTTGCGTCGTGAGCTGGGCCAGCCGCTCAAGGAACTGGTGCAGCGTGTCGGTGCCTAACAGCAACGCTTGTAACTCCGACAGCCACGCACGACCATCCGGCGACGACGGCACGGCAGGGCACCCAATCCGTGGGTATCTCGTCCCAACGGCTACCGCAGATGCCACGTCCGAATGGCGTGCGCGAAAAAACCCGGCAACACGAGTAACCCTACTCCCCCCGGTGGAGGGAGGTAGAGCCAAGCACCACGATCTTGGTCCGAAGGTCAGCGGTTCGCCTGGCCATGGCATCACCGTTGCGCAGCTGCCGTCACTTGGGCAGCGTTATTCTTCTGCCTTGCGCTCTGAAGCTCTATCATTGCCTACTTTAAGAGCGCGGCATTTCGTTGCCGTTTAGCTTGTGCCTCCAGCCACCGCTCGTTAAACGTACACCCTATGAGTACGCCGAATGCCTCTCTCTTGAGACATCGATCAGGAGCCAACGGGCAGGCTGTTGTAGAAGCTCTGAGCGGTGGCGGTACATGACAGGTCCGCAACTGTGGGATAAAGATCCTTCCGACAGTTGCGCCATCTGCCAGCTCCTACAGCTCGGGCGGCGATTTCGGAGGAAACCGCAGCTGCCCTTGACGGCCCAACGCCCGCTCCAGAGACCAAGGCCGCTGGTTGCTGTAGTTGTCCGTCTTCACTCAGCGGGTAAACCCACTTCCTACCGACGTGACTGACGCACCGTGCGGACCCAGTCATCGACACTCGCGCTACCGGTCACCTGGGCCCGTGTTGCTGATAAACTGCTGCTCAGAGACAACCGATTCCGGCTTGGACGGGTGTAGACGTTCAGCGGCCCATGCACACCCGGGCGCCGTCAGCGGGATCGAAGGGCAGGAGGGCGCAACGGTACTGACGGCGTAGCAGGCCAGCACGTTGGGTCGACGTCGCCCCCACCACACGGCACTACGTCTGCTATATTCGGGACCAGGGTCCGAAAGCGCGGCCAGCCCACAGCAAGTGTTGCGTGGAGCGAGATGGCGCCGGATCATTTTTTCAGTCTAAGTGAGCGAGTGCCAGTCGCAGCCCGCTCAAAACATCGGCCACCAGCATCACCGTCGCTACTTGTGCCGCATTGCTTCGCCGGCGCGCACGCTGCCCACGGGAATCGATCGAGGTTGCGCGGCACGCCGATTCAGATGCCCCCTTGGAGCCACGATGATAACCAATGAGGCCGCGACGATAACTAGCCGAAATGAGGTGGCGGAACCATCCTCAGACAACGGGGCTTCGGCGGCCCACGTGCTGGCCGCGGTGTGGTGCCGCTCGGTAGGGACCTCCTGGACACTGGAACTTCACGAGCTTGGCGGCGGCACAGCACCCGGGAAGATCATGGACTGGATCAGCTCAGGCGTGCCAATCGGGCAACCAGGAGCCCGAGGCGCTGGGCAATGCGCTGCTCGCCGAACGCGGGCTGCAGCTGTTCCCGGATTCGTCCGCTGGCCCCTGTACGCACAGTCGGCAGGGCATCGGTTACGTGTGCCCAGACGCTGAGTTGATCAAGCTGGCGCATTGAGTGCGGAACGACATCGCCTCGGCTGAGATGCATCCTGTGGTGCTGGCCGCACTGTGGGCCAGGGCGGGATTCTCTGCCAACGCCGCCGCGGGATGGATACGCGGGGGGATCCGTTCACCTCACGTGGCGCAACAGACGGTGTCCTCAAAGCCCACACTGTCGCCGTAGCCGCCAAGGCACCGCGGTGTCGTGGATAATCTTCGGAGCGCTCGCCACGAGCCCACGTAGGCCGCGCACGCTCTGGGACTGATAACGGCCTCCGGGACCGTGCCGGACGGGCCGATCGCCGAGCACAGGTCCTCGTGTTGATCGAAATCGAGCTCGTC
>JALZDN010000021.1 GCA_030862525.1 Actinomycetota bacterium | reverse complement strand
CCCTTGAAGACCCACCAATTACAGCGGGATGTTGCCGTGCGCGCCGCGGCCCTCCGGCGCCGCCGCCAACGCTTCCGCCAGGCGTCGACGAGTCTGTGCCGGCTTGACCACCTCGTCCACCACGCCGATCGCCAATGCGCGATCGACCCCGCCGGCGATCCGCTCATGGTGCTCGGCGAGTTTGGCATGCAACGCCTCCCGCTCATCCTGTGCCGCTGCGGCCAACGCCTTGCGATGGAGGATGCCCACTGCGGCCTTGGCGCCCATCACGGCGACCTCGGCGTCGGGCCAGGCGAAGACCTGGGTAGCTCCCAGCGACCGGGAGTTCATCGCGATGTAGGCACCACCGAAGGCTTTGCGCGTGACCAGAGTGACCCGGGGCACGATCGCCTCGGCGAAGGCGTGCAGCAGCTTGGCGCCGCGGCGCACCACGCCGTCCCACTCCTGACCGACGCCCGGCAGGTACCCGGGCACGTCAACCAGGACCAGCAGGGGCACCCCGAACGAGTCACACATCCGCACGAAGCGCGACGCCTTCTCCGCCGAAACCGAGTCCAGGCAGCCCCCGAGCCGCAGCGGGTTGTTGGCGATCACCCCGACGGTCCGTCCGGCGAGCCTGCCCAGTCCCACCACCATGTTGGGTGCCCATTTGGGCTGCAGCTCCACGAATCCACCGGCCGGATCGGATTCGGGCTGGTCCAGCACGGCGCGCACCAACGGGCGGACGTCGTAGGCTCGTTGCCGCTCCACGGGCAGGTGCTCGGAAAGGTCGACCTCCTCGCGTATCGAGTCCAGGTCGAATGTTCCCGGCCGGGTAAACAGGCCGGCGATATGGCGGGCACGCAGCAGCGCGTCGGACTCGGATTCGGCCATCACGTGGACCACGCCGGATTTCTTGCCGTGTGCGCTGGGACCGCCCAGGGACTCCATGTCGATCTGCTCGCCGGTCACACTGCGGACGACGTCGGGACCGGTGACGAATACCCGCCCCTCCGGTGCCATGATCACGACATCGGTGAGGGCAGGACCGTAGGCGGCGCCACCCGCGGCGGCCCCGAGCACCACCGAGATCTGCGGCACTCGTCCGGAGGCTCGGACCATCGCGGCGAACACCTGGCCGACGGCGTCGAGAGCCTCGACACCCTCAGCCAGCCGCGCGCCGCCCGAATGCCACAACCCGATCACCGGGCACCGTTGCTGGATCGCGGTATCGATGGCTGCCACAATGTGCTGGCAGCCCTGCGACCCCATCGCACCGCCCATTGTGGTCGCGTCGGTGCAGTAGGCGATCACAGTGGTCCGGTCGATATGACCGCGAGCAGCGAACGCACCGCTGGCATCGCGGGGCCGCAGCTCCGCCAAGGTGCCAGGGTCGAACAGGCACGTGAGGCGCAGCTCTGGATCCCGTGGATCATGCGCTCCGTCGTTGCCGGACGGCGTATCGGTGCGGTGACGGTGAGCGAGGGCTGTCACGTGGTCTCCTGGGTAGGGGAGCGAGCGCCTTACCTGCGTCCGATCAGGCTGGCGCCGGTCAGACCGAAGTAAAGGCGAGCGCAACGTTGTGCCCGCCGAATCCGAATGAGTCGTTGACTGCCGCGTGCAACTTCACCTCGCGGGCGGATCCGACGACCACGTCGAGCTGCACACCGGGGTCGGGATCCTCCAGGTTCAATGTCGGGGGCACGACACCGTCGCGTATCGCCAGCAGGCAGGCCATGCCCTCGACCGCGCCTGCAGCGCCGAGCAGGTGACCCAGCGCCCCCTTGGGCGCGGTGGTCACCGGATGGGTGCCGATGGCGGTCCGGATGGCGGCCGCCTCTGAGACGTCGCCCACCGAGGTGGCGGTGGCGTGCGCGTTGACGTGCCCTACGTCGCCCTTGTCCAGCCCCGCAGTGCGCAGTGCGGCCGAGATCGCTCGGCCGGCTCCGAGGCCCTCCGGCTCAGGCGCGGTGATGTGGTAGCCGTCGGAGCTGGTGCCCACTCCAGCCAGCCGGCCGTGCACGAAGGCTCCGCGCGCTGCGGCGAATTCCGCCCGCTCGAGCACCATCACGCCGGAACCCTCGCCGAGCACGAACCCGTCCCGGGCAACATCGAATGGGCGGGAAGCCCGTTCGGGCTCGTTGTTACGAGTGCTCATGGCCCGCATCTGGGCGAAGCCTGCCAGCGTAATGGGGATGATGCACGCTTCGGCGCCGCCGGCTACCACGATGTCGACTTCCCCGGCCCGCAGCATCCGCCACGCGATGGCCAGCGCCTCGGCACCGGAGGCGCAGGCAGCTACCGGGGCATGCACGCCGCCTCGAGCGCCGAGGTCCAGACCGACATGTGCGGCAGGCCCATTGGGCATGAGCATGGGGATGGTCAGCGGTGACACCTTGCGTATCCCGGCGTTCTCGAGCAGGTCATCCTGCCCGAGCAGGGTCAGCGCACCGCCGATGCCGGTGCCGATCACCACGGCAAGCCGCTCGGGTTCGACCTCCGGCGCGCCGGCATGCTGCCACGCTTCTCGCGCAGCGATCACCGCTACCTGCTCGCAACGGTCCCAGCGGCGGGCCTCCACCCGCTTGAGCTCATCGGCCGGTTCGACGGCCAGCTTCGCGGCGATCCGCACAGGTAGATCGAAGCGATCCACCCACTCCTCGGTCAGCGCGACGACCCCGCTCTTGCCGGACCGCAGCGCATCCCACGTCGACGCGGCATCCCCACCGAGTGGAGTGGTCGCGCCGAGCCCCGTGACGACAACGCCAGGAGGAGTCATGCGGCCTTGGTGACGTAGTCCACCGCGTCACCGACGGTCTTGAGATTGGCTAGCTCATCGTCAGGCACCTTGACCCCGAAACGGTCTTCCACCTGTACGGCGATCTCCACCATGGACAGCGAGTCGATGTCCAAGTCGTCCACGAAGGACTTTTCCGGGGTGATCTCGCTGGTCTCCACGCCCGCTACCTCGTTCACGATCTCGGCGAGGACACCGAGAATCTCCTCGTTCGTCACTCCATGCTTCCCTTCTGTCGGTCGTGGATGACTGCGGGGCCAATGGCCCGTGGAGTTCGCCCACTGAGTTAATGCACCACTGAGATCAATTCGTCACTGAGCCAATTCACCACTGAGTCAATTCGTCACTGAGTCAATTCCTCACTGAGTCAATTCCTCACTGAGTGAGCCACTGGGGTGTTCGCCCACTGCGGAGCCTGAGGTTCAGGGCAGGATCACCGCCAAACCCGCATAGGACAGTCCGGCGCCGAATCCAACCAGCAGCGCGAGGTCCCCGGAGCGAATCCGGCCTTCGGCGCGCATATGGTCCAACGCAAGCGGTATCGACGCCGAGGACGTGTTGCCCGAGTGGACGATGTCGTCGGCCACCACCATGTCCTCGCGGGCGCCGGCTGCCCGCAGGCGCTTGGCAATGGCCTCGACGATGCGCAGGTTCGCTTGATGTGGCACCAGCACGTCGACGTCGACCGGAGCGAGCCCGGCCAGCTCCAACGCTCGCAGCGCCACCGGCGCGATCTTCGTGATCGCCCAGCGGTACACCTCCTGGCCTTCCTGGTGGATGAAGGAGTTGCGGTCGGCCACCACGATGGTGCTCACCAGATCCCCGGCGCTACCGGAAGCGATCGGACCGATTCCAGGCCCCTCGTGCTGAGCCGCTGGGCCGACCACCGCGGCGCCTGCGCCGTCGGCGAAGATGATGCAGGTGGAGCGGTCCATGGGGTCTACCCAATCGGACAGCTTCTCCGCGCCGATCACCAGCACGTGCTGGGCTGAGCCGCTGCGGATCATGTCGGATGCGAGTCCCAGCCCGTAGCAGAAACCAGCGCAGGCGGCGTTGATGTCGAAAGCGGGAGCGGCGCGTACCCCGATCCGATCCGCGGTCTGGCCGGCAGCGTTGGGTATGTACGAGGGCATGGTGCAGGTCGCGACCAGCACCGCGTCGATGTCCGATGGCGCCAGGCCGGCATCGGCTAGCGCCTTGGCGCCTGCATCGACCGCCATATCGACCACTGACTCGTCCTTGCGCGCAAAGCGCCGTTCCACGATGCCCACCCGGTCGCGGATCCACTGGTCACTGGTGTCGACCCCGCGGGCGGCGATGTCGGCGTTGGTCACGACCTGCTCGGGTTGCCTGCTGCCCAAGCCGAGGATGCGCGCACCGCTGCCCGGCGACAGCTGCTGCAGGGGAGGCCTCATACCTGGCTCCCGGAGTGATCGGAGATCAGACCCGCGACCTGGTCGAGGTCCTCAGGATCTTTGAGGGTCAGTGTGAACGTGCCCTCCAGATCGCGTTTGACCAGGCCTGACAGTGTGCCCGCGGGCGGTAGCTCGATGGTTGCGGTGACTCCAAGGGCGCCCAGCGTAGCCATACAGGAGTCCCACCGAACCGGTTTGGTCACCTGCGCGACCAGTCGGTGCAACACCTCGGTGCCCTTGTCCACCACTTCGCCGTCGGCGTTGGACAGCAGCGGGCGCGATGGATCCTTCGCGGTGAGTTGGGCGGCGTACTCGGCCAACGCGTGTTCGGCCGGGGCCATGAACCGGGTATGGAATGCCCCCGCAACGACCAAGGGCATCACCCGTGCTCGATCGGGTTTGTCCTGTGCCAGTGCCGCCAGGGCGCCGTGCGGGCCCGCGGCGACGACCTGTCCGGCACCGTTTCGGTTGGCCGCCTCCAATCCCAAACGGTCCAGTGCCGCGATGACCTCATCGGGGTCGCCACCGAGTACCGCGGACATCCCGGTCGGTTGCAGCGCACAGGCCTCGGCCATCTCGCGGCCCCGGATGGCGGCGAACGCGACGGCCTCGTCTGCGGTGAGTACTCCGGCTATCGCCGCTGCGGTGAGCTCCCCGACCGAATGCCCCACGACCGCAGCGTTGGCCGGCAGGTCGATTCTGCGGGCCAGCTCCCCGGCGGCGAGCAGTGACAGCGCCACCACCAGCGGCTGAGTCACTGCAGTGTCTTTGATCTCCTCGGCTTCCGCCGTGGTGCCCAGCCGTGCTAGATCAAGCCCGGTCGCCGTCGACCACTCCGCAACTCGGGCCGAGGCGCCCTCCAGCGCCAACCACGGCGTGAGCATGCCAGGGGACTGAGCACCTTGTCCGGGGGCGAGCAGCGCGATCACCAGCTCTACTGAACACCAGGCACGCCAACGGCGTGATGCCGACGTGCACGAAGTCCGGGTCACCCTTCTTGTGGAGTGTCTACAACGAGTTGGCGCGACCAGGCGCGATTAGGCGGTCTGCGGTTGTTCACTACCACAGGCCACGGGAACGGGCCAGTCGGCCCACCGCGAGCCCTACCCGCAGCACCAGTGCATCTCGCGGGTTGCCCGGCACCCGCCCGGTGATGTCGGCGATCCGGCGCAACCGGTAGCGGACCGTATTGGGATGGACGAATAGCTGCCGGGCGCAGCTCTCCAGGACCCCGCCGGCGTCGAAGTAGGCGTCGAGTGTCTCGATCAAGCTGCCGCTGGCCGCCACCAGCGGACGCATCACCTGGTCCACCAGTAGCCGTTCGGCCTCCGGGTCCCCGGCCAGCGCGCGCTCGGGAAGCAGCTCGGCGGCCGGTACCGGGCGGGGCGCGGTGGGCCAGGCTGCTACGGCACGTAGCCCGGCCAAGGCGTCCGCGGCGCTGCGGTGCGCCTCGGCCAGCGATGGCACCGTCGGCCCGATGACCACCGGGCCATCGCCGAAGGCGCCCATCATCAGGTTGGGGTTCTCGGGCACGTCGGGGCGGCCACTGACGACCAGCACCAAGCGCGACCCCTGCACGCCGACGAGCATCCCGCGGCCGGTGCGGATGGCGATACCGCGGATGTCGAACAGCAGCTCCGGCGGCTCGTCCGGGGGTGGGTTGCCCACCAGCACCGTAGCCGGGGCAGCTGGCTCCAAACCCAGCGCCGCAGCGCGGGACAGCAACCACTCCTCGCCGTCCCCGCGCATGATGCCGTCGACTACCAGCGCTTCCAGCCGGGCGTCCCAGGCGCCTCGGGCCTCAGCGGCGCCGGCGTAGGTGCTGGCGGCGGCGAAGGCGACCTCGCGGCCGTAACGCAGCGAGGCCTCGGTGAGCACGGCGCGTTCGGCGTCGTCAGCGGCCAGCTCGGGCAGCTGTTGTTCGAACACCAGACTGGCCACCCGGACCAACTCGACGGTCTGGCGCAGGCTGACCCAGCGAGCCAGATCACGCGGCGCGGCGCGGAACGCGTCAACGGTGAGTTTGATCGAGTGCTGCGGATCCTTGAGCCACTCGACGAAGTTCGCCACGCTGGTCTGGGCGACCAGCAGGACTCCGGCCCGCTGGTCAGCTGGCAGCCGGCGAAACCAGGGGTAGCGGTGCTCCATCTCAGCCACGCTGGCCGTGGCGAGCCCACCGGAGGCCCGTTCCAGCCGGCGCAGTGTGCTGGCCGGCAGCGGGTGGGTGCCGGCCTGGATGGTCATGGGGGTCAGCATCGCACGGTGCTGCAGCGGCCACCTGGGTAGTGTTTGAGTTGGCAGGATCATCGGCGATGAACCCCCCCATGCCCGACCGACGAACGGCCGACGAACGGCCCCTGAACAGTCCGGACCCCGAGGAGAGACGATGGTCAGCTCGGCACTGAAGCTCCAACCCAAGGTCGACGTGCGCCGGGCTGATCAGCGCATGCACACCGGGCTCGACTGGCTGGACTCCCGGCACAGCTTTTCCTTCGGGCGCCACTTTGACCCGGCCAACACCCACTTCGGCCTGCTGCTGGTGAACAATGACGATGTCGTGAAGCCCGGAATGGGGTTCGAGACCCACCCGCACCGTGATATGGAGATTGTCACCTGGGTGCTGGAGGGGTCGCTGGTACACGAGGATTCCAACAACAACCTTGGGGTGATCTACCCCGGGCTGGCGCAGCGCATGAGCGCCGGTACCGGAATCCAGCACTCCGAGAAAAATGACTCCTGGCGGTCGGATGATGAGCCGCACGATCAGGATGTGCATTTCGTGCAGATGTGGATGCCTCCGGACAGCCGTTCGAAGGCCCCCAGCTATGAGCAACTGGACATCAACCGCGAGTTGGGCCCAGTCGACGCGGGATCGGGCGATCTCGTGGTGGTGGCGTCCGGGATGGACGCCCATCGCGATCACCGGGCGATCTTCATTCAGCAGCAGCATGCCGCGTTGCACGCCGCGCGGCTGCAAGCAGGCGCGAGCGTCGACTTGCCGGCTGCGGCGTTTGTGCACCTGTTCGTCGCCCGCGGCGCAGTGGATCTGGAGGGCACCGGCGCCCTCGGCACCGGCGACGCGGCCCGGATGACCGCCGCCGGCGGCCAGCGCGTCACCGCCGGAGCCGACGGCGCCGAGGTGCTGGTCTGGGAGATGGCCGCCCGCCTTACCTCGTGAGCTGCTAGGCGACCCCTGGGTCGGAGGTCTGCGGGCCGGCGGCTTGGGGGTCGTCGATGCGATAGTGCCGACTCGCCTCGACGACGACGGACTGTGCCACTTCGCCGCGCCGGGCCAGTGCCACGAGGGCGGCCACGGTGATCGACTCGGCGTCGACGAGGAAGTGTCGCCGCGCCGCCGGGCGAGTGTCGGAGAAGCCGAAGCCGTCCGTGCCGAGGGTGACCAGGTCGGTGGGGACCCAGGGACGGATGAGGTCGGGTACCGCGCGCATCCAGTCCGACACCGCAACCAGCGGACCTGCTGCACCTTGCAACGCCCAGGTCACGTGCGGCACCCGGGGCTCGGCCTCGGGATGCAGCAGGTTGTGCCGATCGACCTCGACGGCCTCGCGACGCAGCTCGGTCCAGGACGTTGCCGACCACACGTCGGCCTGCACACCCCACTCCTGGGCCAGCATCTCCTGGGCTCGTAGCGCCCACGGCAGCGCGACTCCGGAGGCGGCGAGCTGCACTGCCGGCTTGTCGCGGCCCAGTGCTGGTGCCGGTGCGTAGCGGTACAGACCGCGCAGCAAGGCCTCGACGTCGAGGCCTTCGGGCTCTGCCGGCTGGCGGTAGGGCTCGTTGTAGATGGTGAGGTAGTAGAAAACGTTCGGATCGCGCGCTCCATCGTCGCCATACATCCGGCGCAACCCGTCGCGCACGATGTGAGCGATCTCGAAGCCCCACGCCGGGTCGTAGGCCACCACGGCGGGATTGGACGCGGCGAGCAGCAAGGAATGCCCGTCGTTGTGCTGCAGCCCCTCACCGACCAGCGTGGTGCGTCCGGCGGTCGCGCCGAGCAGGAACCCGCGGGCCATCTGATCACCGGCCGCCCACAGGCCATCGCCAGTGCGCTGGAAGCCGAACATCGAGTAGAAGATGTAGACCGGAATCATCGGCTCGTTGTGCGTGGCATAGGAGGTGCCCGCTGCGGTGAACGACGCGGTGGAGCCCGCTTCGTTGATGCCCTCGTGCAGGATCTGGCCCTGCTCGCTTTCCCGGTAGGCCAGCATCAACTCGGCGTCCACTGAGGTGTAGAGCTGCCCGTGCGGGTTGTAGATCTTCTGCGTCGGGAACATCGAATCCATGCCGAAGGTGCGTGCCTCGTCCGGGATGATCGGCACGAACCGGGGCCCGATCTCGGGATCCTTGATCAGCTCGCGCAACTGCCGGACGAACGCCATCGTGGTGGCGACCTCCTGCTTACCCGACCCGCGCCGCAGCACGTCGTAGGCCTTGTCGCCGGGCAGCACGAGGGGCTTGGACTTGGTGCGTCGCTCGGGCACGAACCCGCCCAGTGCCCGGCGCCGCTCGCGCATGTACTGGATCTCCGGTGCGTCCGGTCCCGGGTGGTAGTACGGCGGCAGTGTGGGGTCTTCCTCGAGCTGTGCATCGGTGATCGGGATGCGCTGGGCGTCCCGGAGCAGCTTGAGGTCCTCCAGGGAGATCTTCTTCATCTGGTGGGTGGCGTTGCGGCCTTCGAAGTGCGGGCCTAGGCCGTAGCCCTTGATGGTCTTGGCCAGGATCACCGTGGGCTGACCGTGGTGCTGGGTGGCAGCCTGGTAGGCGGCGTAGACCTTGCGATAGTCGTGCCCACCGCGCTTGAGGTTCCAGATGTCAGCGTCGGACAGGTCTTTGACCAGCTCCTTGGTACGCGGGTCACGGCCGAAGAAGTGATCCCGTACGTAGCCGCCATCGTTGGCTTTGTAGGTCTGGTAGTCGCCATCGGGTGTGACGTTCATCAGGTTCACCAGCGCGCCCTGCCGGTCTGCGAAGAGCAGGGCGTCCCACTCACGGCCCCAAATCACCTTGATCACATTCCAGCCGGCGCCCCGGAAGAACGACTCCAGTTCCTGGACGATCTTGCCGTTGCCCCGGACCGGACCGTCCAGGCGTTGGAGGTTGCAGTTCACCACGAAGGTGAGGTTGTCCAGCCCCTCGGTGGCGGCGACCTGGATCTGCCCACGGGACTCCGGCTCGTCCATCTCACCGTCGCCGAGGAAGCACCACACGTGCTGGTCGGAGGTGTCCTTGAGGCCGCGGGCCTGCAGGTAGCGGTTGAACCGGGCCTGAAAGATCGCGTTGATCGCGCCCAGCCCCATCGAGACGGTCGGGAACTCCCAGAAATCCGGCATCAGCCGGGGGTGCGGGTAGGACGGCAGGCCGCCACCCGGGCCGGCGTGGGAGAACTCCTGGCGGAACCCATCAAGCTGGTCGGCGGACAGTCGGCCTTCCAGGAACGCGCGGGCGTAGATACCAGGCGACGCGTGACCCTGGATGTAGACATGATCTCCACCGCCGGGATGGTCCTTGCCCCGGAAGAAGTGGTTGAAGCCCACCTCATAGAGCGCGGCCGAGGAGGCGTAGGTGGAGATGTGCCCGCCGACGCCGACGCCGGGACGTTGCGCTCGGTGCACCATCACCGCCGCGTTCCACCGGATCCAGGCGCGGTAACGCCGCTCAGTGTCCTCGTCGCCCGGGAACCATGGCTCGTTCTCGGTGGGGATGGTGTTGACGTAGTCGGTGCTGGTCAACGATGGCACCCCGACGCCGGTCTCGCGGGCCCGTTCGAGCAACCGCAGCATCAGGTACCGTGCCCGCTGCTTGCCGCCGGACAGCACCGCGGAATCGAAGGCTTCCAGCCACTCTGCCGTCTCATCCGGGTCGATATCCGGAAGGTGCGCCGCCACCCCGTCGCGGATGACCCGCACCCGGGCGGGCGCGCGGTCCTTCTGCGTGGTCAAGGGATCTCCTCGCCTCGAGTTGTCCGGGAAAACCGCAAGTGACCGGCCTGCCGGTCGCGCGGGACCGGCCACCTGTGTCCATCGTGCTCCATGCTCGTCTGCCTTGGGCTCGGTGTCACTGCTACCCGCAGGTAACTCGTGCGAGCAGGCCAAGTCCGGCGTGTCCTGGCACTCGCAGTTGCGCTCTGGCAGGACCGCAGTGTTCGCTGGTACGTCATCGAGTAGTAACACGCCCGGCGGTCGACGTCGGCCTGATGTTGTGGAGGGGTGAAACCGTGGTCGCCGCTGCGGCGGGAGACGCCGGCAAGCTCGGCGTTGCCGAGAGGCTCGGGATCCAATCGGACATGGTCGTACAGGAGCTCGGCTGGGACGTCGACGTCGACGACGACGTGCGGGCGGCCATCGAGGAGGTGCTTGGTGCCGAGCTGCTTGACGAAGACTCCGACGAAATCGTGGATGTGGTGCTGCTGTGGTGGCGCGACGAGGACGGTGATCTGGCGGATACCCTGGTCGACGCGCGGTCGCCGTTGGCCGATAACGGTGTCGTCTGGGTGTTCACACCCAAGACCGGCCGCGACGGTCATGTCGAGCCCTCGGACATCAACGAGGCGTCCAACATCGTCGGGCTGGCGCAGACGTCCAACATCAGCGTGAGCGACGACTGGGCAGCTACCAGGCTGGCCACGGCGAAGGCGGCCAAGTCCAAACGCTGAGCTCTGAGCCCGCTATGGATAACCTCGGCGTCAGCGCGCGCCGTCCGGGCGTAATTGCGAATGAGTCGAGGGGAGCTGTGCCATGCCGCTGGAGGTCGGGGACCAGGCCCCGGACTTCACCCTGAAGGATCAGAACAACCAGGAGTGGACGCTGTCGGGGTTCCGCCGTGTGCGCAGTGTGCTCGTGGTGTTCTACCCGTTCGCCTTCAGCAGGATCTGCGCCAGCGAGCTGGACCAGCTCCGCGACGACCTGGCGGAGTTCGCCGACGTGCAGGTGCTGACGGTATCGGTGGACTCGGTGTTCACCCTCAAGGCATGGTCCGACCAGCAGGACTATGATTTCCCACTACTGTCCGACTTCTGGCCGCACGGCAAGGTCGCGCAGGACTACGGGATATTCAACGACAAGGCTGGCATGGCTAACCGGGGTACCTTCCTGGTGGACACCAACGGTGTGATTCGCTTCGCCGAGCTCAACCAGCCCGGCGAGGCCCGGGACCAGACCGTCTGGAAACAGGCCCTGACCGCACTACCAGCGTGACCACCGCGCCCGTCGGGTCCTCGGGGGGTGTAGGGGCGCATAGCTCAGCGGGAGAGCACTCGCCTTACAAGCGAGCGGTCGCAGGTTCAAATCCTGCTGCGCCCACTCGATGATGACTTTGACTGTAGGAGTCACTCCACTTGGGTACGGCGACCGGCCCGGTTAGCCTCGAGATTATGAGCGTTGCTGCCCGGCTGCTGTTCACGTTCGACGACTCCTATGTGCGTGAACTGGAGGGCTTGTACGAGCCGTGGCAAGCCACACCGGCGCCTGCACCCCGGCTGTTGGCGCTCAATGAGGAGCTGGCCACAGAGCTGGGTGTCGATGCCGATGCGCTGAGAGCCCCTGATGGTGTCGCCGTGCTCGTCGGCAACACCACGCCCGACGGAGCGTCGCCGGTAGCGCAGGCCTACGCCGGCCATCAGTTCGGTGGGTTCGTGCCCAGCCTTGGCGATGGCCGAGCGCTCCTGCTCGGCGAAGTGCTCGACGTTCACGGACGCCGTCGGGACTTGCACCTGAAGGGCTCGGGACGCACGCGGTTCGCACGAGGTGGTGATGGGAAGGCACCCGTCGGCCCGATGCTGCGCGAGTATGTGATCGGGGAGGCGATGCACGCGCTAGGGATCCCCACTACCCGGGCGCTGGCTGTGGTGGCCACCGGCGATCACGTCGCGCGGGACACGGTGCTGCCCGGCGCGGTGCTCACCCGTGTCGCGGCGAGCCATATCCGCGTTGGCACATTCCAGTACGCAGCCGCGCACGATGGGCCGACGCTTGTGCGGCGCCTCGCCGATTACTCAATCGCGCGTCACCACCCCGATGCGGTGGAGGCGGAGAACCCGTATTTGGCGTTTTTCGAGAGCGTCGTCGACGCCCAGGCATCGCTGGTCGCTCGCTGGATGCTCGTCGGGTTCATTCACGGCGTCATGAACACCGACAACATGACGATCTCCGGCGAGACCATCGACTACGGGCCGTGCGCGTTCATGGATGCTTTCGACCCCGCCACCGTGTTCAGTTCGATTGATCACGGCGGCCGCTACGCATACGGCAAGCAGCCACGCATCGCGCAGTGGAACCTGGCACGGTTGGCCGAGACATTGCTGCCCCTATTCCACGTCGAGACGGATACGGCAATTGCGGCGGCCACTGACGTGCTGCAGTCGTTCCCCGACCGTTACGACGAGTACTGGAGCCACGGAATGCGCGCCAAGTTGGGTGTAGCAGATGCCCAACGATCCGACGGTACGCTGATCGACGACCTGCTGGCGCTGCTGCAGGCACAGAGGGTCGACTTCACCTCGTGCTTCCGGGCACTGTCGTCGTCAGTGCGCGGAGATGCGGCCCCTGCGCGATTGCTCTTCGCCGAACCCTCCGCCTTCGACGCGTGGGCGAACCGCTGGCGGGCACAGCTGTCGTCCCAAGCGTCTGACCCAGGGGCGATCGCGGAAGCGATGGACCGGGTCAATCCTGTGTACATCCCGCGGAACCACCAAGTGGAGGAAGCGCTGGCCGCGGCGAGTGCCGAGGACCTAGGACCGTTTGGACGACTACTTGACGTGCTGGCGCAGCCGTTCAACGAACGACCCGGTCTGGAGCCATACGCCGCACCGGCCCCGCCGAGCTTCGGCGCGTATCGCACGTTCTGCGGTACGTGACTACGCGCCAGCTTCACCTGTCAACTTGATCCCGGCGCTCAACTCACACGATCACGATCTACGGCTCATGCGTCAGTTGTCGAGCTGTGGCCAGGGCGAGACGCTCGACTCGCCATGCCCGGTTCAGGTCAGGAAACCACCTGCCATATCGCTGCTCGGATAAGCAGGTACGCACCGCAGCACAGTGGCGTGTCGGAATCCAAATAGTTTCAATTGCGTTGGTGATCGTAATCCTTTATCGGACCTACCCTGAAAAATCTTAGAAAGGGCGAGCGCTGGTCATGCTAACCTAGATCGAATTGCGCACAGGTGCGAATGAGTGGTTCGCTGCTATTCGGTTTCCTTGTGTCGTGAACCTTACAGTTTCGGAGAGGACTAAAATGCGGGTTGAGCTTACTCTCGACCAGATCGATCAGTACGCCGAGCAGGGCTTTTTGCTCATCCCTGATCTCATGCATGAAGAAGTGGGAGTGATCAGGGAAAACATTGAGCGTTCGGCCACGGAGGTCACATCAGGACGGATGCTCGAGAAAGACGGTCACACGTTACGGGGACTGCGCGGGACGCACTTTACCAACGAGTTCTTTGCGCGGCTCGTCCGGCACCCTAAAATACTCATACCCGCCCAGCGACTGTTGGATTCGGATGTCTATGTCTATCAATTTAAGATCAACATGAAGTGGGCATTTAAAGGGGATATGTGGCGATGGCACCAGGACTTCAGCTACTGGCACCACGAAGACGGCATGCCCACTCCACAGGCTTTGACCGCCGTCATATTCATTGATCGGGCGGACGAAACAAATGGACCACTTCTGCTGATACCAAGTTCGCATCGCTCGGGTTTGATACCGGTCGAGCGGTCCGGGCCGACCGCATCCGACACGCAGCGTTGGGCCTCGAACTTCACTCCGGGTGTGGATTATACTGTACCCAACCAGGCCGTTGCTGAATTGGCATACAAATATGGGATAACCGCCGCGATGGGGGAACCGGGAACAGTTTTGTTCTTCGCTCCGAATATCGTACACGGCTCGCCCCAAAACATGTCGCCTTTCGACCGCACGATGTTGTTCACAACATACAACAGTGTCGACAATCGCCTCCGTGAGGTGAAGAATCCCCGACCGGGTTTCCTCGTTACACGCAATGGTAAGCCTATTTCTCCGATTGACCACGAGCTGATCTAATCCCACCGCGTTCCGAACTCCTCAAGGCGGATAGTTCAACGTGTGCTGCGCGAGTGCTGTGGCGGGCTCGACGTCGGGGATCGCCCGGTCGGACTACCGCAGTTCCACATAGCACCGTCCGGCCGTGACCGTGCTCTCGTCCTCATCGAGCCAAGAGGTCCATTCTGGATCGTCGGCCGGGCGGCGCCCGACGTACTCGGCGTCCACCGCGGACCGCGACCGCTCGAGGGGCCCAGCTTCGCCGGCCCTACGCGTGTGCCCAGGCCTCCGCGAACACCGATGAGGGCCAGCAGCTCACCGAGCTCGTGGCCGCGGGCAAGGTCGCCCACGTCAACGACGGTGAAACTGCAGTGGTGATCGGCGCAGCAGGGTCTGACTGGATCGCGCTGCGCAGCATCATATCCGCGGGGCACATCATGAACGTTGCAAGCCGGCCAAGCAAGATCGACACGGTATGACGAGCCGGTCATCGATTACCGGTGCTCAGGACTTAGGTAGTCACCCCCGGGTGAGCTAAGTAATAACCCTGGCTGCTCATCGACCAGCGCGTGTGCTCCTTGGGTACTGGGCACGATGCGCCCGCACCAGCTGAGGACTCGCCGCGCCGCAGGCGGCGTCTCACTAGCCTGTTGCACATGCCCGGCACGGGTGCTACCAGCGACAATGCGTCCTCGTGAGACTAGAAGAAAGTCCCCATCGAAAGTTCACCGGTAGGCACCGGGTCCTGACACTTATGTAACTGCTCACCGCTGATTGGCTACTTGGAGATCAGTGTTACACCTAGGTAGTGGCCGGAAGAATATCTGTGGTGAACGCATGTTGTCAGGAGATCGTTTTATGGCCATGGTGGATAAGCCGGATCGGCGGTGTCGTCGCAACGGCCGTCTGACCAACGAGGTGGAGACTGCAATGAGCACAATCTTGGCGACCGCTCGCCGTGGCTCGATCGCACTGGTGGGGACGTTCCTCGCTCTGAACTTGACCGGTTCCAGCGCCGCAGCTGTAGCAGGACGCAATGGCGCGGCCAGTCCTGTGGCGGGGAGCAGTACATCAGTATCGAACTCGATGAGCGGATATGCGCTGGTGGAGCCATCAGAGACCGTCCGCAAGTGCGCCAATGGGCTGCTGTCCTCCTCCCGCAAGGGCACCTGCGACTCCGTAGTCCTCGTCAGCGAGTAGCACGTCCACTCGGTAAGAACAACACCCCTGGGTGGCACCTTTGCCTACCGGGCGTCCGTCCTGTGATGGGCACTCAGCTCACGCAGCTCCTCAACCTCCGGCACACCGCGGTGCCTGCTGACTGCGGCGTTGTCGCCCATTTGCCCACCACGGCAGGAGCGACAGCGAAAGGGTTCCACCTGTACCACTTCGGCGCGACGGTCGACCGTGATCAACGATCAGGTTCGCACCGGCAGCACATCCACCGAAAGCTTCCGCGCGACGCTAATGGGCCGCATCCCTGACGGCGACCGCCCACGGTGATCGTGACCCGGCAGGGCCTCGGCCAGGATCAGCGTGTCTGAGTCACGTTCGACGGGGCAATCAAGACCACGGCCTCGCTGACTGATGCGCAGACGGGGCAGCTGGTGGAGCTGTTGAGGAAAGCGTTCGAATGACTGAATGAGCGGCGACTTTACGTGAGTGGTGTAGGTACATTGACAGTCATCAACATCACCTGATATGGGTTCCACGTGGACATGGTGAAGTAGATCTGCACTCCTTTATCAGACCGCCGGCTGTATTGAGGGATCTGATAGGGGCCATACATCCCCGCCGAGTCGGCGCTACGATCGACACCAAAACCTTTCTGTGTGTGGTCAGCGTTCGGCAGATGCATGAACTTCCCGAGCCTCAGTGCGGTTGAGGGCATATCTTGGCGTTCCCGTGCCGTTCCAGCCTTCGCGATCGAACTCCCCGGTCAGTTGCGATCTTCTGGGTGCGGTTGGCAAGTCGCGGATGTGACTCAATCACGTCGAAGCAATCCGTCCGAATCCAAGACTCCTCGACGTGGACGTTCGGATGCCAATAATGAGCAACTGCACCACGGCACTCATCGACGAGGACCTCGAAGTTGCCGCGACGCGCTGAGGCGAAACTGGACTGGATAATGCCACCGAATCTGCACAGGATTGGGTGATGAGCTGGGTGCTGGTCCAGGGTAGGCGAGCATCGCCGTTGTCGCGGAAGAAATGGCGAAGCTCTATCGAATTATCGCCAAGATGGAGCGGGACCACGACTTCGAAGTTGCCGTGTGGTTCGGTGTAGTCGGATTGGATAAGGCAACCAGGTCGGCGACGTTGTTGCGCTAGCCGGTGATCCGTAGTCCGCGAACCCACGGCCCAAAGTCGTTGTGGGAATTGTCGCGAAACCAATGCCGCAGTTGCTCACCTTGTACGATGACTGCTTCAAAATTCCCGTGGCGGTTGCCTCCGAAGTCGGATTGCATGAGACTGGCATAAGTTCTGGGCATTGAGGCAGTCCCTTTCCAGCCTCAATAAGCAGATCGCGGATCCGACTACTTGCTACGGTCGGCGGAGGCGAACAGGAATCAAACCCCTACGCATCCGCCGCGAGCTTAGAGGCCGGCCCAGCGGCGTCGGATCCCAGTCCTGGCCACGTGCAGGCGTCGGCGTTGTCCTCAGGGGCTGCGCAGCCTGCCTCAACGCCACACCCGCCGCGGGGCCCACGACCAACCGTGGGCAAGCGGTGCACCACACTTGGCTGCTAGGCCAGCTGTTCAATCGCTTCCGGGGCGGCACCGGGGGCGACCGGCCTCACACCGTCACTGATCATTTCGGTAACGGGAACGGGATCCATCGCGGTTCTTAGCGGTCTAGTGGAAGCCGGGGCCTTGGCCCAGGGCTCCGAGCACCCACAGCAACACGAAGATCACTATAACGATCTCATACCACTTCGCATAGAGCATGCGGACCTCCTCCGCTGTGACTCCTTGTACTTAACACCCGTCCTTCACCGTCAGGTGGGTGCGATCGGTACCGATGAGGTTGAAGTTGATGAAAGAGACAGGCGAGATCTAAGTGGTTACACAAGTCTACCCAACCAGAGCAGTCAACGCACGCAATAGTTGGCTTTTTGTCCTCTCTTCACTACCCACAGCGATAAACTCCACAGTGATCCAATCGAAGTCTCGGTGCCTACGATGCCGAGGCTTAGGGTGTTTGCATGCGGCGAACCGTGCTGTGCAGAGCTGGCCGCCAACTGTGAGTGCCAGCTTCGAAGGTGAGCGGATCGCGCGGTTGCTCGAGCTGGAGCGGCTGCCGGGCGAGGGCGGCCTGTTCCGCCGGACCTACGTCGATGCGCACTGCTCGGTGATCTACTTCATGCTGCTGGCCCCGGAGTTCTCGGCGCTGCACGCGCTCGACGGCGTGGAGACCTACCACTGGTACGCCGGATCGCCGCTGCGGCTGTTGCTGCTACACCCGGGAGGTCAGGTCGAGCAGCCGATCCTCGGGTCGGACCTTTCAGCGGGAGCGAGACCGCAGATCGTGGTGCCTGCGGGGGTGTGGCAGGGCGCCAGCCCGCTCGGCGAGTGGACTCTGGCGGGTACCACCATGGCTCCGGCGTTCGAGTGGTCGGCCTTTCACCTTGGCCAACGCGCCGAGCTGACTGCAGGCTGGTCGGATGCCGCGCCCCGGATTCGCGCCCTTACCCGAGCCTGATCACGGTGCTACCACGTCGGGTGCGCCGAGACTTACTTGGTGCGGGCGAATCGGACCACCGCGGCGGCCAGAAACACGACGCTGGCGGCAATCACGAATATGACTACCAACGCATCGGTTCGACGGCGTAGGTCATCGGGTTGAGGTGAGTGAACACTACCGCGCGCTGGTGAACCATCGTGACGCTGCCCTGGTGGTGGCAGGCAACCGACCCACGGAAGGCGCACTGGGGTGATCGAGCAGGTCATCGACAGTCTCGTCGAGGTCGGCTTCCCGTCGCGGGAAGCACTCGAGTCGATCTTCATCGTCGGCCACTTCATCCTCGGCTCCGCGCTGGAACAGCAGGTGGAGGCGCCCGGGATGCGGCCACTGAGGCGGATGCCGCGCTGGCCGTCCGGATGCGCGACGTCGACGATCTGCCCAACCTGGTCGCGGCGACGTGTACCGAACGCCCACCGGATCCTGACTCGATCTTCTGGCACGGCATGGCTCTGATCGTGGCGGGGCTGCGCGCACGTCACGTCGAGCTGATCGGCTTCCCGACTGTTCACGCTAAATATGCTCGATACTTAGCGCCACACCGGGCAGCCTGTAGAGCAGCGGGCGCAGTGGAGGATTTGCGAATGGATACTCCGCCATTGTTGCCGACATTGCACCAGCCCACTGATGCTGAGGCGCTGCGGTTCGGTCCTCAATCGGTGACTCATCGGGAACTTTGTGTGGCGGCCGCGGCCTTGCAGCCCCGGCTGTCCCATGCCCAGCGCCTCGCGGTCTGGGCTTCGCCGGAGCTGGAGACCTGCGTGGCGATCGTGGCGGCGCTGGCGGCCGGAGTGCCCGCGGTGCCGATCAACCCCAAGCTCGGCGCCCGGGAGCTGCAGCATGTCCTCTCCGATGCGACACCCGACTTGGTACTCGCCGCCCCGGAGGCCACCTTGCCCGCGGCCTTGCGTGCTCTTCCGCGGCTTGACGTCGATCTGCGGCTACGAGACGGGTTGATGCCGTTGGAGCCGGATCCCGAGTCGCCAGCTCTGATCGTCTACACCTCGGGGACCACAGGCCGGCCCAAGGGAGTGGTGCTGCCGCGGCGCGCGCTCGCCGCAGACGTCGACACGCTCGCCGCCGCCTGGGGGTGGACTGCCCAGGACGTCCTGGTGCACGGCCTGCCGCTGTTCCATGTGCACGGCCTGGTATTAGGCGTGATCGGACCGCTGCGCCTCGGGGGTGCATTGCATCATCTGGGCTCGTTCTCGGTGCAGGGGACGGCCCGGGAACTGGACGGCTGTGCAGTGGGTGATCGGGCGACGATGCTGTTCGGCGTGCCGACGATGTACCACCGGCTGGCCGTGGCAGCTGAGCAGGACTCCCGGGTCGCTGCAGCACTTGGCCGGGCGCGGCTACTCGTCTCCGGCTCCGCGGCGCTGCCCGTGTCCGATCACCAGCGAATCGCCGCGGCTACCGGTCAGCACGTGGTGCAGCGGTACGGGATGACCGAATCCTTGATCACCTGTGCGGTGCGAGCCGACGGACAACGCAGGCCGGGCACCGTCGGGCCGCCGCTGGATGGAGTGGCGTTGCGATTGGTGGATGAGCGAGGCGGGGTTCTCGAGGTAACCGACGACGAGACCGTCGGGGAGATCGAGGTCGCCGGTCCGACGCTGTTTCTGGGTTACCTCAACCGCCCCGATGCCACCGCCGAGGCGATGCGTGACGGTTGGTTTCGCACCGGCGACATCGCCACTCGAGGCCCGGACGGGCAGCTGCGGCTGCTCGGGCGCCGCGCCACCGACCTGATCTCCAGTGGTGGGTACAAGATCGGCGCAGGAGAGATCGAAGACGCCCTACTTGAGCATCCGGGTGTTGTTGAGGTGGCAGTGACCGGGCAGCCGGATCCCGACCTCGGAGAGCGCGTGGTGGCGTGGGTGGTCGCCGCCTGCGATCCCCCGCCCACCGCGCAGCAGCTCGCCGAGCACGTCACGGACCTGCTCGCACCGCACAAGCGCCCCCGGTTGGTGCACTACCTATCTGCGCTACCCCGCAACGAAATGGGCAAGGTCTGCAAGAGTGAGCTGATCGCGCCGCGCGCGGCTGGTCCCCGAAACGCGTGCGTGCGGGAGTGCCAGTAGGGTGCCCGCTTCGGTCCGGACATCTTGGGGGTCGAGGAGTGGGCGCAGCGCGGGCGGTTGGCTTGCTGCTCGGTGTCGCTGTTGATGCGGTGTTCGGCGATCCGCGACGCCATCACCCGGTGGCTGCCTTCGGCCAACTCGCCGCGACCGCCGAACGCGCCTGCTACGCCGAACACCGGCTTGCCGGGTTGGTTTACACCGGCACCCTGGTCGGTGGCGTGGTGGTGGTCGGCGGCCTGCTGGAACGGGCCGGGCGCAGATGGACCGTCGTGCAGGTCGCAGGCACCGCGCTGGCGACTTGGATCGCGCTGGGCGGGACTTCGCTAGCCCAGGAAGGCGCTGCGATGGCCCGGGCGCTGGACGCCGGGGATCTCGACGCCGCGCGGATACGGTTGCCGCACCTGTGTGGCCGCACGCCGGATGATCTGGATCTGGCCGGCATGGCCAGGGCGAGCGTGGAGTCCATCGCCGAGAACACCTCCGACGCGGTCGTCGCCCCGCTGGTCTGGGGAGCGGTGGCCGGAGTGCCAGGACTGTTGGCCTATCGCGCGGTCAATACCCTCGATGCGATGGTCGGGTATCGGTCGCCACGTTACCGGCGATTCGGTTGGGCCGCGGCGCGGCTGGATGACCTGGTCAACCTGCTACCGTCCCGGGCCGCTGCCGGACTGACCACGCTGTGCGCGCCGGTGGTGGGTGGTTCGGCGCGCGGTGCGTGGCAGGCCTGGCGGCGCGACGCACCAGCGCATCCCAGCCCCAATGCCGGGCAGGTGGAGGCGGCGTTCGCGGGTGCCCTGGAGGTACGGCTGGGAGGGCGCACGGTCTACCCGCACGGCACAGAGCAGCGTCCGGTCCTGGGCCACGGCCGCACGCCCGACGCCGGTGACCTCACCCGTGGGGTCGAGCTGTCCCGGGTGATCGGGTTGGCGGCCGCGGCACTGTGCGCGGTGCTTGCCGTCGTGGCTCAGTAGCCAACCCGATGGGGGCCGTAACGGTCGGCGAGCGCGGCCCTTGGTGGATCGTGCGGGTCGTCGGCATCCGGTGACCACTCCTGGCGACGCCAGCCGGTCGCCTCACGCCAGGCGAAGTAGGCCAGCCCCAGCGGGGCCATCACGCCGAATGCGAGCCACTGCAGCGCATAGGCGAAAGACGGCCCGGAATACAGCTGGGGCAGCGGCAGCGCGGACAGCACCCCGGGGGCTCCATCCGCTAGTTGCACGTAACCCGGCTCAAGTCGGACCCCGGTGGCAGCGCTCACGGTGCGGCTGTTCACCGCGTACACCTGCCGGTGCCCGTCCTGGGCCACGACCTCACCGTCCTGCGAGTCCGGCTCGTCGGCTCGCAGCCGGCCGGTCACGGTCACCTCACCGCCGGGTACGGGGGTATAGGCGGGTACCCGCCCCTCGACCGGACGTAGATAGCCGCGATCCACCAGCACGGTCGATCCATCCGCCAGCTCCAGCGGCAGCAGCACCTCAAACGCCGGCTCACCCTGCACGGTGCGCAGCCGGACAACGGTCTCGGCGTTGGGCAGGTACCGTCCGGTGATCAGCACCTGGCGCCACTCGGTGCCGTGGGCCGGCGCCGCACCGGCGGCGAGCACATCGCGCAGCGGCTGCGGCGGGATGGTGAAGGAACGCTCGATGGCGGCGTTACGCTGCGCACGCTGCTCCGCGCGGCCGAACTGCCATGGCGCAAGCAGGGTGAACGCGGCGACGGAGAAGCACACCACCATCGCCGTCAGCGCCACCCAGCCAGGACGCAGCAGAAACCGCCACCGCACCCCACCACGGTAACCGGTGTTCACCCCAGCGCTGTGCGCGCGGCGGCGGCTGCGCCGGCACCGTAGCCGCCGCCGAACAGGACCGCATGCACCAGCAGCGGGAACAGCTGGTGCAGCGGGATGCGCTGTTGCCAACCGGACGCCAGCGGGGCGACATCTTGGTAGCCGGCGAGCAACTGCTCCAGGTGCGAGAGGCCGAACAGGGCGAGCATCGCCAGGTCGGTTTCCCGGTGCCCGCCATGCGCGGCGGGGTCGAGCAACCACATCTGCCCGTCAGCGCCGGCGTGCACGTTGCCCGCCCACAGGTCACCATGCAACCGGGCCGGTGGCTCGGCCGGTCCGGCCAGCTCGTTGATCCGCTCACAGACCCGGTGCACGGCACTGGCGCCGGTGGCGTCCACGGCACCGCGGTCCACAGCACTGCGCAGGTAGCGCAGTACCCGATGCTCGGCGTACCACTGCGGCCACTGCGGGCCGGTGACATTGGCCATCGGGGCGGCACCGATCCACGCCTGCTCCGGTCCCCCCGGTGGCGGGGCGCCGAAGGCCGGGGCTCCCGCGGCGTGCAGCGTGGCGAGTTGCCGCCCGAGCCGCTCGGCCGCGGCACCGCTGCGCCGGCCGCCCGGCAGGTGTTCGGTGACCAGCCACTGCGCGTCGTGTCCGTGTACCTGCGGCACCGGTGGTCCGCCGGGTACCTGCAACCACCGCAGTCCGGCTGCCTCGGCCTCGGCCTGCCCGGCTTGCCCACGTTTGGCAACCACGGTGCGCCCGTCACCCAACTCGATCAGCCAGATGCTGCCCCGCGGTGTTGCGGCTCGCACCGGCTGTCCGGTAATCGCGGCGACGGCCTCGCCGGCCGCAGTCCCCGCCGTGGTCATAGCCGGCTGCGTACCCACGCCAGCAATCCGGGGACCGCGGCGTGCACCATGCCGAGTACCTCGTCGAAGCCGTGCTTGCCACCGAAGTACGGGTCGGGCACGTCGAGGTCCCCGTCGGCCACCGGACCGAACGATCGCAGCAGCACCACCCGCTCCGGTTGCGCCACCAACCGGCGCAGTGCCGCGAGATGCCCGGAGTCCAGTGCCACCACCAGATCGGCAGCCAGGTGCTGCGCGCCGACCTGCGCAGCAACATGCTTGCAGTCGTATCCCGCTCGGCGCAGCGTCTCGGCACTGCGAGGGTCGGCGGGGTTGCCGACGTGCCAGTCGCCGATTCCCGCACTGCTCACGTGCACCTGGTCGGCCAAACCCTCCCGGCGCAGCGCCTCTGTGAAGACGATCTCGGCCATCGGAGAGCGGCAGATGTTCCCGGTGCACACAAAACAGACGTGCACGCGGTTGCGGTCGGCATCGCTGCTACTCACACCGGCCATTCTGGCCGATCACCGACGAAGTGACCCATGATCGACGTCCTAGCTCCGCGCGGGCAGCTGTTGCAGCGCCCACGTGTTGCCGTCCGGGTCGCTGAAGGTGACGAAGGAGCCCCAGGGCTGGACGTCGACCTCGCTGGCCTCTACGCCGCGGTCGAGGAGCTCCCGCCGGGCGGCCTCGACGTCCTCAACGACGATCTGAACGCCCCGCTGCGAGCCTGGTGGCATCTCAGTGATGCCGGTACCCAGCATGATGGAGCACGCCGATCCGGGAGGGGTGAGCTGCACGAAGCGCAGCGCGTCGGTGACCTGGTGGTCGTGGTCGGCGTGGAAACCGACCTGTTCCATGTAGAAGGCCTTGGCGCGGTCGACGTCGGTCACGGGAACGGCCACGAGCTCAAGCTTCCAGTTCATGGCCACAAGCTATCCGTGGGGTCGGGCAATTCGTGACAGCTGTGTTCGTGACCGGCTCCGCGGACGGGCGGTGCTGTCGGTTGCCGCGTACGAATCGCGGACGCGCTAGCGTGCACACGCGATGGATCAGCTGCTGCGCCACCACGGCGACGTCGACGCCGCGCCAGGGCTGCTCGACTTCGCGGTCAACGTGCGCGGCGACGGGCCTCCGACGTGGTTGCGGCAGCGGTTGGTCGCAGCGCTGGACCAGCTCGGTCGCTACCCCAGCGCGGATCAGGACAGCGCTGCCCGCGCCGCAGTGGCTGCCCGACACGGCCGCGACCCTGCCGAAGTGCTGGTGCTCAGCGGTGTCGCCGAGGGTTTCGCCCTGCTGCCCGTGCTGGCGCCCCGGTCAGCCGCGGTGGTGCACCCGTCATTCACCCAACCGGAGGTGGCATTGCGCAGCGCGGGCATCCCCGTCGAACGGGTGTTGACCGACGCCGTATACCGGCTGCGACCCGAACGGATCCCCGCCGAGGCAGACCTCGTGGTGCTCGGCAACCCCACCAACCCGACCTCAGTACTGCACCCCGCCGAGACGGTGCGCTCGCTGGCCCGGCCTGGGCGGGTGCTGGTGGTGGACGAGGCCTTCGCCGACGCGGAGCCCGGTGAACGGGAATCGTTGGCAACTGACCGCGACACACCCGGTCTGCTGGTACTGCGCAGTCTCACCAAGACCTGGGCCCTGCCGGGCCTGCGTGCCGGCTACGCATTGGGCGCACCCGAACTGCTCGCCCGGCTGACGGCGCCGCGCCCGCCGTGGCCGGTCGGCACGCTGGTGCTGGAGGCGGTGCGGGCCTGCAGCACCCCGGCTGCGGTGGCCGAGGCCGCTGCAGCCGCCGCGCACACCGTGCGGTATCGGGAATGGATGGCCCGGCAACTCGCTGCGCTGCCCGGCGTCACGGTTCACCAACCAGCCGCGGCGCCATTCCTGCTGTTGTCCGTGCCACACGGTGATCGGGTCCGGGCCACTCTTGTCGACGCCGGTATCGCAGTACGGCGCGCCGACACCTTCCCCGGACTCACGCCCGACCACCTACGGATCGCGGTCCGCCCTCCCGAGATTGCCACCCTGCTGGTGGACGGTCTGCGTCGCGCACTGGCGGCACTGTGACCGCGACAGTGCGGGATGTGGTTGCTGTGTTGGAGGCCGCGTACCCGCCTGTGTTGGCGGAAAGCTGGGATGCGGTGGGGCTGGTCTGCGGCGATCCGGCGGAGCCGGTGCAGCGGGTATTGGTGGCTGTCGACCCGGTTGCCGAGACCGTTGCCGAGGCGCTGGAGCAGGACGTGCAGCTGCTCGTCACCCACCATCCACTGCTGCTGCGCGGGGTGCACGGCGTGCCCGCCGACGATCCGAAAGGTGCTTTGGTGCACCGGCTGGTGCGCGCCGGGGTCGGGTTGTTCTGCGCGCACACCAACGCCGACGCCGCCGACCCCGGGGTGTCCGATGCGTTGGCCCACGCGCTGGGATTGCGGGTCACCGGCGTGCTCGACCATCACGAGGAGTCCTCGCGCACCGGGCTTGGGCGGATCTGCCAGCTGGACCGACCAGAATCGTTGTACGTGTTCACCAGTCGAGTGGTTGATGCGCTACCCGAGACCGCCTGGGGCGCGCGGGCCGCCGGCGACCCGCAACGGCTGATCCGTACTGTCGCGGTCTGCGGTGGTGCCGGGGATTCGCTGCTGAATGCCGCCACCCAAGCCCACGTTGATGCCTTCGTCACCGCCGACCTGCGGCATCACCCGGCGTCTGAGCACCTGGCCGCGGACGGTCCCGCGCTGGTCGATGTTGCACACTGGGCCAGCGAGCACCCGTGGTGTGCCCAGGCCGCAGCAGTGATCTCCGCAGCACTCGGCGGTACGGTCGATGCTCACGTTTCGTACCGCTGCACCGATCCCTGGACGATCGGCTTGACACGATCAGATAGGGCGCAACCAGATGGGAGGCCCCCGCGGTGAACGCCGATCCCGCCGCGCAACGCCGGCTGCTCGAGCTCGCCGTGGTGGACGCCGAACTGACCCGCACCACGCACCGGCGCAGGTCGCTGCCCGAGCTGGCCGAGATCGAGCAAGTCGAGAAGGACCTGCTGTCCGGCCGGGACTCGCTGGTTGCGGCAGAGACAGCGGCGTCGGACCTGGACCGTGAGATCCGCAAACTGGAGGCCGAGATCGACCAGGTGCGGGCCCGGGAGAACCGCGACCGCGGTCTGCTCGACTCCGGATCGATCAGCTCCGGCAAGCAGTTGGAGGACCTGCAACATGAGTTGGCCACCTTGCAACGCCGCCAGATGGTCTTGGAGGACGACCTACTGGAGGTGATGGAGCAACGCGAGGCCACCGGCGTCGACGTCGACCGCGGCCGCGTCGAACTGGCCGACATCGAGCAGCGGCGCCTCGATGCCGTTCGACGGCGGGACCTGGCACTGGTGGATCTGGAGGCCACCGAGCAGCGCCGGCAACAAGAGCGCCACACCCTGCTCGGCGTGCTGCCCGCGGACCTGGTGGCGCTGTACGAGCGGATCCGAGCCCAGCGGGGCACCGGTGCCGCCCCGCTACAACAGCAACGGTGCGGCGCCTGCCAGCTGGAGCTGGACCGCACCGCAATCGGACGCCTGCGGGAGGCGGCCCCCGATGAGGTGCTGCGCTGCGAGGAGTGCGGCGTCCTGCTGGTGCGCGGCGAGGCCGGGCTGTGACCCGGCGAGTCATCATCGAGGCAGACGGCGGCTCACGCGGCAATCCCGGTCCGGCCGGGTACGGGGCAGTGGTACGAGATGCCGACACCGGGGAGCTGCTCGCCGAGGTGTCTGCGGGACTGGGCACCGCCACCAACAACGTCGCCGAGTACTCGGGTCTCATCGCCGGGCTGACCGCCGCACTCAAGGAGGGCGCGGAGTGCGCTGAGGCGCGGCTGGACTCCAAGCTGGTCGTGGAACAGATGAGCGGGCGCTGGCAGGTCAAGCAACCGCACCTGCGTCCGCTGGCCAGCGAGGCAGCCGGGCTGGCCCGCCAGCTCGGCGACGTCACGTACACCTGGGTGCCGCGGGCCCGCAACGCCCACGCCGACCGGCTGGCCAACGAGGCGATGGACGCTCAGGCCGGCGTCACCCGAAACTCAGTCACCCGAAACTCAGTCACCCAAAACTCGGAGGCACCCACCGCGGCACCGTCGCACTGGACTGGTGCCACTGGTTCCCCGACCCGACTGCTGATGCTGCGGCACGGGCAGACCGAGTACTCCGCCCAACGCCGCTACTCCGGGCGCGGGGACCTGCAGCTGACCGAGCTGGGGGAGCGGCAGGCAGCTGCTGCTGCCGCCCGGCTGTCCAGGATGGACGATGTCGTGGCGGTGGTCAGCTCGCCGCTATTGCGAGCCCGGCAGACCGCCCAACCCGTGGCCGACGCACTCGGCGTGCCGTTGAGCGTGCACGACGGGCTGATCGAGACCGATTTCGGAGCCTGGGAGGGACTGACCTTCGCTGAGGCCCGGCAGCGGGATCCGGACCTGCACGCCCGCTGGATCACCGACACCTCGGTGGCGCCGCCGAACGGCGAAAGCATGGATGGGGTGCATCGCAGGGTCCGCCGGGTGCGCGACCAGCTGATCGTCGAGTACGCAGACGCGACCCTGGTCGTGGTCACCCACGTCACGCCCGTCAAGGCGTTGCTGCGGATGGCGCTGGACGCTGGACCGGCGCTGCTGCACCGGCTGCACCTGGATCTCGCAGCACTGTCCATCGCCGAGTTCTACCCCGACGGTGCCGCCTCAGTCCGGCTCGTCAACGACACCTCCCACCTCTAGCAGCCCCACCCCCCGGGCGCGTCCGCACGTGGTGCACGGTGTGTCGTGCTCTGGCGCACACCTCAGGTGACGAACAGATAAATCGACACCGCCAAGCCCACCACGACTACCGCAACCCGCAATACCGGCGCGGGCAGCCGACCGGCGAGCTTCGCACCGAGGAAGCCCCCAATCAGCGTGGTGGGGGCGAGCAGCCCGACAGCCAGCCAGTCCACCGGAGCTCCGATCGCGAACACGACCACGCTGACCACGCTGATGATCAGCGACAGGACGCCCTTGACGGCATTGAGTCTGCGCAAGTCGTCATGTGCGGCGAGGGCGAGCACCGCGATCAGGATGACGCCGAGCGCCCCCCCGAAATAGCCGCCGTAGACTGCGGCGAGGAACACCACCGGCAGGAGGAACGCCCGGCGGTCCGGCGCCTCGGGTTGCGGTTCGCCGATCCACCGGGTAAGCCACGGCTGCACCCCGAGCAGCACCGTGGCCAGCGCCACCAGCACAGGCACCACCGCGTCGAACATCTCGACGGGCAGCACCAGCAGCAGCAAGCTGCCCACCAGCGAACCCGCCACCGCGACGCCAGCGGTCGACAGCACCCGGCCCCCTTGCCCGCGCAGCTCCGGACGGCTGCCCAGAGCGAGGCCCACATAACCGGGGCACTGGATGACTGAGTTGGTGACATTCGCCGCAAGCGGTGAGAAACCGACTGCCAGTAGCGCCGGGAACAGCAGCAGCGACCCACCACCGGCCAGGGCGTTGACAACACCCGATGCGACGCCGGCGACGACTAGCAGGGCAAGGTCGACCGGTGGCACGAGGTGCCACGCTAACCCGGTCCGGGACGATCTATGCTGATGGGGCGGACGAGCTGGCCGGGCGGTCGCGGCGGGCTCGGTGACGGGCCCGTCGAGGAAAGTCCGGACTCCTCAGGGCAGGGTGGTTGCTAACGGCAACCCGGGGTGACCCGCGGGACAGTGCCACAGAAAACAGACCGCCCCGCGTGAGCGGGGTAA
>JALZDN010000009.1 GCA_030862525.1 Actinomycetota bacterium | reverse complement strand
CGAAGATGGACCGCCCGGAGGACGTCCAGCCACACCCACAAACCGGCCGGGTGTACCTGGCGATGACCAACAACGACGAGCGCGGCGTCGACGACGGCGCCGCACCGGACGAGGCCAACCCGCGCCGCAACAACAAGCACGGACACGTCATCGAGCTGGCAGAGGCCGGCGACGACCCCACCGGGACCCGATTCGGCTGGCGGGTGCTGCTGCTGTGCGGGGATCCCGCGGATCCGTCGACCTACTTCGCGGGTTTCGACAAGTCCCAGGTAAGCCCGATTTCGTGCCCGGACAACCTGGCCTTCGATCGGTACGGCAATCTTTGGATCTCCACCGACGGCAACGAGCTGGGCTTCAACGACGGTCTCTACGGGGTTGCGCTGCAGGGCGAGCAGCGCGGGCTGGTCAAGCTCTTCGCCACCGTTCCGGTCGGGGCGGAGGCCTGCGGCCCGGTGATCGAGGAGCAGTTCGTGCTGGTCTCCCCGCAGCACCCCGGCGACTCCGACGACGCCTCACCGGCCAACCCGGCGTCGCGCTGGCCCGACGGCGGCAGCGCGCAGCCCCGCCCATCCGTCGCCATGGTCTACCGCGACGGTGGCGGTCCCATCGGGTTCTGAGCCAAGACAGTCGGGGTCCGCCAGTACTGTCCGCGGCATGGCTGGTATCGCACAGTTCAGTCTGGTGGCGCTTGACTGTCCCGACCCGCGGGTGCTCGCGGAATTCTATGCTGCGATCACGGGCTGGGAGCCTGACCGCGACGACGACGACTGGGTGCAGCTGCGCAGCGATGGCAGCGCGACGCTGGCCTTCCAGCGCGCCCCCCACCACCGACCCCCGGTGTGGCCGAGCGACGACCACCCTCAGCAGGCTCATCTGGACTTCGACGTGCCGGATCTCGATGTCGGCGAGGAGCAGGTGCTGGCGCTGGGCGCTCGCAAGGCTGACGTCCAGCCCGGGACGACCTTCCGGGTTTACCTGGACCCAGCAGGGCACCCGTTCTGCCTCGTGCTCGACGAGGCAACGGCGTAGCGCCGCGACTCCGGCCTTGTCGCCGATCGCTGTAATCAGCTCCGCAGCTGGCCGTGGTCCGGCTCGCACCGTGAGGGGCGCCAGCTCTCAACGCTTCCTACGCGCTTCAGATGGTCCCGCAGGGGCATAAACCGCTGCAGCGACCTGAGGACTGTCGCGCTGTTGCGTTGTCGCGATGAAAGATCGAGGCTAGCCCACCAGTGAGGACCGTCGCAGCTGCGAAAATACTCAGCCAATGTTTCCAACCGTTTCCCATGATAACTTCCGTATCGTCCTGAACGCAGCCGGGGCTCTCCGCCCCCGGCTACGTGGCGATCTGACAGACGCATGTCAGATACCGCAGCGCAGTGATGCTCCTTTTCTAGGTGAAAACGGCCTTGCTTCTGGCGAGATCTCCTCAGCCCACTCGAACCGACACTTCCGAGGCCCGTTGGTCATACCGGCATCTGAGGTGGGATCCGGGTCGCCTACAGCGACGCGTTGCAGCTCGTCCTGGTCGCGTCTCCAGAACTTCCACCGAACGTCCATGTCGGTCTCCCACTGCAGGGTCCGTGAGCGACACACTCGAACAAAATACACATTAAGGGTCCGAATTGAAAACCATATGAACGATGCATAGCCGGCAGGCGAGCTTAACAACAAGTGCATATGTTCCGCTAACCGCACGCTCAGGTGCACTTGCGTCTGCCCAACGAGGCGCGTTCGTGCCGCATTGCCCCCGCCACCTACAGGGCACCACGGGAGCACGGCTGTCTTTCAATGGCATCTTCGCGATGTCGAGGGCAGCGTGGTGGTCCAGCCCTCTGCGGTGCGGTCGTGACCGAGTCGGCAAAGCCGAACGCGGCCATGCCGTCGTGGCGCTCCGGGGTCGGGAAGCCGTCCTGTCGGTGGCCGCAGGCCGAGCATCTCGGCGTAGGCGACGGCATGGCCGAGCGACGCATAACTGAAACTCGCCGGCGTTGGAGCAGCGCCAGGCGGTGGTCAATGTCCCGCACCGGCCCAGCTGTCCGTAGCCGCCGTTGTCCGGTGCCTGTATCTGTAATCGGAGCAGCCGTGACGCGCGATCATGAGTGCCTGCGCGCTGGCTTTAGTACCCAAAGTGGTCGATATGCCCTAAACTTGGCGGGAGGGTGGCCAGGCGGAACTCCCGGGAGGCATCGTGATCGTTCTTGGTCTGATCTTGCTCGTGGTGGGTTACCTGCTCGGGATCCAGATTCTGTGGGTTCTCGGGGTCATTCTGTTGGTGGTCGGGGTGGTCCTGTTGCTGTTGGGTAGCGCCGGGCGTGCCGTTGGTGGCCGACGACACTATTACTGACGCTTCGACCTTCGTCTCGACAGGTCCGCGGCCGTAGTCTGACGTTCGATGCGTGGCGCCGGATGCGCTCGTGCTGGCACCTGCGCAGGTCGGCCAGCAGGACTTGGGCTAGGTCGTGGGTCATTCCGTTGCGGATCCCGAAGCGCAGCACTGCCCGATCGGTGCGGTGGGCCGGGAAGGTATAGCCCGGCACTTGCCAGCCGTGCTCCGCGCAGCGCGGCGAAATGTCGAACACCAGCGACATCACCGGTCAGGTAGGGGGCAACGTCGCTGCGCCACCCGGCGGTAGCCAGCGGCGCCAGCCGGGGGTGGGTTGTCCGGGTGGGCGCGGGGCACGGCGTGACCGTGCCGAAGTCAGACCGAGCGGACACCGCGCCCAGCCTGTTAGCCCAGCGAGCATCCGACACACCCGGTCGTACATCGCCGACCTCTGGGTATGACCGTGGAGCGCTCAGTAGTAGTGCCGCCGGCCACCGATGGCATGCCCGAGGGCGCCGAGCAGCTCCAGGATTGCCCCGACCACCACCAGGATGATCCCGAGAACCCAGAGGATTTGGATGCCGAGCAGATAGCCAACGACCAGCAAGATCAGACCAAGAACGATCACGGCGCCTCCCCAAGTTTCACCTGAACGCAACCGCTGATCTTACGGCACACTCAGCCGTTTCGTCCCGTACTCGCGATCCGCTCAGGCGGTGGTGGCGATCGAAACGTCGAACGGGTGTGTCGTGTGTGATCACCCGGGCAGCGGGGTATGTGGCGAATGAGGTGCGGAGGCTTTGCGTTGAGGTCATCAACGGAGGTTCAGGATGAACACGCCGCAGGAACACTCTGGGGAGCCGGAACGGTCGGAGGGCCTGGGCAAGCGGGTGCGCCGCTTTGTCGATAGTGAGATGAGCCGCTTCCTCGACAAGAAGGATCGAGAGACCAGCCATCCGGATGACCCGGACTCGGTCGCTTCCGGGGGTGTCGTGGACAGCTCTCATGACTCTCATCGGGCTCACGAGCCTGACCCGGCTCACGAGCCTGACCCAGCTCACGAGCCTGACTCAGCCCGGTATCCCGAGCCCGTCGCGCCCAGCACAGGTGCCCACGCCGGCCACCCGGCGACGACCGCGGCCCATGAGCCCGGCCGCGCTGGCGGTGCGGAGCGCGTGGGTCTGCTCAATGACGCGGCCGGCATGCGCGACGAATGGCAGCGGGTTCAGGGAACCTTTGTCGACGACCCCCAGCGCGCAGTACATGAGGCGAGCGTGCTGATCGACCGCACGCTGGAAGAGATCCGCGCGAACGTCGGAAGCGGGCACACGAGCGAGGCCATGTCGACCGAGGACCTGCGGGTGAGCTTCCAGCGCTACCGCGAATTCTTCCAGCGCCTGCTGTCGGCGTGATCTCGGCTTAGCGATCTTCGGTCTCTGGGTGCTTCACTCGTCGCGCCTCCAGGACGAGGTTGAACGGCGTCTCGGTGGCGCGGCGGACGTGGCCGAACCCGGCCTGGGTGAGCAGCTCAGCCAGCCTCTTCTCACCGACCTGGTTGCCCAGTCCTAGGCCGACCTCCTGCGCTAGCGAGCACGGGGTGCACAGCATCACCGAGCCCGCGTAGTAAAGCCGGCCGATAGGGTTGAGGTTGTCCTCGGTCCGGTCGCCTGCCATCGGTTCGACGAGCAGCCAGGTGCCGTCCGGGGCGAGCGCGTCGCGCACGTGGCCGGCGGCGCCCACCGGGTCGCCCATGTCGTGCAGGCAGTCGAAGAAGCAGATCAGGTCGTAGCTGCCGGGGAAGTCTTTGGCTCCGGCGACCTCGAAGCGGACCCGGTCGGCCACGCCGGCCTGCGCGGCAGCCTTGCGGGCGGCGGCGATCGACGCGTCGTGGTAGTCGAACCCGACGAAGGTCGAGTTCGGAAACGCCTCGGCCAGCACCAGGGTGGAGCTGCCGTGCCCGCAACCGACGTCGGCCACCCGGGCGCCCGCCGCAAGCTTGTCCGCCACGCCGTCGAGGGCGGGAATCCAGGACTGCACCAGGCTGCTCTTGTACAGCGGACCGTAGAACCGATCGCAGCCGGGGTACAGCCGAGGGTCGTGTTCGTGCCAGCCCACTCCGAGCCCGGTGCGGAACGCGTCGAGGATCCGGTCCTCGTCGGCGAAGAACGTGGCGGTGAAATCGAATCCGCCGAGCATCAGTACGGGGCTGTCCTCGTCGGCCAGGACCATCGCGTGCTCGTCGGGCAGCTCGTAGCGCCCGGTCGGCGGGTCGTAGCGCACGTAACCACCGGCGGCCTGGTTGGCCAGCCATTCCCGCACGTAGCGTTCGGCGGTGCCGGTGCGCTCGGCCAGTTCGGCTGAGTCCAGTGGCCCCGCGCCTGCCATCGCCTTGTACAGCCCCAGCCGGTCACCGATGCGGACCAGCACCGCCGAGTTCGCCGCACCCAGATCGCTCACGATGGTGCCGAGGAAGGCGTTCAGTTTCTTCTCATCAGGCATGGTGTCCTCCTTGGTCGAAAGTTCTGGATCGAATGTGCTGTCGACCAGGAAGGCGCCAGACGGTTGACACGACTCGCTAGATCCGGTCTAGCGGATGCGCCAGATCGTGGGCTCGGCCGGTCCGTAGCAGCAGAAGGTGCCGGTGCGCAGCGCAGCGCGCAGGTGGGCGCCGAGATCCGGATGCTGGTCCTCGATGCGCCGAAGCGCATCCCGGATCCGGGCGGTGACGGCCTTGCGGGCCCGCTCGGCGTCGTCGCCGAGCCGGCGGATCCGGCCACCGCGGCCGGTCACGCGGCGCAGCTCGTCGATCAGCGCCTCCCGCTCGCTCCGAGCCCGCGCGACGCGTCCGAAATCGTGACGCAGGTCAGCCTCATCGATCTCGTCTTCGAGCGCGGCGAGGCGGGCCCGGTACGCCGCCCGCGCCCGGTTGTCCAGCATTGGGTCGGCTGACGCCGCCGACGGGGCCGGGCCGCCGGTGCGCGCCGCGACCAGGTCGGTGGCAGCCACCTCGTGGCCGGGGCGGGCCAGCAACGTCGCGAGGTCGCGCAGCCCCTTCGCGTCGGGCACGCTGACCTCGCGGCCGTCCCAGGCGAGCGTCCACACCCCACCAACCCGGCGCATGCTCCCAACCCGCTGCTGGCCGGCCATCAGCTCCGCTGCCGAGGCGCTGAGCTCTATCATCCCGAGCTCGTCGGCGGTGACCTTGACCCGGCGCACCAGCTCGGTCACCTGCTCCCGGCCGACCTCGCCGTCACGCGCGAGGACCGCCCTGGCGAGCCAATAACGAGTGAGCGCAGCCCACGGGCGCGCCCTGAGACGTTCGTGGATGGCGAGGGCTTCCTCGAGGTGCGCCGCGGCGTCGTCGGCACGCTCCATGGCGAGTGCCAGCACGCCCAGGTGGTGATCCACGGCGCCGCAAAAGGCCACCGCGGCGGCAATGACACAAGTCGTACCGGCGTACGGACGCAACGCCCCGTAACACTCGGCGATCAGCTCCGGGTCGTCGAACGCGACCGCCACCTGCGCAAGGTACGGGAGGTGAATCATGTTCCACAGCAGGTAAGGCTGGCGGTGCATCTTGGTGCTGGCCACCGTGACGAAGACTTGCCTGGCCTCCTCGTGTCGGCCGGCAGCCAACAACGCCAGCGTGTAGTACGCAGGGAAGCCGGGCCAGTGCCCCGCTATTCGTGACGGCCGCCGATCGGCTAGACAGGCCCGCTGCCCGGTGAGACTGGCAAGTGCGAACTCGAGAGTGTCGGCGACGTTGCCGGCGTCGGGCTCGTTGCCCCGCGCCGCAACTGCGGTGGCCTCGTCGATGAGCGATCGGGCCCGGCCGAACTCACCGCACATCGTGTCCTGCATCGCCTGCCGGGTGAGGGTCAGGTAGGTGAGCCGGGGCTGCTGCAGCCCCGTGGTCATCTCATGCAGGCGGTCCAGCCGGGCGTGCACCGCGGGATCGCCCAGCTCCAGCAGCGCGGTGGCCTGCAGCAGCACCGCCTCGACCCGCAACTCGACGTCGCCGGACCGCTGCGCCGCGGTTTCCATCTCCTCGCTGATCCGCACCCGCTCCCCGCCAGTGCCGAACGCCCAGAGAGCATCGTGGCGGGCCAGCAGTGCCCGGGCCAGTGTTGCCGCCGTCCCGGCTTGGCGAGCGAGGGTGAGCGCCTCGTCGGACAGCGGTGCGGCGCTGCCGTTGACATCGTCGATGGAATGGCGGCGCTCACGAGACAGGCTGGACAGCACGTTCGCCTTCAGGTCCGCCTCGCTGTCGGGCAGGGCGCGGCGGGCCTCGTCGAGCAGCGCGACGGGTTCGTCATGGGCCCGTCCGCTCTCCACCCCGAGCAGGTGCACCATGAGCGCAGCCCGCGCGAACGCCGTGGCGGCCCCGGTGCGGCGGGCCGCAGTCAGCACGCACTGCAGATCCTCGCGCGCCCCCGGGAGGTCGCCCGCTCGTCGACGGGCCTCCGCCCGGCCCAGCAGTGCCTCGATCCGCGCCTCTCCGCCGACGTCACCGTCGTCACCCGTGCAGGTCAGTGCGCGCTGGAACCAGTCCTGGGCCTGCTCGTGCGCGAGAGCGTCAAGCGCGCGCCGGCCCGCCTGCACGGCGTATCGCACCGCGCGGTCCCGCGCCCCGGCCGGACCCGCTCGCAGAAAATGGTGCGCCAGCTCACCCGGATCGGTGCCGGCCACAGACTCCAGCCCGAGGCCAACCCGCGCATGCACCTCGGCTCGCCCGGCCGGGCCGAGGTTTTCGTAGAGCGTCTCCCGCACCAGGGCATGCGCGAAGGCGATCGTGCCCGCGTCGTCGAAACGCTGACTGATCAGTCCGGCCCTGCTCGCCGCGTCCAGCAGATCAACCAAGGTCGCCATCGGCTGCCGGGTGGTGGCGGTGAGCGCTTCCAGCGGAACCGACTCACCGACCACGGCGGCGACGGCGAGCAGGTCGGTGACCGGTTGCGGGAGCCGGGCCAGCCGGCGCTCGACCACCTCCGACACAGTGGCCGGTACGCCGACCGCCGCCGCGTCCGCGGTGTCGACACCTTGCGCGAGCAGTAGCCGCATCACTTCGCGCGCGAAAAACGGATTTCCCCCAGTGCGCCGGTGGAGCTCCGCGGCCAGCATGGCCGACGTAGCCGCGCCCGCAGCAGCGGCCACAAAACGTCCCAGTTCCGCGGCGGACAGCCCGCGCAGGGCGATGCGCAGTGCGCTGCGGTCCAGCGCGGCGAAGATCTTGGCACGAACCGGATCGTCGATCTCGACGTCGCGGTAGGTGCCGACAACCACCAGCGGCAGCGACCGCAGTTGCGGTGCCAGAAACTGCAGGAGCCGCAGCGACGGCAGATCCGCCCACTGCAGATCGTCCAGTATCAGCACCAACGGACGCGCCACCGCCGCCGAGACGAGGTGCTCCCTGACTTCGCCGAAGAGCCGGAACCGGGCCGCCTCGGGGTCGCTGCTCAGCGCGGGAACCTCGACGCCGGTGGCAAGATCCGGGAACAGGCGTGCCCACCCCGGCCGGTCCAGCGCATCGTCGGTACCGGGCATCGCGGCCTCAGCGGTCAACCGGCGCAGCACCTGCTGCCACGGCCAATACGCCGGCGCGCCGTCGCCCTCCCAGCACGACCCCCAGACCGGCTGCGCGCCGACCCGATGTGCGTACTCGGTGACCTCCCAACCCAGCCGGGTCTTGCCCATCCCGGGCTCACCCGTCACGAGCAGCAGAGAGCCCCTCGCCGCCACGGCCGCCTCCACTGCTGCGTGCAGCTCGGCGCGTTCCCGATCACGGCCGACGAAGACGTCGGCGAGGTCCGCTCGGCCGTACTCGGCACCGCTGGCCGCTGCCCGCTGCCCTTCGGATTTACCCATGCGCCTGCGCTCCGCTCGTGGCACCCAGTGTGAGACAGGATCAGCCGACTTGACCAGCACGCTCGGCGAAGCCGTGAGAGCGAGCTGAGAGCGGGGTGCGAGTGGGCCGGGCGAGGGTGATGGCACCGATCCGCGAGGAGGCTGAAGATGACTACGACCACCGAGGTCACGGAGACCATCACCCGTCAGCGAGACGCGCTGGGCGAGCGACTGTTCGGCTGCCTGCTGGACGGCATGGAGCTGCTCACCGTACAGCTCGGGGTGCAGACCGGCCTGTATGCGGCGCTGCGCGACTGCGGCCCGGCCACCGCCGGTGAGCTGGCCGCAAGCGCCGGGGTCGCCGAGCGCTACGCCCGGGAATGGCTGGAGCAGCAGGCCACGGCAGGGTTCGTGGAGGTGATCGCGCCGGGTGACCCGGCGCAGCGCCGTTACGCCTTGCCGCTGGGGCACGCGGAGGCCCTGCTTGACGAGGAGAGTCCCGGCTACATGGCCGCGGCGGCACCGAGCCTGATGGGGCTGACCAAGGCGCTCGCCGAGGTGGCCGCTGCCTACCGAACGGGGGAAGGCGTCGCCTTCAGCCGGTACGGCGCGGAGATCCGCCATGGCATCGGCAGCTTCAACCGCCCGATGTTCGCCAACGAGCTGGCGACCGAGTGGCTTCCCGCGCTCGGGGACGTGCATACCCGGCTGGGTTCCGGGGTACCAGCCCGGGTGCTTGACGTGGGCTGCGGCACCGGATGGTCGAGCATCGCACTGGCCCGGGCCTATCCAGGCGTGCACGTCGACGGCGTCGACCTCGACGAGGCCTCGGTCGCCGACGCGCGCCACAACGCCGCCGAAGCCGGAGTGGCCGATCGGACCCGGTTCGAGGCCGGTGACGCCGCCGCGTTCAACGGCGCGGGTGGCTACGACCTCGTCTGCGTCTTCGAGGCGTTGCACGACATGGGCGACCCGGTCGGGGCGCTGCGGCAGATCCGCGGCCTGCTCGGCACCGGCGCGCCGCTGCTGGTCGTCGACGAGCGGACTGCGGAGTCGTTCACCGCGCCGGGCGACGAGGTTGAGCGGCTGCTGTACGCCTTCAGCGTGCTGCACTGCCTGCCCGCGACACTTGCGGAATCGCCTAAGATCGCACACGGCACGGTGCTGCGCGCCGACACCGTCCGGCAATGGGCCCGCGACGCCGGTTACGCCAGCGTCGAGATCCTGCCGATCGCCAACGACTTGTGGCGCTTCTATCGGCTGGAGGCCTGACATGGGCACGCTGGTCCGGCTGGAGGATGGCTGGGGCGTCGACACCCCGGTAGGGGACACCCTCCTGCACCGCTATGTGCTCAACCTGGCCGCCTATCAGGAGGCCGTGGCGACCGCCATGGGAGGTCGCACGTTGCGACGTGACGACCTCGTCGCCGCGGACCTCGGCCATCCCTCGGGACTGTACAACTCCGCGGTACTGCTGCGGCCGCCCGAACGGGTCGAGGACATCCTGGCGGACATCGAAGCATTTTACGACGGTCACGGCTGCGGGGACGTGGAGTTGTGGAGTCCGTGGCCCACCCCGGACCTGACCGCCCGCGGCTGGGAACTGGAGGGACATCCGCCGTTGCTGGTTCGCCCGGCAGGACGAGCTCCGGCGGGTGTCGATCCGCCAGAGCTGCGAATCGAGGCGGTGACCACCGCAACCGGAGTCCGGGACTGGGAGCGGGTCGCCGTGGAGGGCTTCCCGTTCCCGGAGGTGCTGCCCTGGCTGCCGGGTGCGATCGCTAACGAGAAGATCCTCAGCGATGACCGGACGCGCCTGTGGGTCGGCTACGTCGAGGATCGCCCGGTGGTCATCGGGTCGCTGTTCGTCGAAGCGGGAATTGGCCACCTGAGCCTCGGCGTCACGCTGCCCGAGGCGCGGGGGCGCGGCTACTGGGCTGCGATGGCGCGGCGGCGGCTGGCGGTACTGCCCGGCCTGCCGGCCGCCGGAGTGTTCAGCGACATGAGCCGGCCAGGCGCCGAGGCACGCGGCTTCCTGCCGATCGTTCGTTTCACGCTGTGGCGCCGCCGCCGCGGGTAGCCGGGCTATCGTGGCGCCGGAGGGTATGTGGAGCCGGTACGCATTCGGGTGCTCGGATCGCTGCAGCTGGGTGGCGACCGGGGTCCGCTACGCTCGGGGCGGTTGCGCCGGCTGCTCGCGGCGCTGCTCGTCCAGCACGGCACGGTGGTTTCCACCGACCGGCTCGCGCAGCTGCTCTGGGGGGACGGGCAGCCGACCGAGCCCGCGGCAGCGTTGCAGACCCTGGTGTGGCGGCTGCGGGAGGCCCTGCGCGCGGCGGGCTGCGACGGCGCCGCCCGACTGCTCACCAGGGCACCGGGATACCTCCTCGACGTGGACGGCGAGCAGGTCGACGTCGTGCGGTTCGAGCGGCTGGTGCGCAGCGCCGGGTCCCAGCCCCCCGACCGGGCCGCGGCGCTCCTCGAGGAGGCCCTGTCGTTGTGGCGCGGATCGGCCTACGCGGAGTTCGCCGACGACGAGTTCGCCCGGGCCGAAGCCGCCCGGTTGGAGGACCTCCGGCTCGCTGCCGGCTCGGACTGGGTCGATGCGGTCATGGCGCTCGACCGGCCCGGGGACACCCTCGGGCGGCTGGCTGCACTCGTCGCTGCGGATCCACTCCGCGAGCGACCTCGGGCGCAGCTCATGCGTGCGCTGCACCGACTCGGGCAGACCGCAGACGCGCTGCAGACCTTCCGCGACTACCGCAATCTGCTCGCCAACGAGCTGGGCCTCGATCCGTCGCCGACGCTGCGCGATCTCGAGGCGGTGATTCTTCGGCAGAACGCGGAACGTGACCGGACATCACCGGCCGCCGGAATCCCCGGACCGCAGCCGCCGCCAGCTGGGAACCTCCGACTGGAGCTGACTGATCTGATCGGGCGCACCGACGACGTGGCGGCGGCGCTGGCGACGCTCGACGAGGCCCGCGTGCTGACGCTGACCGGCGTCGGCGGCGTCGGCAAGACGCGGCTCGCGCTGCGGGTGGCGGCCGATGCGCAGCCGCGTTACCGCGACGGGGCTTGGCTGTGCGAGCTGGCCGGTGTGCGGGATGCCACCGTGGTCCCCGACGTGGTCGCCACCACGCTCGGCGTGCAGCAGCGGCAGGGCCTCACCGTCACCGACCGGCTCATCGAGTACCTGCGCCCACGGCGGCTGCTGCTCCTGCTCGACAACTGTGAGCACGTGCTGGACGCTGCGGCCGCTCTGGCCGATGCGCTGGTGCGCGGCTGCCCGGACCTGAAGGTGTTGGCCACCAGCCGCGAGCCGCTCGGCACCGATGGGGAACGGGTGCTGCCTGTGCAGCCGCTGCCGGTCCCGGTGGCGCCGGCGGCGATCTCCGGCGACGTGTCGATCGTTGCCGCGATGGCCTCGGTTGCGCTGTTCTGGCGGCGCGCCGCCTCGGCGTCCCCGGCCTTCGTCCTCACCGATGACAACGTCGCCGCGGTCGCTGAGATCTGTCGCCGGCTCGACGGCCTGCCGCTAGCGATCGAGCTTGCCGCCACCCGGGTCCCTTCCTTGTCACCACAGGAAATCGCCGACCGGTTGGAACGCCGGTTGCAGTTCCTGCGCAGTGGCCGGCGGATCCGGGAGGAGCGACACCGCACGCTGGCCTCCGTCGTGGACTGGTCCTACCGCCTACTCAGTCCCCTCGAGCAGGTGGTGTTCGAGCGGTGCAGCGTGTTCATGGGGGCCTTCTCCCTCGACGCGGCGGTGTCCGTCACCGGCGGGGCGGAGCCGGAGGTCACCGACAGCGTGGCCGCGCTGGTGGACAAGTCCATGCTGGTCGCCCAGGCCGACACAGCGCCGACCCGATACACCATGCTGGAGACCCTCCGCGCCTACGGTCGGCAGCAGCTCGCCGAGCGGGGCGAGGACGCCGCGGCCTGCCTGGCCCACGCGTGCTACCACGTCGAGCTGGCCGAAGCCGCGGCAATCGGGCTGGTTGGGGCCGAGGAGGCCACTTGGGCCGACGCGCTCGCCGCAGCGTTCGACGACCTGCGTAGTACTCACCAGTGGGTACTCGTCCACCAGCCGGCGCTGGCGATGCGGCTGTCAGCTGCTCTGTTCCTTTACGGGGAGGCCGGCGCTCCCTCGGAGATCCACGTCTGGGCCGCACGTGCCGCCGACAAGGCCCCACAGGACCCGCTGCTGCCCATAGTGCTCGCTGCCGCGGCCGGTGCCCGCTTCAGCGGTGACCTCGCCGGGGCAGCCGCTCTTGCGCAACGCGCGCTGGATGTGGTGGCCCAGGACGATCCGGTGCGCCGATACCCTTTGTGCACGCTCGCTGACGTGGCGCTGTTCGAGGGCCGCTTGGCGCACGCAGGCCGACTGTACACCGCGGCCGCTGACCTCGCGGGGGACGCGGGGGACGCCTACCTCGCCACCTTTGCCACGGTGGGCAACGCGTTGTCCCGCGCCTACCAGGGCGACACCCGCACCGCGGCCGAGCTCGCCGACCGGGCCAAGCAGCTTGCGAAGGCGATCGCCAACCCCACCGCACTCGCGTGGGCCGACTATGCCCTAGGTGAAGCGCTGCTGGACCAGGAGCCTGACCGGGCGCGGCAGGCGTTGGACCGCGCCGTGGCCGCCGCCCGCGCCGCGCGGAACCGGTTCGTGCTCGGGGTCGCGCTGGTGTCGGCCGGCTCGCTGCACACCAGGCACGGTGATCCGCAACAGGCGGCCCGGTTGCTCGGCGAGGCCGTCGACCACTGGAGCCAGGCGGGCAACTGGACCCAGCAGTGGATCACGCTGCGGCACGTCATCGATCTATTGATCCGCCTGGACGCACCCGAGCAAGCTGCGGTGCTGTACGGCGCGCTCACCGCCAGTGCCACCGCGACACCGGCTTATGGAGCCGACGCCGACCGGCTCGTCACGCACGCCGCGGTACTGCGCCGCGAGCTCGGTGCGGACCGTTTCTCCGCCGCCGTTGCACGCGGCGCCGCACTGGGCAGCGACGGGGTGGTCCCCTTCGCCAGCGTGGCACTCCCCCATCTCGCTCCAGCCTGACTGCAGACCTCGGCCTCCCCGCCTCAGTCTTTCCTGCGCTCGACGATGAAGCGCACCTCGCCGCCATCGTCGGCGGGTTCGACGTCAAGCTCCAACTCATGGAGGTCATAGACCACGCTGGACGGGAGGAAGACCTTGGCACCGTTGCTCTCGATCACGGTGTCTTCGTCGGCCGGGGCCGCCGCAATGGACAGTCCCAACCCCTCTGCCCGGGTAGTTTCGCTCTGCGGCGCGATTCGCAGGCCTGCCCCCTCCGGCATCTGGTTCTTGGTTACGAGGGAATTGATGGCCCGGGCCGCCGCCTCGGTCACTGTCAGCATGACCGTTACCGTAGGCGTCATCCGCCGCGCCGCGTAAGCCGGAGGTCGTCGCATCACCACGCGCCGCCGGAAAGCATGACGCGATGATCGTCGACGTGCAGGTACTCGTGGGTACTCAATCCTTGCCGGACGCCGCCTCAGGGGTCAGCGCTTCGACGGTGTGCTCCCGCACCGGGCGCAGCTCGAACTCCCCGAACGGGCCGCGGCGCACGGCCACGGCACTCATCGGCAGGGGCCGGCTCTGCCGGTGACGGGGAGCGACGGTCATTCCGGCCCGCGGTCGGCGGTCGGAGATGGGCGTGCGCATGTGATCCTTCTTCGTTGTGATCCAGATTGGACGGCCGCCAGCCGGGACGGAGCACGCAACGCGCTACAGAGCGGGGATGAACCTCCGCATGCTCGGGCGCCCCCCGGCCATCGACGGATCTATTGGTTGTTCTGAACGAGTAACCAGCACAGCGCGGCCTCAAACACTCGTCCGCGCTGAAGGCTACTCCCCGACTTCACCACGAGCATACCTGCTATCGGATGCCAGCCGCTTGCGGCGATCTTGCACAGTTCGAGATACCACGGATCCCATCCGGTGCGTGGCCGTGCGATCATCGGGCAAAAGCTAGGCTCGTGACCGTCCGGTCGTACACCTGCCAGCGCGAGGAGGCTCCGGTGAAACTCCACGACCTGCCCGTTCAGACCGGACAGTGAGCACCCCGGAGGCCGGTGAGCGGCTTACCGGCGAGACCGTATCCACGTCGACCCGCCGCGCGCCGCAAGTGACGAGGATGCTGACCTGGGCCGGTGCGGATGGCCTGCGGTTGGAGGCGGCGCGGGTGGTCCTCGGCGGGCGCAGCATGCGGGCGAGCGGGTCGCTGGTCAGTGCTCGGCGAGAGGGCACCGAGGCGTACTCGGCGTCGTACTCCCTGGCCACCGACGACGTCGGTGTAGTTCAGCGGTTGACCGTTCGCACCATTCGGGCCCAAGGCGAGCAGTACGTCGGCCTTACTCGCTCGGAGGAGGGCATCTGGCTGGTCGATCATGGTGTGGGCACCGTGCGCACCCACTTCGGCGGCGCCCTGGACGTCGATCTGGCGTTCTGTGCACTGTTCAATGCCCTGCCCGTGCGCCGACTGGGTCTGCATCACGCCGCCGCCCACAACGAAGTGGCCCAATACGACGACCTGCCGGTGGCGTTCGTCTCGTTGCCGGGGCTTGAAGTGAGCGGTGTCCGGCAGACCTATCGCACCGTGGCGGTGGGCGACACCACGGTGGTGGGCTTCACCAGCGACCTCTTCCAAGCGGAGCTCACGGTGGACGCCGACGGCCTGGTGCTGGAGTATCCCGGATTGGCCCGGCGTACCTGAAAGGCCGCCAGCCGGCCGCGATCCGAGCACCGGCGGCGAGCACCGCCTGCTCCCCGCCCAGCACTCCGGCAACCTGGATCCCTGCTGGTAGCCCAGTCGCTCCTGGGGCGGGCACCGACAACGCGGGCCAGCCCAGCAGGTTGAAAGGCAGCGTGAGGGACAGCAGCGCCGGCCGCACCGCAACCTGAGTGCCATCCGGGGCTTGGACCTGTTCGGCGCCGATCGGGGTGGCCCGCAGCGGGGTGGTCGGCAGCAGCAGCAGATCGACACCTGCGGTGTGCAGTCGACCGGTCAGCTCGGTGGTCAACCTGCGGCGGGTCCGCTGCGCCGCAACGTAATCGGCGGCGGTGTGTCGAGCCGCGGCCTGCAACCGTGCCGCGGTGACCGGCTGGTAGTCGCCGGGGCGCTGGGCCAGCCAGCGCGCGTGGGTGGCGTAGGCCTCCGCGTCGACGATCACGTAGTAGGTGGCGGCGAGTTCCTCGATGCCGGGCAGGCTGACGTCGCGCAGGATCGCCCCCGCGGCTTCCAGCGCGGCGGCAGCGCGGTCCACGGCGGCGGTGATCTCCGGGTCATACACCCGCCAGTAGGGGTCGGTGGGGCGCCCGACCACGGTGCCGTCAACCGGGGCCGTCGGGTCGATCCGGTGCCCGGTCAGCGCGCTGAAGGCGACCGCGACTGTGCTGACGTCGGCGCCGAGCAGTCCGATGTGGTCCAAGGTCTCCGACAGTGGGAACACCCCAGCGGTGGGTAGCGCGCCGTGCGCCGGTTTGAGCCCGACCACCCCGCACAGCGCGGCCGGGGTACGCGTCGAGCAACCGGTGTCAGTGCCTAACGCCAGCGGCACCAGTCCCGCAGCGACCGCGGCCGCCGACCCGCTCGACGAGCCGCCGGTGATTCGCTGCGGATCGTGCGGGTTGTGGCATGGGCCGTCCACGGAGACGTCCCCGGTAGGTCCGTAGGCGAACTCGTGGGTGTGGGTCTTGGCGACCACCACGGCGCCGGCCGCGCGCAACCGGGCCACCACGGCGGCGTCTTGCTGCGCCGGGGCGGCGTCGGCCAGCACCGCGCTACCACAGCGGGTGGGCAGCCCTGCCACGTCAATGAGGTCCTTCACCGCCACTGGCCAGCCGTTCAACGGACCGGACATCGCCGGCCGCACCGCAACCCGCTGCACCACGGCGTTGTACGGCTCAGCCGCCAACCTCCACTCCGGTCCGTCCACCCCTCAATCATGCTCACCGTCCAGCGGTGATGGTTAAAGGGCGACTTGGCAGCGGGTGCCGTGCAGGGCGATGACGCGGCCGCCTGATTGGGCGAGCTCGCGTAGGCGCTCTAATGCGCCGGAAGTGGCCAGGTCGACGCGCACGGTGTCGCCGTCGCGACCGTCCCGGGCTGCGTCGAAGGCTCGGCGGGCCAGGTGACCGGCCCGGATGGTGGCGTCCAGTGCCCCGGTGGATGCCAGTGAGCCGCGGGCCGCGCCCAACCGGCCGAGCGCATCATCCACCGCAGCCAGCAGTGCACTGCGGTTGCCCTCGCACATCGCGCGCACCAATTCGGGCCGGGAAGCGGCCACCCGGGTGCCGTCGGTGAACGAGCCCGCGCCCAGGGCCATCGCCAAGGGTCCACCATCGGCACCCACCGAAGCGAGCACAGCGGCCAGCACGTGCGGCAGGTGAGATACCCGGGCGACCGCGGCGTCGTGGTCCTCAGCGCCGGCCGGCACCACTGTCGCGCCGCAGTCCAGCGCGAGCCGGGCGACCTGCGCCCACACCATCGGGTCCGCGCCGTCATCGCTGCCCACCACCCAGGGCGCCCCGGTGAACAACGTCCCCGACCCGGCCGCCCAGCCCGAGGCGGACGTTCCCGCCATCGGATGCCCGCCGACATAGCGGGCCAGCGGGGTGTGCCGCGCCACCGCCGCCGCGACGGGTTGCTTGACGCTGACCACGTCGGTCAGACGGCAGCGGGGGGCGTGTAGCGCCACCACCGGCAGCACGTCGACTACTGCGGGCAGCGGGACCGCGAGCACCACCAGAGCGTCGTCTGCGGCATCCGTCAGTACATCCTCGATCGAGGATGTGACGTCGAAACCGGCTTCCCGAGCCGCGGTGACGGTGGCATCCGACGCCGCGGTGCCCCGGACCTTCCAGCCCGCACCGTCGGCGGCGCGCAGCAGTGACCCGCCGATCAGGCCCAACCCGATCACGCACAGCCGGGACTCGTTCACCGCGTCAGCGCCTCGAGCGCGAAACCGGCGTAAAGGGCCACCCCGTGGGCCATCGCTGGTTCGTCGAAGACCACCCGATTGGAATGGTTCGCCGGGGTGGTGTCCGGCTCATGACCTGACGGGCACGCGCCCAGGAACGCCATCGCGCCGGGGACCTTCGCCAGGACGTAGGAGAAGTCCTCGGCGCCCATCATCGGGTCCGGCATGATCTCGGCGTGCTCGCTGCCCAGCATCCGGCGGGCCAAGTCGAGTACCTGGGGGCTCACCTCGTCGTCGTTGACGGTGACCGGATAACCGTGGTCGATCTGCACGGTGGCAGCACAGCCATGCGCTGCTGCGACGTGTTCGCAGACACGACGCACCTCCTGGTGCACCGTGGCGCGGGTGTGCTCGGACAGCGCACGGATGGTGCCTTCCAGCTCCGCGGTCTCGGGGATGATGTTGGAGGTCGTGCCCGCACAGATCCGGGTGACGGTGATCACTGCCGGGTCGAAGACGCTGAGCGTCCGGGTGACCATCGTCTGGAGCGCACCGACCATGGCGGCCGCTGCGGGCACCGGGTCCAGTGCGTTCTGCGGTGCTGAGGCGTGTCCTCCTCGGCCGGTGACGGTCACCCGCAGCACGTCTGACGACGCCATGATGGCGCCGGGTCTGGTCTGCACCACTCCCCGGTCCAGAGTGGACGTGATGTGCACGGCCAGCGCGCGCTCCGGTATCCCGGCGGTGTCCAGCAGGCCCTCGTCGAGCATGTGCCGCGCGCCATGGAAGCCCTCCTCTCCGGGCTGGAACATCAGCAGCACCCGCCCGACCAGATCTGCGCGCCGCTCGACCAGCAACCGCGCGGCGGAGGTCAACATCGCGACGTGGGTGTCATGCCCGCAGGCGTGCATCGAGCCCGGTAGCTCCGAGCTGAACGGCACGCCGGACTGCTCGGCGACGGGCAGCGCGTCCATGTCCGCCCGAAGCAGGACGGTCGGTCCCGGCCGGGCGCCCTCGATCACCCCGATCACCGAACTGGCGGACTGCCCGGTCTGCACTCGCACTGGTAGATCGGCCAACGCCTGCAGTACGGCGGATTGAGTTTCGGGTAGGTGCAAGCCCTGCTCGGGGTGCCGATGCAGGGCACGGCGCAGCGCAATCGTCCGTGGCTGCAACGTCCTGGCAGCGCCCACCAGAGTGCTGACGCCCACACTGGTCGAGCGGGACCGGGAACGGCTGCCGGTGCGCTGTCGGTGACGGGGGGCGGGCGTGCTCACAGCCTCCTATCTTGGCATCTCTTCTGGTACCGGATCAGGGCACCTCATCTGGGTTCAGATCTGGGCATCGGGGAGTCGGACACGTATTATGCTTCCCTGCCGCGCCAGACAGCGCATACTTGCCTCATGGCGGTCACCGGCTTTGCCGTCGCTGTGGTTCGCGAGGACGGGCGCTGGCAGTGCACACCACTGGACACTGCGGCCCTGCGCGATCTCGACGCGGCCATCACTGAGCTGCGCGGGCAACGCTCAACGGGGGCCGTCTTCGGCCTGCTCGACGTCGATGACGAGTTCTTCGTTGTCGTGCGACCCGTGCCTGGCGGTGTGTCGTTGTTGCTGTCCGACGCCGTCGCAGCGCTGGACTACGACGTCGCCGCCGACGTGCTCGATCGGCTGCGCGTCGAGGCTCCCGAAGAGGACGCTGTAGACGCAGACGATATCTGGCCGGAGGGTGATCTCGGGCTGCTCGCCGATTTGGGGCTGCCGGCAGCGGAGATGCAGGTGATCATCGATGAGGTGGACCTGTACCCGGACGAGCAGCTCGACATGATCGCTCAGCGATGTGGGTTCCGATCGCAGCTGTCTGCGCTGCTGGAGAAGCAGCCGAGATGACGGTGGTGGCGGCTAACGCCGACCCGGAGGCCGACACAGCGCTGGTCCGGCGCGCTCTCGAGATGGCCAGCGGCGCGGTGGCCACCGGGGACGTGCCGATCGGGGCGGTACTGGTGGACGCCGACGGCGTCGAGTTGGCCGCAGCCTGCAACGCCCGGGAGGCCACCGGAGACCCCACCGCACACGCCGAGTTGCTGGTGCTGCGCGCCGGGGCTGCCCTGCTGGGACGTGCCGGGCGGGGCGATGGCTGGCGGCTGTCAGGTTGCACATTGGTCGTCACCGTGGAGCCGTGCACGATGTGCGCGGGTGCCCTGGTGGCGGCCCGGGTGCGACGCCTGGTGTTCGGTGCCTGGGAGCCCAAGACCGGCGCGGTCGGGTCGCTGTGGGACGTCGTCCGGGATCGTCGGTCGCCGCACCGCCCCGAGGTCGTCGGTGGTGTCTTAGCTGACGAGTGCGCCGCCCTGCTCACTGAGTTCTTCGCTCACCACCGCGGGACGGCCGCGCCGATACGTCCGGTATCGTGACCGGCGGTAGCGTGTCCGAGCGGCCGAAGGAGCGCGCCTCGAAAGCGCGTGAGGGTTCACGCCCTCCGTGGGTTCAAATCCCACCGCTACCGCC
>JALZDN010000003.1 GCA_030862525.1 Actinomycetota bacterium | reverse complement strand
GACAAGATCCCCGTAGTCGTCGAGCCGACCTTGCGCCATCCGGATCGCTTTCGCGGGCACCGGCGGTGCAAGACCGGCGACGACGCCGAGCGCACTCAGCACATCGTCGGATCGAACCGCAGGGTTAGCCTGCCGTACGACCGCGAGAAGTATCCCACACCGGGTGAGCTGATCGGGCGCAGGCGCCAGCGTGGGGAAATCCTCGATGTTCAGCGAGACGATGGCCGCCCGCGCGTCCAACGAGCGCAGTCCGTCCTTGGTGACGCGTTGGACCTGCAATTCTGATGCAGCGAGCAGTGCCTGAGTGGCCTGCCGTAGCTGCTCAATGTCCCACTCGCGGACCTCGATGCGCCACCTGCTCGCTTCGATTCGCTCGGCGAGTCCGCCAGGACCCGCCAGGACCGCCTCGAGCACAGCGAGCCCCTCCGGTAGCGCCGCGTCGAGTTCGCCGCGGAGCACCTCCGGATCGACGCGGTCGACGAGCTGGATCTCGACGTACTCAGCCTCGCTGGCCGCGCCGGTGGGCGCCGCACCCACCCAGGAGATTTTCGGATGCGGGCTGTAGCCCTGCGAGTAGGCCATCGGGAGGCCGGCCCGCCGTAGCGCACGCTCGAAGGCTCTGGCGACGTCGCGGTGTGACGTGAACCGCAGCTTTCCCCGCTTGGCGTAGCGCAGCCGCACCTTGCAGACCGGGGCGGCGGAGGGATTGTGGCGCATCGGAGCCTCTCGTGAGTGCGTAACGGTGTTCTAGCACGCAATGCCACTCACGACGCGGGCCACTCTGAGGGACGGGCGAAAGCCCGATCCTTCAGGCGTGCAGGAAGTCCGGGACACGACCGATGATGCCGGGATGTCGGCTTGAACGGTGAGAATGACTGCGTGTCCCGGCTCCGTCTCTACCTGACGCCGCAGAGACCGCCGTACCGGCGGAACATTGTGCGTCGCCTGCGGGCATATGAGCAACGCCGACCTTGAATGCAGCACGCAACATCGCGGCGGGGCACGCCGTGACTGCGCGGGAAGGCTTGCCGTCGGGTGGGCCCGTGAACCGCGAACCTCAACACGTACCCTCCCTGACTGCGTAGTGGGAATCCCGCCCTTTCAAGGCGAGGAGGATGTCAATACGGTCACGGCGTCAGTCCACCTGTCCACTTGGAGGCTGTGGGTGTTGCTTCGTCTGCTGCGGATCGCCGCGGTCGTCGGAGCCGTGCTCGTCGTGCCCGGATCGCCGTCGCCCGAAATAGCCCACGCCGCAGCCGGGGTGCCGGCCTCGCCGCCGGACTGCGCCTCGACCGGTCCGGTGCTGCGCTACGTCACGCTGTTCAACGCCGAGACTTCCGATCGGCGAGTCGCGCGGGAGATCCGAGCGGCCTGCGGCAACAGCATCGCCTACTACCGGCAGATTGGGGTCGCGGTCGCCACCTCCACCGAGCCGAGGTTCGCCGCCCGATTCGGGCCCGATCGCGCCTACAGTGCACAGGCCGAGGCGCTGGCCGCACCGCACGGAGCCGAGCTGACCAGTTCCCGAGCGAACGACACAGCCGTGCTGCCCACCGCCGATCAGCTCCCCGCGGCGGCGCAGGCGCTGGGCGTCGACCGTTCAGCTGAGCAATGGGACATGGAGCTGATCCAGGCTCCGCAAGCCAGGACGATCAACCGGGGTAGCCCCGAAGTGCTCGTGGGCGTGTTGGACTCCGGAATCGACCCGACGCACCCCGACTTGGTGACCGCTGTGGATCCGGGCCGATCGGCGGGATGCCTGTCCGGTAAGCCCGATCAGGCACCCAGTGCGTGGAGTCCGAGTAACTCGGTACACGGCACCCACGTGGCCGGGATGATCGCGGCGGCCGATGACGGGCGCGGCGTCACCGGGGTGGCGCCAGGGGCCCGGCTTGCCTCGGTGAAGGTCGTGGACGACGACGGATTCATCTACCCCGAGTATGCCGTCTGCGGCTTCATGTGGGCCGCACAGCAGCAGATGCGTGTCGCCAATAGCAGCTTCTTCCTCGATCCCTGGCTGTTGACGTGCTCCAACGTGCCAGGTCAGGCCGTGGCCCATGAGGCGGTCCGGCGTGCGGTTCAGTACGCAACAGCCCAGGGGGTACTCGGCATCGCTGCGGCCGGTAACGAGCGGATGGACCTGGCTGATCCCCGCCAAGACGTGCGCAGCCCGGACAACGCGCCGACCCCGCAGCCCCGGCCCGTGGACCAACACTGCGACGTGCTGCCCGCGGAGCTGCCCGGTGTGATCGCGGTGTCGGCCGTCGGCGCCCAGCGGGTCAGGTCGGAATACAGCTCTTACGGGTTAGGCGTGATCGCGGTGACGGCCCCGGGTGGGGACTTGGCGCAGCAGCCGGGCGTGTCCCCCAACGGATGCGTGCTGTCCACCGTCCCCGGCGGATACGACTATGCGTGCGGCACGTCCATGGCTGCGCCACATGCCTCCGGGGTGGCCGCGCTGCTCGCCTCGACCCATCTCCAGGCCCACCCCCAGGCCCGCGCCGAGGAGCTGGCCACCCTGCTGCGCCAGCAGGCAGACCCGCTGCCGTGCCCCCGCTATAACACTGGGCGTGGGGATCCGGACACCATCTGCGCGGGCAACACCGAAAACGGGTTCTACGGTCATGGCCTGGTCAACGCGCTGAGGGCAGTGAGCGCGCAGCCGGGCTCAGCGCCCGACCGGGCTGATCGGTAGCAACTGGCGGCCGCTGGGCCCAACCTGGATGTCGGTACCCATCGACGGGCAGACCCCGCAGTCGAAGCACGGGGTCCATCGGCAGTCGTCCTGCTCGCGGCCGGCCAGCGCGTCCTGCCAGTCGTCCCAGAGCCACTCTTTGTCCAGACCGGAGTCCAGGTGGTCCCAGGGCAGCACCTCGTCACGTCGGCGCTCGCGGGTGGTGAACCACTCCAGTGACACGCCCAGGGCGGTCAGCTCTTCGGTGCAGGCCGCTACCCACCGGTCGTAGTTGAAGTGCTCGCTCCAGCCGTCGAACCGGCCACCGTCGCGCCAGACTCGTTCGATCACCCGGCCGACCCGCCGGTCCCCGCGGGACAGTAGGCCCTCGATCAGCGCGGGCTTGCCGTCGTGGTAGCGCATGCCGACATTGCGGCCGATCTTTCGATCGCTGTTGATCTCTGCGCGGAGTTTCCGCAGCCGGTCGTCCACGACGTCGGGACGCTCCTGAGCGACCCATTGGAACGGGGTGTGCGGCTTCGGCACAAAGGCACCGATCGAGATCGTGCACCGGATGTCCTTACTGCCGCTGGCTTCCCGGCCAGCTCGAATCACGTTGTGCGCCATCTGGGCGATCTGCACCACGTCGTCGTCGGTCTCGGTGGGCAGACCGCACATGAAGTACAGCTTCACCTGCCGCCAGCCCGCACCGAAGGCGGTGGAGACCGTGCGAATGAGATCTTCTTCAGACACCATCTTGTTGATCACTCGACGGATCCGTTCGGAGCCGCCCTCGGGAGCGAAGGTCAAACCGGAACGGCGGCCGTTGCGGGAGATCTCGTTGGCCAGGTCGATGTTGAACGCGTCCACCCGGGTCGACGGCAGACTCAGGCTGGTTCCGGTGCCCTCGTAACGGTCGGCCAAGCCCTTGGTGATCTCGCCGATCTCGGAGTGGTCCGCGCTGGACAGTGACAGCAGTCCGACCTCGCTGAACCCGCTGGCTGCCAGACCACGCTGGACCATCTCCCCCACGCCCTCGATGGACCGTTCCCGCACCGGCCGGGTGATCATTCCGGCCTGGCAGAACCGGCAGCCACGAGTGCAGCCGCGGAAGATCTCCACGCTCATCCGTTCGTGCACGCTCTCCGCGATCGGCACCAGTGGCTGCTTCGGGTAGGGCCACTTGTCGAGGTCCATCGTGGTGCGTTTGGCTACTTGCTGTGGAGCGCGTCCTTTGCTGACGACGTGTCCGATCCGGCCGTCCGGAAGGTAGCCCACGTCGTAGCAGCCCGGCAGGTAGACGCCGTCGGTCTCGGCCAGCCGACCCAACAGTTCCTGGCGACCTCCCGGACGACCTTGCGCCTTCCAGTTCCGCACGATCGCGGTGATCTCGAGGACGGCCTCCTCGCCATCTCCCAGGACCGCGGCATCGATGAAGTCGGCGATCGGTTCCGGGTTGAATGCGGCGTGACCGCCGGCGATGACGACGGGATGTTCGTCGGTGCGCTCGTGGGCGCGTAAGGGGATCCCGGCCAGGTCCAGCGCGGTGAGCAGGTTCGTGTAGCCGAGTTCGGTTGCGAAGGAGACTCCGAGCACGTCGAAAGCACCGACCGGCCGGTGCGATTCCACGGTGAACTGGGGGACCCCGTGCTCGCGCATCAGCGCTTCGAGGTCGGGCCAGACTGCGTAGGTCCGTTCGGCGAGGACGTCGGGCTGCTCGTTGAGCACCTCGTAGAGAATCATGATTCCCTGATTGGGCACCCCGACCTCGTAGGCGTCCGGGTACATCAATGCCCAGCGCACCGTGGTGGTGTCCCAGTCCTTCACCGTGGCGTTGAGCTCGCCTCCCACGTACTGCACCGGCTTGGAGATCCGGGGTAGCAGCAACTCCAGCTGCTCGAACACCGACGTGACGGCCATGCCGCTCAGGGTAGTTGGCCGCCCTTCAAGGGCTACCAACCCGGGCTCGTGAGGCCGTTAACTGCTACCAACCCCTCAGGTTGGGCTTCAAGCCGCTCGCCGACGTAAGGTGCGCTGCACTCGCTCGGCCACCCCGTCAGGGTCACGCATCACGTCCCACCAAGTGAAGCGGAGCACGGTCCAGCCAAGCTCAGGCAGGTTGTTCTGCCGCCAACGGTCGCGGAACACCGCTTCGGGCAGGCCGTGGGGATCCGCGCCGTCGAACTCCAGCGCAACCTTCTCGCGCAGGTAGGCGCCGTCGAGCCGAGCGACCAGCGTGCCGTCCGGCGCCCATAGCTGGAACTGCGGGATGGGCAGAGGCACCCCGCGATCGCGCAACACCAGGCGTCCCGCAGTCTCGAGGATCGACTCCGCAACCCCGTCTGCCTCGTCCAGCCGCTCCCACGCCATGACGCAGCCGGCACCACCGCGCCACCGCTCGATGACGGTGGTGATGTCCGCCTTGGCGCACAGCCGTCGCCGCAGAGCGTCGTCGATCGCCCATACCGCGGGCAGTCGCTCCAGGCTTGTTGCCAGGTCGGCGAGCGTGCGAGTAACGGATGTCACCGGCACGCCGTCGCGTCTCTCGACCTCGCCGCAACCGATTGACCGGGTGTGGAAGTGCAGGTCGCGGCGATTACGGCGACGGAGCTTTCGGATGACTGTCACGTGCTGCACGTGGTCGTCCTCGGGGACCGCGATTCGGTGCATCCGAGCCGCGGTCGCGTGGCTGGGCACCGCACCCGCGGCGCCCGAGCTGAGAAGTGCGGCCCGCGCGAACACGGCCGGCGCCGCCTCAACCCGTCTGGGCAAGTAGATCCCGCGCTGGATACGTCGCAGCCGGCCAGACCGTAACGCGGTCAACAGGTCGTCAGGGTCGACGGCGGTGAGCGCTCGGTCACGCAGCAGAAGCCCGTCTGGCTCCAAGAAGGGAACCCACCATTCGTGCATGGGCTGAGGTTGGCGTCCAGCTAGCCCACCGGCAAGCGGCAACGCTCGGCGCTGTGAATAACCACCTGCCCTGTGGACGGCCGCCGCCGTGCGGTGGGGTTGGTAGCCGTTGTGGGCGCCCCGGTAGCGGGTTGGTAGTCCTTGAAGAGCGCCCTACCGGAGAAGGAGCAGCCGGAGGCGGCGGGAGGCCAGGACGGTGCCGAAGGCGGCCATCACCACGAAGTACGCCAGGTGCCCGAGCATTGACGCGCCGACCACGCCGGTGGTGAGGCCGCGCATCAGGGTCACCGCGTGGTAAAGGGGAAACGCTTGCACCAACCACTGCAGCGCGGGCGGATACACCGACAGCGGGAAGAAGGTCGCCGAGAATAGAAACATCGGTAGCACCGCCAGTTGCACCAGGTCAAAGTCATGCCAGGAGCGCATGAACGAGGTGGCTGCCATCCCGAGCGCCGCGAAAGCGAACGCCACGAACAGCGCCGCCGGCAGGGCCAGTAACGCCCAGGGCGAGGAGATCAGTCCGAGAGCAAGCATCACGGTAAGGAACCCGGTCGCGTACATCCCGCCGCGGATCAACGCCCAGCCGATCTCCCCCACCGCGATATCCACCGGTCCGAGCGGGGTGGCGAGCATCGCGTCGTAGAGCTTGGCGTACTTCAGCTTCATGAAGAAACCGAACGTCGCGTCATACACTGCCCCGTTCATCGCCGACGCGGCCAGCAGTCCAGGCGCGATGAACGCTGCATAACTCAGGGATTGCCCGCCCGGTCCCGCCACGACACCGACCAGGCTGCCCAGCCCCTGTCCCATGGCCACCAGGAAGAACAGCGGTTCGAAGAACCCGGAGAAGATCGCCAACCAGACACTCCGCGACGCGATCGAGGAGCGCAGGATGACCGCTCGGGACCGCCCGGCGTACAACCCCGGTGGCAGCACCCGCAGTAGCAGCCCGAACCGCGGCGGGGCGCCCTGCGGAGGCATCTGTCGGACCGCGCTCATCGACTCAACCTGACCCGGAACCGCCACCGCGACAGCAGCACTCCCGCCAGGAGCAACGCCGACAGATAAGCGACATGCCCGACGGCCGGCCACAGCGCCACGGTGCCTAGCGCAGCGCCGCGGGCCAGCTCGGTGCCGTGCCACAACGGGCTGATCCAGGCCAGCGGCTGGATCCACCCGGGCAGTTGCGAGATCGGGAAGAAGGTGCCTGAGAACAACGTCATCGGCACCACCACGAACCGGAACACGGCGGCGAACACCGCGCCCTCACCCTCCTGCGCAGCTGAGAACGCCACCAACGGCGCGCTGAACGCCATACCGCACAACACCGCACAGGCCAGCGCAGCGAGTATCGCCCACCCCTGCATCGCGCCGAACAGCGTGACCACCAAGAGGTATGCCGCAGCGGATAGGGTCAGGCGCAGCGCGATCCAGGTGAGCTGCCCACCTGCCAGCTGTCCGGATGTGACGGGGGTGGCCGTGACAGCCCAGTAGGTGCGTTGCCATTTGAACGCCGACAGGATCGGGTAGGTCGACTCGAAGGCAGCAGTTTGCACCGCGCCGATCACCAACAGCGCGGGTGCGAGATAGGCCAGGTAAGACACCCCGCCGGTGAACTGCACCGCCCGGTCACCCGCGTCGATCAAACTGCCGAAGCCGACGCCGAAAGCAACCAGGAACAGCAGCGGCTGCAGCAGACTGGAGATTGCCGTAGCTCGCCAATTGCGCCGGTACCAAAGCCACCGCTCCTCGACGACGAGCAGCGCGGTCCGCCACCCGGGCAGCACCCGACCGGTGCAACGAACAGCCTCGACCGTGGTCATCAATCAGTCCACCAGCGATCGACCGGTGAGCCGGAGGAACACGTCTTCCAGAGTGGACCGTCGGACCAAGCTGGACACCGGTCGCACCCCACGCTGGTGCGCGGCCGACAGCGCCGCCTCGCCATCGACGACGTAGAGCAGCAGCCGGTCGGGTAACTTCTCGACCCGGTCGGCCAGATCGTCCACCGCATCGAGCCAGCTGTGCTGATCGCCAGGTCGAAATCGCAGCTCCAGCACCTCGCGGGTGGAGTACCGAGCGATCAGCTCACCCGGCGAGCCTTCCGCGGCGATCAGCCCGCCGTTCATCACCACGAGCCGGTCGCACAGCTGCTCGGCCTCGTCCATGTAATGCGTCGTGATGATCAACGTGACGCCTTGTTGCTTGAGCTGGAACAACCGGTCCCAGAGCAGGTGCCGAGCCTGCGGGTCCAACCCGGTGGTCGGCTCGTCGAGCAGCATCAACTCCGGGTCGTTGACCAGCGACCGGGCGATGGTCAGCCGCCGCTTCATACCCCCGGACAGCAGATCGACGGGGTCGCCAGCCCGGTCGCTGAGCTGCGTGAAGTCCAGCAGCTCGGCGGCTTTGGCCCGCACCGCGGCACGGGACATGCCGAAGTAGCGCCCATAGACCTGCAGGTTCTCCCGCACTGACAGCTCGGTGTCCAAGTTGTCCTGTTGTGGAACCACCCCGAGCCGGGCACGGATCCGTGGCCCGTCAGTGTCCGGGTCCATCCCCAGCACCTGCAGCTCACCGGCGCTGCGCGGGGACACGCAGGCGATCATGCGCATGGCGGAGGACTTCCCCGCGCCGTTGGGACCCAGGAAACCGAACGCCTCAGCGGGTTGGACGTCGACGTCGATCCCGCGCACCGCCTCGACTGCACCGAACCACTTGCGCAACCCGCGAGCCCACACCAGAGCGGCGCCATTGTCGGACACTCGATCGACGCTACCGGCCGCTCCCGACAGATTCGGCGGGTTTTCGACCGCGGCCGACAGACCTACGGCTCCGTGGACGTGAGCTGCCGAAACGCTTACAAGTCCGGAAACCCTGCAACTCTGGAAACCCCTACAACTCAGGGAACCACAGTGCGATCTCGCGCTTGGCGGAGTCCACCGAGTCCGACCCGTGCACCAGGTTGAACTGGGTCTCCAGCGCGAAGTCACCGCGGATCGAGCCGGGAGCGGCCTTGTCCACCGGGTCCGTGCCGCCGGCCAGCTGCCGGAAGGCCGCGATTGCCCGCTCGCCCTCCACCACGGCAGCCACCACGGCACCGGACGTGATGAACTCCAGCAGGGAACCGAAGAACGGTTTCTCCGCGTGCTCGGCGTAGTGCTGCTCGGCCAGGTCGCGCGGAACTGTGCGCAGTTGCAGCGCGGCCAGCGTCAGCCCCTTGCGCTCGATCCTGGAGATCACCTCACCGACCAGGCCACGGCTGACACCGTCGGGCTTGACCAGGACCAGGGTGCGCTCGCTCACTGCTGCTCATTCTCCTCTTTGCTGGGGAACATCGAGATGTACGTGGGGATACCGGCGGCAGCCTAACGACGCCGACGCGACCACGACCCAGCGCGGTCAGGCTTTCAGCCGCTGAGCGACTGCCCAGCGCACGTACAGCAAGTAGCTCCACACCAGGACGAACAGGATGCCGAGCCCGCCCAGCGCGGGGTGAGCGAACCAGCCGGCGACCATCGCGACCTGCAGTGCCAAAGCCAGTCCCAAGCCCCACCGTCGACGCTGCACACCGGCCGCGACCACCATCGCCAGCGCCAAGCCGATCGTGTACCAGCCGGCCGGGCCGCCTACCCCGCCGCCGAGCCGACCGACGACGAGCAGGGCCAGCCCGACGACGATCGCCTCCATCACCAGGGTGCCGGCGAAGACGCCCCGCAGCCCTTGCAGCGGATCGCTCATTGCGGTTGCCGGTCGAACAGGGTGCGCGCCTCACCGACCATCGCCACTGAGCCAGTGATCACCACGCCGGCGCCTGACATACGATTCTCGCCTGCAGCGATCTCCTCGGCCAAGGCCACGGCCGCCTCGATCGCCTCCGGTAGCTGTGGCTCGACCTGCAGCCGCTGCGCACCGAACACTTCCCCGGCCACTGCGGCGAGTTCGTCGACGTCCATCGCGCGCCTCGAGCTACTGGCGGTGACCACGACCTCGTCGACCACCGGCTCCAGCTCCGCGAGGATGCCGGTGACGTCCTTGTCGCGCATCACACCCACAACAGCGACCAGCCTGCGGAAGGCGAACTCCTCGCGCAGCGCAGCCGCCAGTGCCCGCGCCCCATGCGGATTGTGCGCGCCATCAAGCAAGACCGAGGGTGCCGTGCGGACCCGCTCCAACCGTCCCGGCGCGGTCACCGCGGCGAAGGCGTCACGCACCGCGTCGATGTCCAGCGACCGGCTGGCGCCTGCTCCGAAGAACACCTCGGCAGCGGCCAGCGCCAGCACGGCGTTGCGGGATTGGTGCTCGCCGTGCAGGGGCAGGAAGATCTCGTCGTACACCCCTCCGAGACCCTGCAGCCGCAACTGCTGCCCGCCGACGGCGATGTCGCGGTGCAGCACACCGAACTCCATGCCTTCTCTGGCCACCGTCGCGTCCACCTCGATACTGCGGGCCGCGATGACCTTGGCTACCTCGGGCGACTGCTCAGCGAGCACCGCCACCGAACCCGGCTTGATGATCCCGGCCTTCTCCGCGGCGATGCCGGTGATGTCACTGCCCAGGTAGTCGACGTGATCCACCGCGACCGGAGTGATCGCCGCCACCGTGGCGTCGGCGACGTTGGTCGCGTCCCAGCTGCCACCGAGGCCGACTTCGACGACCGCGGCGTCCACCGGTGCGTCGGCGAAGGTCGCGAAGGCCATCCCGGTCAACACCTCGAACTTGCTCATCGGGATCTGTGATCCGGCGTCGACCATGGCCACATACCGCTCGATGTCCTGGTAAGCCTCGACGTAACGCTCCGGATTGATCGGCTCGCCGTGCAGACTGATTCGCTCGGTGACCAGCTGCAGGTGCGGGCTGGTGTAACGACCCACCCGAAGGCCGATCCTGCTGAGCAGTGCATCCAGCATCCGGGCCACTGAGGTCTTGCCGTTGGTGCCGGCGATATGCAGCACCGGGTAACACCGCTGCGGTAGGCCGAGCAGGTCGACCAACGCCGCGATCCGGGTCAGCGACGGCTCGATCCGGCTCTCCGGCCAGCGACGGTCGAGCTCGGTCTCGGCTGCCTGGAGCGCAGCGAGCGCATCGGTATCGATCTGGACCACGCCGCTCAGGCCTCCGGTGAACCGACATCGGCCCGCGCCCTGTCGCGCCGGGCACCGATGTTGTGAACCGAGTGTCGAACCGACGGCTGAGTCACCGCCACGTCAAGAGTCTACGGAGCAGCCATCTCCCCCGACGGTGGCACCGGCGGCCACGACCGATGCCGGTGGGTCACCCAGCGCTGGGCTCTCCTGTCCCGAATACGATGAACACCATGACGTCCGAACTCCCCTTCGTCCATGTGCCAGACCGCGTCTCCGTCGACGGGCTGGAGGCCAAGTGGGTACCGGTGTGGGAAAACGAGCACGTCTACCGCTTCGACCGGACGAAGACACGGGAACAGATCTACTCGATCGACACCCCGCCGCCGACGGTGAGCGGCTCTCTGCACGTCGGCCACGTGTTCTCCTACACCCACACCGACACCATGGCGCGCTACCAACGGATGCAGGGTCGCGAGGTCTTCTACCCGATGGGCTGGGATGACAACGGCCTACCCACGGAACGGCGGGTGCAGAATTACTTCGGGGTGCGGTGCGAACCATCGTTGCCCTACGACCCGAGCTTTACCCCGCCCGACAAACCTGGCAAGGACGTCGTGGCCTGCTCACGGCAGAACTTCATCGAACTGTGCGAGCGGCTCACTGCCATCGATGAGCAGGCATTCGAGGAGGTGTGGCGTCGCCTTGGGCTCTCGATCGACTGGGCCATGACGTATCAGACCATTGACGAGACCGCGCGGGCCATCTCCCAGCGAGCCTTTCTGCGCAACCTTGCCCGGGGAGAGGCGTACCAAGCCGAAGCGCCGACGCTATGGGACGTCACCTTCCGAACCGCTGTCGCGCAAGCGGAGCTCGAGGACCGCGATCGTCCTGCTGCGTACCATAACATTGCGTTTCGTGGTTCTGACGGCACAAAGATACTCATTGCCACCACGCGGCCGGAGTTACTTCCGGCATGCGTGGCGCTTGTGGCGCATCCTGATGACGAGCGTTATGTCGAGTTGTTCGGCCAAACCGTGCTGAGCCCGTTGTTCAATGTCAGCGTCCCGGTGGTGTCACATAGGCTCGCTGATCCGGACAAGGGTTCTGGCATCGCCATGGTGTGCACGTTCGGCGACCTTAATGATGTGACGTGGTGGCGGGAACTCGACCTGGATACCCGGACGATCGTCGGGCGCGACGGTCGTCTGATCTCTGAGCCACCACCGGGATTGGATGATGGCGCGGGTCGGGCCGCGTACGCCGAGCTCGCCGGCGCATCGGTGCACACTGCCCGGGAGCGGATCGTCGCGCTGCTGCGGAACTGCGGATACCTACAAGGCGAACCGGAGCCGATCGTCCACGCAGTGAAGTTCTATGAGAGGGGCGATCGGCCGCTTGAGATCGTCTCCAGCAGACAATGGTATATCCGTAACGGGGGGCGCGACAGCGACCTACGCTCAGCATTGCTCGATCGCGGAAACCAGCTGACATGGCACCCGGAGCACATGCGCGCGCGGTACGCCAACTGGGTCAACGGGCTCACCGGTGACTGGCTGATCAGCCGCCAGCGCTTCTTCGGCGTTCCGATCCCGGTGTGGTATCCCTTGGACAGCCATGGGCAGGCGGTGTACAGCAAGCCGCTGGTTCCGGACGATTCCGATCTGCCGGTCGACCCGACCTCGGAAGTTCCGCCCGGATACGGCGAGGATCAGCGCGGCCAGGCTGACGGATTCATCGCCGACGCCGACGTCATGGATACCTGGGCCACGTCGTCTCTCACGCCCCATATCGCGGGTCAGTGGAGTATTGATGACGACTTGTTCGAGCGCGTCTTCCCGATGGACTTGCGCCCCCAGGCCCATGACATCATCCGAACCTGGCTGTTTTCGACGGTCGTGCGATCTCACCTTGAAAATGACTCCCTACCGTGGCGGCACACTGCAATTTCTGGATGGATCCTCGACCCCGATCGCAAGAAGATGTCCAAATCCAAGGGCAACGTCGTGACCCCGATTCGCCTGCTCGAGTGCCATGGGTCAGACGCGGTCCGGTACTGGGCGGCTAGCGGTCGCCCTGGCACCGACACCGCCTTTGACGAAGCCCAGATGAAGGTGGGTCGCCGGTTAGCCGTCAAGATACTCAATGCGAGCCGCTTCGTTCTCGGCCTTGGCGTCGCTGATGGCGTTGCGGCCGTCACCGATGCGTTGGATCGGGCGATGCTCGCCGAACTCGCCACGGTTGTCGACGAAGCGACGAACTCATTCGAGTGTTACGACTACGCTCGCGCGCTCGAGCGGACCGAAAAGTTCTTCTGGACCTTCTGCGACGATTACCTGGAGCTGGTCAAGGTCCGTGCGTACGGGGAGTACGGCGAGCAGGGGGCGAACTCGGCACGCGCTGCGCTAGCCGTGGCTCTTTCTACCCTGCTTCGCTTGTTCGCGCCGTTCATGCCGTTCACCACCGAGGAGGTGTGGTCTTGGTGGCGTCCCGGAACGGTGCACCGCGCGCCTTGGCCCGCTGCCAGCGATCTTTACGCCGTCTGCGGCGACGTTGATCCTCGCGTTCTTTCGACAGCGGCGAGCGTCATGCGTACCGTGCGCAAAAGTAAGTCGGATGCGAAACTTTCGATGCGCGCAGAGGTCGAGCGGTTGACGGTCCGGGGGTCCCGCTCCTCCCTCGTTCTGTTCGAGGAGGCTCGGCACGATGTGCAAGCTGCCGGCCACATCGCCCAGATCGAGGTCATCCCCACCAGCGATGAGGCCCTGGTCGCGGAAGTCAGCCTCTGATCGGTCGCTGGTTAGACGCTCACCTCACCGGTTGTCCAGGCCGGCGACCAGGCCTTTCGGTGCGATCAACCGATAGCTGTCCGTGATGAGGTCGCCGAGTTCGTCCCAGTCAAGATCCGGGCCGTCCAGGTACACCCCGATCCAGCCCTTCTGCCCGACATACGGAGGTACGAAGAAGCGGTCTTGGTCAGAAGAGACGAGGACCTCGGCCGCGCCAGCAGGCGCTTTCAACCACAGCGAGGGCCGCCCGCCGTCGTAGTTGCCCTTTTGCATGGCGAAGATGCGGTCCCGAACCCGCCACGTGGGGTCGCCCCAGGTCTGCTTCTCGGTCGCCTCTGGAAACGCGAAGCAGACCGTTCGCAGCTGATGTAGGTGCTGTGGATCGAGCCTGGAGGGATTCACCACTCCATCATCGTCCACAAAAGACGCGGTGTCTTGGACGAATGGGAGCGGTTGGTAGCCGTTGAGAGCTGCTCCGGCGGGGGTTGGCGGTACTTGAAGAGCCCCCAACTGCGGTCAGGCGGACTTGTCGCGGCGTTCGCGGCGGGTGGGCTGGCGGGTCACGATTGTCGGGTTCACGTTCTCCCGCACGGTCTGCTCGGTGATGACGACCTTAGCCACGTCGTCGCGGCTGGGGATGTCGTACATCACCGGCAGCAGCACCTCTTCCATGATGGCCCGCAGCCCGCGAGCACCGGTGCCACGAAGGATCGCCTGATCGGCAATCGCATCCAACGCGGTGCTGGTGAATTCCAGCTCCACACCGTCCATCTCGAAGAGCTTGCTGTACTGCTTCGACAGGGCATTGCGCGGCTCGGTGAGGATCTGCACCAGCGAGCACTTGTCCAGGTTCGTCACACTGGCCACCACCGGAAGCCGACCGATGAACTCCGGAATCAGTCCGAACTTGATCAGATCCTCCGGCATGACATCAGAGAGCACATCGGCGGCATCGATGTGCGCCTTTGTCCGCAGCTCGGCGCCGAACCCCAGCCCCCGCTTACCGATCCGATCCTCGATGATCTTGTCCAGACCGGCGAAGGCACCGGCGACGATGAACAGGACGTTCGTCGTGTCGATCTGGATGAACTCCTGGTGTGGGTGCTTGCGCCCACCCTGCGGTGGAACGCTGGCGGTGGTGCCTTCCAGGATCTTCAGCAGCGCCTGCTGGACTCCTTCGCCGGAGACATCCCTGGTGATCGACGGATTCTCCGACTTGCGGGCGATCTTGTCGACCTCATCGATGTAGATGATCCCGGTCTCAGCCCGCTTGACGTCATAATCCGCCGCCTGAATCAGCTTGAGCAGGATGTTTTCCACATCCTCGCCGACGTAGCCGGCTTCGGTCAGCGCGGTTGCGTCAGCGATGGCGAACGGCACGTTGAGCAGCTTCGCCAAGGTCTGAGCCAGATAGGTCTTCCCACAACCTGTGGGCCCGAGCATCAGGATGTTCGACTTGGCCAGTTCGATGTCGTCGTCACGACCCTTGTCCCCGGCCTGAATGCGCTTGTAATGGTTGTATACCGCCACTGACAGCGTGCGCTTTGCGTCGTCCTGGCCGATGACGTAGGTCTGGAGGAAGTCATGGATCTCGCTGGGTTTGGGTAGTTCATCGAGCTTGACATCGCCTGCGTCGGCGAGCTCCTCCTCGATGATCTCGTTGCACAGATCGATGCACTCGTCGCAGATGTACACACCGGGACCCGCGATGAGCTTCTTGACCTGCTTTTGACTCTTCCCGCAGAAGGAGCACTTCAACAGGTCGCCGCCGTCACCGATCCGTGCCATGGGGGCTGGCCTCTAGTCCCTCCCGGCGCGTGGTGCGCAGCGCGCCTGTCTGCGTATGTGTGCTCGACCGTACCCGCCCTACCCTGCTATGCGGGAGGACCAGCCTCCCCGATATTGCCGGGCGGACGCGACTTCGCCGACCTCTCGGCGTGTCGCAGCGAACGGCGGTCAGCGTTGGACTGCGGAGAGCTTCCGGATCTGGGTGATCTCGTCAATGATCCCGTAGTCCTTCGCCTCGGCTGAGGTCAAGATCTTGTCTCGATCGATGTCACGGCGGATGCGCTCCTCGGTCTGGCCGGTGTGGTGGGCTAGGGTGCTCTCCAGCAGACGCCGCATCCGCTGGATCTCGGCAGCTTGGATCTCTAAGTCCGATACCTGCCCGTACACGCCCTCGGTAGCCGGCTGGTGGATGAGGATCTGGGCGTTGGGAACCGCCATCCGCTTTCCCGGGGTGCCCGCGGCGAGCAGCACCGCAGCGGCTGAAGCGGCCTGACCGAGGCAGACCGTCTGGATCTCCGGCCGGACGAACTGCATCGTGTCATAGATCGCCGTCATCGCCGTGAACGATCCACCCGGCGAGTTGATGTACATGCGGATCTCACGGTCCGGGTCGGTCGACTCCAGCACCAGCAGCTGCGCCATGGTGTCGTTGGCCGAGGTGTTGTTGATCTGCTCCCCGAGAAAGATGATTCGCTCCTCGAACAGCTTGTTATACGGGTTGGACTCCTTGACCCCGTAGCTGGTGCGCTCGATGAATGAGGGCAGGACGTATCGCGACTGTGGCATATGTCCATGGGAGATCTGATCGTGAGGCATGCGATCATAGGGCACAGCGCCTCTGGGCAGGTGGTTCATGGGGGCTCCTCGAACTCAGCGGTCCGCGTCGGGCAGCGAATTGGCGCGGGTCAGGACTTGATCGACGAAGCCGTACTCGCGGGCCTCTTCCGCGGTGAACCAGCGGTCGCGGTCGGAGTCGGCGATGATCCGCTCGACGGACTGGCCGGTCTGCTCGGCGATGAGCTCTGCCATCTCACGCTTGTGCTTGATCAGCATGTCGGCCTGGATCGCGATGTCCGCCGCAGTACCGGCGACGCCCGCCGAGGGCTGGTGCATGAGGATCCGGGCGTGCGGCAGGGCGTAGCGCTTGCCGCGGGTGCCCGCAGACAGCAAGAACTGCCCCATCGAGGCCGCCAGACCCATCGCGTAGGTCGCCACGTCTGGCTCGATGAGCTGCATGGTGTCGTAGATGGCCATGCCCGCAGTGACCGAGCCACCCGGTGAGTTGATGTAGAGCCGGATGTCCTGATCGGCATCCTCTGCGGACAGCAGCAAGAGCTGAGCGCAAATCTGGTTGGCGATGTTCTCCTCGACCTGGGAGCCGAGCACGATGATGCGCTCACGCAGCAGCCGCTCATACACCGAGTCGGTGAGGTTGAGGCCAGCCGAGGCGGTCCGCATCACGGGGGCGTCCCGCAGCGGCACGGCCGAGGCGATGTGGTCCGAGGTCACGTATGCCTGCCCTTCTGTCACTAGGTCCGGTGGGGATTGAGGGTCAGCTCGGAGTGACCGAACACGACGCTGTGGACACTGCCGACCCTAACGAAGGCGGGCGGCGACTAAGTCCTGGCGCGCCCTTCGTTCGCTCAGAGCGTCACGCGGGGTTGCCGCCTGCATCGTCCGGACTGGGTCCTCCAGGCGACTCCGCTCGCTGCGGCGTCGCCGAACTGACCAGCGCCTCGATGTCGACGACGTTACCGGCAGCGTCAGTGACGGTGGCCTGGCGAACTACCGTGGCCAGCGCCTTGCCGCGGCGTACGTCGGCGTACATGCCGCCCAACTCGCCCGCTTCCTGAATCTGCTTGACGTACTCGTTCGGGCTGACGCCGTGGCGCTGCGCCTGATAAACGATGCGCTCGCTGAGCTCTTCGTCGGTGACGGAGAGCTCCTCTGCGTCGGCGATGGCGTCGAGCAGCAGGCGGGCCTTCACCGTCTCCTGCGCGGCCTTGCGCAGGTCGTTTTCGAATTCTTCGGCGGTGTGGCCCTCCCGCTCCAGCCACTGGCTCAGACGCTGCTCATCGTGGTCAAAGGCGTGCAGGGCGTCGTACTTGCGCGACTGCAGCTCGGCGTCGACGATCGAGTCCGGCAGTGGTACCTCGGTGGTGTCGAGCAGGGCCTTGAGCACGTTGTCCCGGGCCTGCGCACCCTGCTGCATCGCCTTGACCCGGCCCAACCGTTCGCGCAGATCGGCGCGAAGTTCGTCGATGGTGTCGAACTCACTGGCGAGCTGGGCGAACTCGTCGTCGGCGGCGGGCAGCTCGCGCTCTTTCACCGCCTGAACCTTGGCCGTCACTTCGGCCTGCTGCCCGACATGTGGTCCGGCGACGAGGGCGGTGGTGAAGACGCGATCCTCTCCCGACGAGGCGCCGATCAGTGCATCGTCGATGCCTTCGATGAGCTGGCCCGAGCCGATCTGGTACGACAGGCCGGTGGTCGCCAACTCCTCGACCTCTTGCCCGTCGATGGTGGCCGACAGGTCGAGCGAAACGAAGTCGTCCTGCTGCGCCGGACGTTCGACTCCAGTCAGGGTGCCGAAGCGCGAACGCAGCCCGTCGAGTTGCTCGTCGATCTCGGCGTCGGTCACCTCAACGTCGTCGACAGACACCGCAAGCTCACCGAACGCAGGCATCTCGATCTCCGGCCGAACGTCGACCTCGGCGGTGAACACCAGGTGGTCACCGTCCTCGATCTTCGTCACCTCGAGCTCCGGGCGGCCCAGCGGGTGAACCTTGCCGGAGGTGACAAGCTCGACGTACTTTGCGGGCACCGCCTCGCTGACCACCTCATCGAGTACCGCACCGCGACCCAGCCGCTGCTCCAAGATCCGAGCCGGCGCCTTGCCGGGCCGGAATCCGGGGATGCGAACCTGCTGGGCGATCTTCTTGTAAGCGCGGTCGAAATCAGGCTTGAGTTCGTCGAACGGCACCTCGACGTTGATCTTGACGCGCGTCGGACTGAGCTGTTCGACGGTGCTCTTCACGGAGTGCTCCTTGAGACAGACGAGAACGTGCCCGGCTGCGCCACGGCCGCCGGGCAGTGAGGTGTTAACCGAGTCTAGGCGAGCACGCCGGCTCGACTGAGGGGGGCGCTGCCGCACGTATTGGCGTGTTACGACGAGTTGGAGCCATGCGTGTGCGACAACGAGAACCGTGTCCCGGATAACCGACCGATACGCACGCCCTCTCATTAGGCTGTGAATCCCTGCGGCGCAGTCGCGCACGGTTACTCCGAGGACATCCGGCGAGCACAGCCGTCAGCGGTGGTGCAGAAGCCATCCCCGAGGACGTGCCGGATCGTCATGTCGCGCATCTGTGTGTCCCCCTCGGGGAGGTCGCGGCGGTGCTGGCGAGGTCCGCGAGGTTGCGAGCGATCCGCTCAGCGGGAGGCATGTCATTAATCTCGGCTTGCAGCCGAAGAGCCGCGGCGCGGTAAGAGCCGTTGGCCAGCACGGTGCGGACGCCCGCGCGCATGGCGTCGACGGTGAGATGCTCGGGTGTGAGGATCCAGGCGGCACCCGCGCGGTGGCAGGCGGCTGCGGTGGGGAACTGGTCGGCGCCACGGGGGATGAGCACCAGCGGCAGGCCGCAGGCCAGGGCGGCCAGCGTGGTCCCGGCACCGCCGTGGCAGACCACCGCGTCACAGCGCGGGAGCACGGCAGCCAGGGACAACCATTGTTCGACGTGCACGGTGGGCGGCAGCGGCCCAAGGGCGGCGGGGTCGTTGGTGTGCCCCACCGTGACGACCACGTCGACGTCCTCCCCGCCGAGGGCTTCCAGGATCGGAGCGAAGGTCTCGGGCTGGTTGAAGATCGGGACGGTGCCGAGTGACACGTAAATCAGCGGCCGGCTGCCGAGCCGTGCTGCCCACCCCGGCAGCCTGTCGTGGGGGGAACCCGGCACGCAGGGCCGGATCGGGTGGGCGCGCCCGGTCGCCGGGCCGAGCGTGGGCTGCAGGCTGGTCGGCACCGGATTGAGGTAGCCACCACGGTAGAGCCCGGCGTGGTCGTCCGGCTCGGCTCGGGCCGCTCGCCACAGGGGCGCGACCCAGCCAGCCATCGTCGCGATCAGTTCGGGTTCCAGGAGCAGCCCCGTCCCGTAGGTCACCGAGGGCAGAGCTCGGGTGGCGGCAAGCAGGGGCGCGGCCAGATCCACCGGCGGATGCAGGATGAGATCGGGTGCGAAGTCGTCGGCCAGTGCATGCAGGGCGGGGAGCTTCTCGGTCGCCATGATGCGGGCGAACATCACTGCGCCGATCCGCCAAGGCTGACGGCCGGCGGCGAACTCCGGATCGGACATGGCGCGGCCCGCGGCCTCGGCAGCTGTCGGCCCCGCGACCGCGGCGGCCAGTCCAACCAAGCGGACCCGCTCGATCAGATCGGCCGCGGTGGCCACCAGCACGTCGTGGCCCTCGCGGACCAACGCGACGGCCAGCGGCACCACTGGCGCGAAGTTTCCTTCCATCGGCGGGGTCGAACAGAGGACACGCATCACGCCCTCCCGCCTTACTATAGCTTACTATATACTGAACTATAGACGGGATCAGGAGCATGTCAACAGCAGCAGTGGGCCGCAGCGGCGGTCGTCGGCAAGCCACACGGCGCCGAGTGGCCGACGCCGCGGCCCGGCTGTTCGTCGAGCGCGGCTACGCCGCAACCACCCTGCAGGCGGTCGCAGACAACGCCGGGGTCCACGTGCAGACCATCTATCAAGTCTTTGGGAGCAAGGTTGCGGTCCTCGCCGAGGCCGCAGCGGTGCTGGTGGCCGGACCGGAGGAGGAGGCCGCCACGCCACCCCCGGAACGGGCGTGGGTAAGAGAGCTATTCGCAGAGCCCGAGCCCGTCCACCAGCTCGCTCTCTACGCCCGCCACATGCGCGCTGTGTCCGAGCGCTACATGGGGTTACTGGACATCATGCGCGTGACCGCGGCCGCCGACCCCGACGTCGGCACCTTCCTCGCCCAGGCCGAACGCGGACGCTACGACGGTCCCCGCCACATCACCCCGGTGCTGGCCGGGTGCGGCGCCCTGCAACCAGGACTCACCGCCGAACGCGCCGCCGACATCATGTACGCGATCACCACCTACGACGTCTTCCGCTCACTCATCCAGGACCGCGGGTGGTCCGGCCACGACGCCGAGACTTGGATCGCCGCCACCCTCGCCCGCCTGCTGCTCATCCCACGACCACAAGCCGAGGATCCCAATCTGGGTACAGCAGGAGATAACCGTGGTCGGGGTGGTGGTGTCTGAGTTCAGGACATCGTTCACACCTGTTGCGGGACATCGTTCACACCCTGAGATGAGGGGTGAGCGATGGGTATGCCGCAGCTGGTGGTCACAGCCGTGCTGGTCGAAGGACGCAACAAGAGCGAGGTCGCCCGCCAGTACGGGCGGGTGTCCCGTCACTGGGTGATCACCCTGGTGCAGCGCTACCTCGCTGAGGGCGACGCGGGCTTGGCACCGCGGTCACGACGGCCGCGCACCAGCCCGCAGCGCACCACGCAGGAACTCGAGGACGAGATCGTCGCGATCCGCAAGGACCTCGACAAAAACGGTCACGAGGCGGGCGCCGCGACGATCGCCTTTCACCTGCAGCAGCGCCGCGGTGTCAGTCCCGCGGTCTGCACCACCTGGCGAATCCTGAGCCAACGCGGATTCGTCACCCCGCACCGCACAAGCGCCCCAAGAGCAGTTACCTACGGTTTGCAGCAGAGCAACCCAACGAGCGCTGGCAACTTGATATCACCCACTAGCAACTCGCCGAGAGCACCGACATGGAGATTCTCAACCTCCTCGATGACCACTGCCGGCTTTGCGTCGGCAGCGACACCCTGCGGGTGTTCAAGGCCCGCCACGTCGACGACCGCTTCTGTCGGGGTGGCGGGATTTGAACCCACGGCCCCTCGCTCCCAAAGCGAGTGCGCTACCAAACTGCGCCACACCCCGTGCACCGGTTGGTGCAGGGCGCAGCCTACGCGACTGCCGAGATGCCCGCGTCGGCCCACGGGCACATGGTCCGCAGAGAATCCGGTAACAGGTAGGCTAGGGCCGCTCCGTCGCCACGGGGCATGCGGGCGTAGCTCAATGGTAGAGCCCCAGCCTTCCAAGCTGGCCATGCGGGTT
>JALZDN010000125.1 GCA_030862525.1 Actinomycetota bacterium | reverse complement strand
CCCGCGCCGCCGTAGCGCCGCCGGGAGCCGGACCAGTGCCCCACCAAGTGCATGGCGGGCGCTGGCGTCGCGCACTGCCGCGCGTGCGAGTGCAGCACCCGCGGTGGCTGCCACCCGCGGCGGGCGGCGCATCACGGAGGTGAGCAAGGCGTTGCGGCGCTCAAGTGCCCGGCGACGAACTGGATCCCCCCGGCGCGCCGAGGGGTGATGGTGGGCAACCACATCCGCGACGTACGCCCGCTCCCAACCGGCCGCGGCCAGGTCGTAACACAGCAGTTGCTCCTCGCCGGGGAAGAAGATCACCTTGCTGAACCCACCAACAGTTAAGAACGCCTCCCGCCGAAGCACGGCCGAGCACGCCAGGAACCCCAGCACGGCGGGTCCGGGAGCATCTGGCGATCGGGGCAGCGGGCTGTCCGCCATCAGTTGCGCCACCGGGTCGGGGCGCTGCTGCGGTCCGACGAGGGTGTGGGCGGCCAGCAGACCCAGCCGGGGGTGGGCATCGAGGATCTGCGCGGCCCGTGGCAGGGCACCGTGCGCCCACCACGAATCGTCGTCGCTGAAGGCGATGTAGGGCGTCCGGCTGGCCAACACACCGAAGTTACGCCCGGGCGCGCCGTGGTTGTGGCGCAGCGCCAGCAGCGTCACCCCGGGGAACTGGGTGCGCACCGCGTCCGCAGTGCCGTCGGACGAGCCGTTGTCCACCACGACTATGGGAGGTGGTGGGGTCAGCTCGCTGAGCCGGCGCAGTGTGTGGGTCAGTTCGTCTCGCCGGTCCCGGGTCGCGATGATCACCGTGACCTTGCCGGTCACCCGTGCCCCCCCAGGACTCGCATGCAGTTGACTACCCGTCGGTCACTCCACGGAAACGCGGCCCTGAACCTGCTGGACCGCCCCGGCCCGGTGACTGGCTGCTCCGCGACGAACCGACCCGCTACGCTCCCGGTCCTGCCGCCGGCCCACCGGGAGTCGTCGTGCCACCTGGCACTCGTCACACGTTGGGGAAACTCGTGCGCGACCGCATTCCGGCGATCATCACCGGCAACGGTGAACTGCCATCAATACGCCGCCTCTCCGATGCCGAGTTCCTGGACGCGCTGTTCGCGAAGGCGCGCGAAGAGCTGGCGGAGGTGCAGGCGGCGCCGCGCTCCGAGCCGTCAGAACGGTGCCGTCTCACTGCTCAGGCAGGCCCAACGTCGCCGGTGGTGGCAGCGCAAGATCCGCGCCGGTGCGGACGAACAGCGGGATCCGCTGTACCGGCGCGTCGGTGCTGATCCAGTGGGCACCGGTGAGCACCGCGCCGGTCCAGTAGTCACGCCACTGCCCGGCCGGCAGGTACACCGGACGGTGCCGCGCTCCTTCGGTGACCACCGGCGCCACCAGCAGGTCCTCGCCGAGCAGGTAGGCGTCCTCCACTGTCCAGGCCACCGGGTCGGTCGGCTCGGCCAGCCACAGCGGCCGGATCAGTGGCAGGCCGGTCCGGCTGGCCTGCTCCGCAAGCCCATGCAGGTACGGCATCAGCGCCTGGTGCAGCCGCGCGTATCCGGCGAAGGTCGCGAGGGTGTCCTCGCTGCTGAACACGCCGATCGGGTCGGCCTGGGCGCCGAGCATGTCGCGCATCACCGGGGACAGCGCACCGAGCTGCGTCCAACGCGTCCACAGCTCGACGTCGCGCGAGCCGTCACCGTCAAAGAACCCGGCGATGTCCGGCCCCCAGTACGGCCAGCCGGAGATCGAGCCGGACAGCATCGCCGGCAGCACGCTGCCGATACCGGTGTGCCGGTCCCATGAGCGGTGCTGGTCGCCGGTGAACCGGCCGGTGACACTGGCCTGCGAGCCGCTGTAGCCGGCGCGGGCGAACAGCACCGTCTCCCCCGGCTTGACCGCCTGCGCCGCCTGCCTGGCCGCCCGGGCGTAGCGGACCGGGTAGGCGTTGTGCACCGCCATCCCCGGTTCACCGCTGGCGTAAATCCCGTCGATCGGAGCGCCCTCCCCGTAGTCCTGCATCGCGCCGTCGAAGCCCACCGTGCCCAGGGCGTGGCGCACCCGGTCCTGCCACCATGCGACGGCATCCGGGCGGGTGAAGTCCAGGTAGGCCCGGTGGTCGTCTTCCGCCCACGGTTCGGTGAACACCGGTGCGGCCGGGGTAGGCACCAGGTAGCCCCGCTCCCGTGCCTCGTCGAACCCCGGCCGGCCGGGGACCAGGAAGGGACTGAGGTAGCCGAGTACCGCCAAGCCGTCGCCGTGCAGCTCCTCGATCAACCCGGGCAGGTCGGGGTAGTCGCCGGGTGGCACCGTGCCGTGGATCTGCCAGGGCCAGCCCCACCCGGATCCGTGGTCCATCGCGTCATAGATCCACACCGCGTCCAGCGGTACGTTCGCCTGGGCCAGCCGGCGCACCTCGGCCAGCACCCGGTCACGCCCGCCGATCAGGCATTTCCACACGCCCAGCCCCCACCGCGGCGGCACCGGGGGCAACCCGACCATCCTCGCGTGCGACTGCAACACCGCGGCCGGGTCGGGACCGGTGATGACGTGGACGGGCAGTTCGGCCGTGCTCGCGGTGATCTCCACCCGGTCCGACCTGCGCAGGTCGTATTGAATCATCGCCGTGGTGTCCAGCAGCAGCCCGTAGCCGCGGCTGGACAGCAGAAACGGTGTCGGTGAGTAGCTCGTCGCCGCGTCCGCTCGTCCGGCGCGGTCCTCGCTCCAGTTCTGCAGCAGCTGCCCGTTCAACGCGAGCGGCCCCATCCGCTCGCCTAGGCCGAAGAATCGCTCACCGGGGGCCACGTTGAGCCGAAACCGCACCTTCCCCGCTGCCGAGCGCAGGACGGTGGTGCCAACACCGTTCGACTGGGTCAACTGCTCGGACGCCTGCACCCCGACCGCAGCGATCAGCTCGACCGGGTCGAGGTGCCGCCAGGTCACAGCGGCCGGGACGGTCCGAGCGCCAGTCAGCAGAGCGAGTAACACGGGCAGGACAATGACGGCGGTGGTAACGCGCGCAGGGCGACGCCGACGGGGACGATCCGACAATGCTGCACTCCTTGACCCCCTTCCTGGTGCGACGCCTGGCCGGCGCCCTACTGATGCCAAGCTGGCGGTAGCCGTCCCCGAGACAGCCATCCATTCGGCGAGCAGGCTATGGCCACCGCCGCCGTTGGTGAATAGGCCGTTTGGTGCTGCTGTGTTGCGGGTATGAGAACCTTGGGAGCTGTAAGGGGGTCCGGTTGAGCACCAGGTTCAGCAGGGCCGTGGTCACCGGAGGAGCCGGATTTCTCGGCTCTCACCTGTGCGAACAGTTGTTGCGCCGCGGCACCGGCGTCGTGTGTCTGGACAACTTCCTCACCGGCGCACCGGCCAATATCGCCCATCTGATCGGCGAACCGCGTTTTCGGGTGATCAAGTGTGATGTGACCGACTTCGTGCACGTGCCCGGCGAGGTGGACCTGGTGCTGCACTTGGCCTCGGCTGCGTCCCCCGTCGACTACCTCCGGTTGCCCATCGAGACGCTCAAGGTCGGCAGCTTGGGTACCTTGCATGCGCTGGGTCTGGCCGCTGAGAAGGGCGCCCGGTTCGTGTTGGCTTCCACCAGCGAGGTCTACGGTGACCCGCAGCAGCATCCGCAGCGAGAGAGCTACTGGGGCAACGTCAACCCGGTCGGGCCGCGCAGCGTGTACGACGAAGCCAAGCGCTACGCCGAGGCTCTGACCACCGCCTACCGCATGTCCCGCGACACGGACACCGGGATCGTGCGGATCTTCAACACCTACGGCCCCCGGATGCGCGCGGACGATGGCAGGGCCATTCCCACCTTCATCCGCCAGGCCCTGGCGGGCGAGCCGCTGCCGGTCACCGGTGACGGCAGCCAGACCCGGTCGGTCTGCTACGTCGAGGACACCATCCGCGGCATTCTCGCCTTAGCCGAGTCCGATGCCGCCGGGCCGGTGAACATCGGCGCACCGCACGAGCTGCCGGTGGTCGAGCTGGCCGAGACGGTCATCGCGTTGAGCGGCTGCCCTGGGTCGATCCACTACATCGACAGTCCAGTCGACGACCCGCGAGTTCGCCGCCCGGACATCACGCTGGCCTGGGACCTGCTTGGCTGGCGACCGCAGGTCACCCTCGTCGACGGGCTGACCCGCACCATCGACTGGTTCCGGGCTGAGTTGCCCATCACGGTTGATCGCTTTCGAGAGGCGCGATCCGGTTAGTAATGCGATGCTTCGCCATAGCAGTGCTGGTGAGGGGCCTGATCCCGCGATAGACCAGGAGAGGGAGGCCGGTGCGCATCCTCGGCGTCAACGCCATATTCCACGATCCAGCCGCTGCACTGGTCATTGACGGGGAGATCGTGGCGGCCGCCGAGGAGGAGCGGTTCAACCGCCGCAAGCACGGGAAACGCCCGGTGCCGTTCTCGGCGTGGGAGCTGCCCGAGCAGTCCGCCCGGTGGTGTCTGGACGTTGCCGGTATCGGTCCGCAGGACCTCGATGCCGTCGCGTACTCCTACGACCCGGCACTGGTCGAACCGGACCTGGACGGGCTCGACAAGGGGTGGGAACACCTGCGCACCACCTACGCCCACCGTGCCCCGCACTTTCTGGCCACCGCACTGCCCGGGCTGGATCCAGCGGTGGTGCAGTTCGTGCCGCACCACGTCGCGCACGCCGCCTCCGCCGGACTCGCCGCGCCCTTCCGTGACTCTGCGGTCCTGGTCGCCGATGGCCGAGGGGAAGCCACGTCGTACCTCGCCGGGCACTACCGCGACGGCGAACTCGACGTGCTGGCCAGCCAGGAGCTACCGCACTCGCTGGGGCTGATGTACGAGGAGGTCACCGACCACCTGGGTTTCCTGCGCTCGTCCGACGAGTACAAGGTGATGGCGCTGGCCTCTTACGGGAAAGGTGACCCAGAGCTACTGCCCGAATTGCGGGAACTCGTCGAGACCACCGGTGACGGACGGTTCGTCGTGCACCCCATCGACTGGAACGTCCTGGCCAAGCGGCGGCTGCCCGACGGGGAGCTGTTGGCAGAGCATGTGGTGCTCGCCGCCAGCGTGCAAGCGAGGCTGGAAGAGGTACTGATCGAGCTGGCCCGCTGGCTGCATGATCGCACCGGCGAGCGACGCCTCACCATGGCCGGTGGGGTGGCGCTGAACTGTGTGGCCAACACCCGCCTCGCCGCCGAGGGGCCCTTCGATCAGGTGTGGGTGCAACCCGCGGCAGGTGACGCGGGCACCGCGCTAGGCGGCGCCCTGCACGTTGCGCAGGCCAACGGTGAGCAGATCGCCCCGATGCCGGGTGCCGATCTGGGGCGTGGATTCACCGACGACGAGCTCAAGGCGTGGCTGGACACCGCGAGCATTCGTTACGAACGCCCCCCGGACGTGGCCGTCGCTGTCGCCGACGCGCTGGCTGGTGACGCGATCGTCGCCTGGTTCCAGGGCCGTAGCGAGTTCGGCCCGCGCGCGCTGGGCCGCCGGTCTTTGCTGGCTCATCCCGGGCATGCCGGCAACCTCGACCGGCTCAACGCCGTCAAGGGCCGGGAGAAGTTCCGGCCGATCGCCCCGATGGTGCTGACCGAACGCGCTGGTGAGCTGTTCAGCCGTGGCCCGATCCCGAGCCCGTATATGCTGTTCGTGCACGACGTGGCAGCGGCATGGCGCGACCGCATCCCCGCGGTGGTGCACGTCGACGGCACTGCCCGCGTCCAGACCATCGACCGGGACACCGAGCCGCTGCTGGCGCGCCTGCTGGACCGCTTCGCCGAGCGGACCGGACTGCCGACCGTGGTGAACACCAGCCTGAACACGGCCGGCCGGCCCATGGTGGACGACCCGCGCGACGCCCTGGAGTGCTTCGGGTCCGCCCCGGTGGACCTGCTCGCCCTGGGGCCCTTCCTGCTGCGCCGCGCGGAGGTGTTCCGGTGACCTACGCGGTGGTCATTCCCACTACCGGACGGCTCAGCTTGCTGGCGGTGCTCGACGTGGTCAGTGCCGGCGTGCACGACATCGTCGTAGTAGACGACCGGCCGGGAGCTGGAGAACCGCTGGCGCTCGGTCCAGTGGTGCGGGTGCTGCGTAGCGGGGGCCGGGGGCCGGCTGCGGCTCGTAACGTTGGCTGGCGCGCGGTGCCGACTGAGTGGGTCGCGTTTCTTGACGACGACGTGGTGCCCGGACCGGACTGGGTACAGCGGATCGCTGACGATCTGCGCGACCTGCCACCTGACGTGGGCGCCAGCCAGGGCCGGATCGAGGTGCCGCTGCCCACCGACCGGCGTCCCACTGACGGTGAGCGCGGCACCGCCGGGTTGGCCACCGCGCGGTGGATCACCGCGGACATGGCCTACCGCCGCACCGCGCTGCAGCGCGTCGGCGGGTTCGATGAGCGCTTCGGTCGCGCTTACCGGGAGGACGCCGATCTAGCGCTGCGGGTGATCGGCGCCGGTTACCGCATCGTGGCCGGGCGGCGGCGCACCACTCACCCGGTACGTCGCGCAGGCCTGCTGGCCAGCGTGCGGGCCCAACGCGGCAACGCCGACGACGTCCTGATGCGACGCCGGCACGGGCCCGGCTGGCGGGAACGGATCGGGGACGGCCCGGGACGGCTGCGCTGGCACGCGCTGACCACCGCATCCGTCGCCCTCGCACTCGGTGCCGCCACCCGCCGCCGCCGGCACCTCGCCGGCGCGGCCGCGCTCGTGTGGGCCGCGCTGACGGCCGAGTTCGCCCTGCGCCGGATCCTGCCCGGTCCGCGCAACCTTGCCGAGATTGGCCGGATGGTGATCACCAGCGTCGCCATCCCCCCAGTGGCATGCTGGCACCGGCTGACCGGCGAGCTGCGCTGGCGCGACGTGCTGGTTACCTCTTCCTTGGCCACTCCAGCAGGGCCCGCCGCGGTGCTGTTCGACCGGGACGGCACCCTGATCCACGACGTGCCTTACAACACCGACCCTGCCGCGGTCCGTCCCCTCCCCGGGGTGAAGCAGGCCCTGGACCGGTTGCGCGACCTCGGCATCCCGGTCGGTGTGGTGAGCAACCAGTCCGGAGTCGCCAGAGGGTTGATCAGCCCCGAGCAGCTGGAGCAGGTCAACGCACGGGTGGCGCAGCTGCTGGGTCCCTTCGACGTGCTGTGTGTATGCATGCACGGCGAGCACGACGGCTGCGGGTGCCGCAAACCGGCGCCCGGCCTGGTGCACGCCGCCGCCGCCCAACTCGGTGTTCCAGTGCACCGATGCGTGGTCATCGGGGACATCGGTGCCGACGTCACCGCCGCCGCCGCGGCCGGTGCCCGCGGCATCCTGGTGCCCAACGGCCGCACCCGCCCCGCGGAGATCCAGGCTGCTTCCCACGTGGCGCCGGATGTCACCGCCGCGGTGGAGCTCGCCCTGTCGGGGAGCGGGCCTTGAACGCCCCCGTGAACGGGACGGTGCTGGTGGCCCGCCTGGACAACGCCGGAGACGTGCTGCTGGCCGGGCCCGCTGTCCGGGCGGTCGCCGCGCACGCCGACCGGGTGGTGCTGCTGACCGGCCCGCACGGGCAGGCGGCCGGGCAGCTGCTGCCCGGAGTCGACCGGGTGATCGAGTGGTGCGCACCGTGGATCGATCCCGATCCCAAGCCCGTCACCTCCGAGCACGTCGCCGTCCTGCACGGCGCCGTGCGCGCCGAGGCACCGGATGCGGCGTTGCTGTGCACCTCGTTTCACCAGTCCCCGCTGCCGCTGGCGCTGCTGCTGCGGCTGGCCGGCGTCGGGTGGATCGGTGCGATCAGCGAGGACTACCCCGGTTCCCTGCTGGACCTGCGACACCGCATCGACGGTGACCCGCCGGAGGCACAACGCGCGCTGTCGCTGGCCCACGCCGCGGGCTTCGCGCTACCAGCCGACGACGACGGTCGGCTCGCCGTGCGCCGGCCGTTGCCCGACGTCGAGCAGCTCACCGCAGGACCGGGGTATGTCGTGGTGCACCCGGGCGCCTCAGTGCCCGCCCGGCAGTGGCCCGCGCAGCACTGCGCGCAGGCCGTCGGAGCGCTGGCCGAGGCCGGACACCGAGTGATCGTCACCGGATCACCCAGCGAATGCGACCTCACCGCCCGCGTCGCCGGTGACACCGGGACCGATCTGGGCGGCCGCACCGATCTGCGCACGCTGGCTGCGGTGCTCGACGGTGCCCGCGCGGTGGTCGTCGGCAACACCGGCCCGGCGCATCTGGCCGCCGCGGTCGGCACCCCGGTGGTGTCACTGTTCGCCCCCGTGGTGCCCGCCGCGCGCTGGGCGCCCTACGGGGTGCCGACCGTGCTGCTCGGCGACCAGGATGCACCGTGCCGTGACACCCGAGCCCGGCACTGCCCAGTGCCCGGCCATCCCTGCCTGAGCGGGGTGGGACCGGTCGAGGTCGTCGAGGCGGTCGATTCGCTGCTGGTGGCGGTATGAGAGTGCTGCACTGGCATGTCCATGGCTCGTGGAGCACCGCGTTCGTGCAGGGCGCCCAGACCTATCTGGTGCCGGTCACCCCGGATCGCGGGGCCGACGGTCGCGGCCGCGCCCGGACCTACCACTGGCCGGACAACGCGATCGAGGTGACCCCGGCGGCGCTGGCCACCGAGCATGTCGACGCCGTGGTGCTGCAACGCCCGCACGAGCTGGACCTGGTCGAGCAGTGGCTGGGCCGGCGCCCGGGACGTGACGTGCCCGCGGTGTACGTCGAGCACAACGCCCCGCGTGGCGACGTGCCCAACACCCGGCACCCGATGGCCGACCGGTCCGACATCCCCGTGGTGCACGTCACGCCGTTCAACGAGCTGTTCTGGGACTGCGGCCGCGCGCCGACCGTGGTGATCGAGCACGGCATCGTCGACCCCGGCCACCGCTACACCGGGGAGGTGCCGCACGCCGGGGTGGTGATCAACGAGCCGGTTCGCCGAGGGCGGGTCACCGGGACCGACCTGCTGCCCCGCTTCGCCGCGCAGGTACCGCTGGACGTCTTCGGCATGGTGGTCTCCCAGTTGCCGCCGCACGACCGGATCGCGACGTTCGAGGACCTGCCGCAGGCGCGGATGCACGCCGAGCTCGCCCGCCGCCGGGTGTACCTGCACCCGATCCGCTGGACATCCTTGGGTCTGTCCCTGCTAGAAGCCATGCACCTGGGCATGCCAGTGGTCGCACTGGCGACCACTGAGGCGTCGGAGGCGGTGCCCCCGCAAGCCGGGGTGGTGTCCACCCGGATCGACCTGCTCACCGACGCGCTGCGCACCTTCGTCGCCGACCCCGATCTCGCCCGCCACACCGGCCTGACCGCCAGAGCCGCCGCCCGCCAGAGGTATTCGCTGGACCGGTTCCGCACCGACTGGGACCGGTTGCTGAAGGAGGTGACGCGGTGAGGATCGACTTGATCTCTGAGCACGCCAGCCCGCTCGCGGCGATCGGTGGGGTCGACTCGGGCGGGCAGAACGTCCACGTCGCGCAGCTGGCTCAAGCGCTGGGCCGGCGCGGTCACCACGTGACGGTGCACACCCGCCGCGACAGCGCTGATCTGCCCGAGCGGATCCGGACGGCACCGGGCGTGACGGTCGAGCACGTTCGCGCCGGGCCCGCCGTCCCGATACCGAAGGACGAGCTGCTCGGCCACATGCCCGAGTTCGGCGAGCACCTGGCGCGCCGATGGGTCCAGCAGCCACCGGACGTCGTGCACGCCCACTTCTGGATGAGCGGGCTGGCAGCGCAGCACGGCGTCCGCGGCACCGGGATCCCCGTGGTGCAGACCTTCCACGCGCTGGGCGTCGTGAAGCGGCGCCACCAGGGCGCGGCGGACCCCAGCCCGCCGTCCCGGTTGGAACTGGAACACGGCCTTGCCCAGGATGCCGCACTCGTGATCGCGACCTGCTCGGACGAGGTCGCCGAACTCGCCGCCCTGGATGTGCCGGCGCGGCGGGTCGCCGTGGTGCCCTGCGGTGTCGACCTCGATCGGTTCTGCCCGCACGGTTCCCGGGCGTCGCGCGACGGCCGCTACCGCATCCTGTCGCTCGGGCGGTTGGTGCCTCGCAAGGGAGTCGAGACCACGGTCCGCGCCCTGGTAGGTGTGCCCGGCGCGGAACTGGTCATCGCTGGCGGTGGGGATGCGACCACGGAAGCCGAACGCGCCCGGCTGGCCGCGATCGCGCAGGACTGTGGGGTGTCCGAGCGGGTCCGGCTGATCGGCCATATTCCACGGAGCGACGTCCCCGCGCTACTGCGCTCGGCCGACGTGGTGGTCAGCGTGCCGTGGTACGAACCGTTCGGGATGGTGCCGCTGGAGGCGATGGCCTGCGGTGTGCCGGTCGTCGCCTCGGCAGTGGGCGGGCACCTGGACACCGTCGTGGACGGCCGCACCGGTGCGCTGGTACCCCCGCGCGACGCGGGCGCCCTGGCGCAACGGTTGCGGGAGCTGCTCGCCGATCCGGCGCGGCTGGCTGCGATCGGCTCGGCCGCCGCGGCCCGGGCGCGCTCCGGTTACGGCTGGGATCGGATCGCAAGCGACACCGAGCAGCTGTACCGCCGAGTGCTGGCAGAAGCGCCCACCGCCACGCCGGCGGGAGGCCGGCCGTGAGCCGGGGACACTTCGCCGCCTTGCGCGCCGCCCTGGCCGGGATGGACGACGTCGAAGGTCCGCAGATCGACTCGTGGGGACGCCACCTGGCAGGGGTGTTCGGCGCCGGCGGGCGGCTGCTGGCCTGCGGCAACGGCGGCAGCGCCGCGGAGGCCCAGCACCTCACCGGCGAGCTGGTCGGCCGGTATCTGCACGACCGGCGCCCGCTGTCCGCGATCGCCCTGCACGCCGACACCTCGGCCTTGACTGCGATCGGCAACGACTACGGTGGCCACGAGTCATTCGCCCGGCAGGTCTTCGCCCATGGGCGGCCGGGCGACGTGCTCGTCGCGCTGTCCACCAGCGGTATCAGCCGCAATGTGGTCTCCGCGGCCAAGGCGGCGCACGAGGTCGGGATGACCGCGTGGGCGCTGACCGGTCCGGCGCCCAACACGCTGGCAGCGGTCTGCGACGACGCGGTCGCGGTGGAAGCGCCCAGCGTCGCCACCGTGCAGGAGGTGCACCTCGCGGTGATCCATGCGCTGTGCGCCGCGGTGGACGACGCGCTGGGTGTCTGTTGTAACGGAGGCGCGCCCCTATGACGGCGTCTTTATGAGCAGTGGCTCACGGCTGGTGGTGCTCGGTGACACCCTGCTGGACAGCGACATCACCGGCACCGTGAGCCGGCTGTGTCCCGACGCGCCCGTTCCCGTCGTCGATCTGAGCACGCAGTGCCAACGCCCGGGCGGCGCAGGCCTCGCGGCGCTGCTGGCCGCGCGCGCGGGCCACCAGGTGACGTTGGTCACCGCGCTGGGCAACGACTCACCGGGTCGGTTGCTTGCTGACCTGCTGGCCGCCGACGTCGACGTGGTGGCCATGCCGTTGCAGGGCGCGACGGTGTGCAAGACCCGAGTCCGCACGGCGGGACGGTCGTTGCTGCGGATCGACTCGGGCGACGGCCGGGCGGCCACTGGTCCGATCGGCGATTCCCTTGATCACACGGTGCTGGATGCGCTACGCGACGCTTGCGCCGTGTTGGTCGCCGACTACGGGCGTGGCGTCACCGCTGTTCCCAGGCTGCGGGTGGGGCTTGCCGAGCTGGCCTGCCGGGTGCCCGTGGTGTGGGACCCGCATCCCCACGGTGGTTCCCCGGTCCCGGGGTGCTGCCTGATCACCCCGAATGAGCGGGAGGCCACGGGATTCGCCTCGGCAGCTGACGGCCCGGCGGCTGCTGTCGTGTTGCGGCAGCGGTGGCAGTGCTCCGCGGTGGCGATGACGTTGGGAGCGCGCGGCGCGCTGCTGACGACATCGACCGGCAGCCTGCCCGTGTCGGTGCCCGACATCGCGGTTGCACCCGGCAGCGACACCTGCGGCGCGGGTGATGCGTTCGCCGCCGCGGTCACCGGCGCCCTGCTGGACAACCGCTGCATCACCGAGGCTGTCACGGTGGCGGTCGGTGCGGCGTCACAGTTCGTCGCCGACGGTGGGGTGGGCTCGATCGGCTCTTTGGCCATGGGCAGCGGGATGACTGCCCCGGTATCGGCTCCTGCTGGGCCGGTGGCCCGGTCGGTGCAGGACATCGCGGCCCGCGCGCGCCGCCGGGGTGGGCGGTTGGTGGCCACCGGGGGGTGCTTCGACCTGCTGCATCCGGGGCACCTGAGCCTGCTGCGCCAAGCCCGCGCACTGGGTGACGGCCTGGTGGTGTGCCTCAACTCCGACGAGTCAGTGCGCCGGCTCAAGGGACCGAGCCGGCCGATCGTGCCCGCGGCGGGCCGGATCGCGCTGCTCGAGGCGCTGGAGCCGGTTGACGCGGTGGCGGTATTCAACGAGGACACTCCGGCTGAGCTGCTCGCGCAGCTGCGGCCCGACATCTGGGTCAAGGGCGGCGACTACACCGTGGCCGACCTGCCTGAGGCGCCGCTGGTCAGCCGGTACGGCGGGCAGACCGTGATCATCCCTCTGGTTGAGGGGTACTCGACGAGCCGGCTCGTCGCGGCCGCCCAGGACAGATCATGAGAGAAGGAGAACGGATGAAACCGCTGGGCAACGTGCTGATCACCGGGGGCGCGTCGGGGCTCGGCGCGGCCACGGTCGAGGCGGTGATCGACGCGGGTGGGCGCCCACTGGTTCTCGACCGGACCTTACCGACCGGAACCGTGGACTACGTGCAGGCGGACCTGGTCGATCGGGTAGCCACCGAGCAGGCCGTCGCGGAACTGGTCGCAGCCGCCGGCGGCCGGCTGGATGCCGTGTTCACCGCCGCCGGGATTGATTCCTGCGGCTCGTTGGGCAGCGTGCCGGCCGACGAGTGGGAGCGGGTGGTGCAGGTCAATCTGCTGGGTACGGCTCGGGTGGTGCGCGCTGCGCTGCCTTACCTGGAGCAGTCCGGGGGAACCGTGGTGACCTGCTCGTCCACCCTCGGTCTCAAGGCGCTGCCCGATGCGACGGCCTACTGCGCGGCCAAATTCGGCGTGATCGGTTTCACCCGGGCGCTGGCCGCGGAGACCCGCGGCCGGATCGGGGTCACGCTGCTGATTCCGGGCGGGATGCACACCCCCTTCTTCGACGGCCGCGATGCCCAGTACAAGCCGCCGCCGGACGCCAAGCTCAACCGGCCCGAGGACGTGGCCGCCACCGTGGTGTACGCGCTGCGCCAGCCGCCCGGCTGCCAGCTGCGGGAGCTGGTGGTCTGCTCGTCGGAGGAGTCGTCCTGGCCGTGAGCGAGACCAGCACAGTCCTGGTGCTGCGGGCGCTGGGCCTGGGTGATCTGCTCACGGCGGTGCCGGCGCTGCGCGGGCTGCGGGCGGCCTATCCGGATCATCGACTGGTGCTGGCCGCGCCTGCGCCGCTGGCCGAGCTGGCGGTGCTGACCGGGGCGGTCGACGAGCTGCTGCCCACCACTGAGTTGGCACCGCTGGCCGCGCCGCCGCCGGACATCGCGGTGAACCTGCACGGCCGGGGACCGGACAGCATCCGCGTCCTACGCGCATTGCGCCCCGGCGTGTTGCGCACCCATGCCCATCCGGAGCATCCCGGGGTGCTCGGCCCGGAGTGGGACGCCGATATTCACGAGGTGCACCGGTGGTGCCGGCTGCTCGACCATTTCGGCATTCGAGCTGATCCGGTGGATCTGGGGCTGGCCCGCCCGCCCGTTCCCAGTCCCGTTCCGGGAGCGGTTGTCGTGCATCCCGGCTGTGCCTTCGTCGCCAGGCACTGGCCCGCGCAGCGGTACGCCGTGGTGGCCCGCGAACTGGCCGGGACCGGACTGCCGGTTGTCGTGACCGGCAACGCTGACCAGCGCTCGCTCGCCCTGCAGGTAGCGGCCGGGGCCGGGCTGCCGCAGCGCTCGGTGCTCGCCGGTCGCACGGGCCTGGCCCAGCTCGCCGCCCTGGTCGCCGACGCGTCGCTGGTGGTATGCGGTGACACCGGCATCGCCCATCTCGCGACGGCCTACGGCACCCCGTCGGTAGTGCTCTTCGGTCCGGTGTCACCGGAACAGTGGGGTCCACCACCGCAGCGTCCCCAGCACGTGGCGCTGTGGGCGGGCAGCACTGGAGACACCTTTGCCGACCGCCCCGATCCCGGCCTGCTGCGGATCACCACGGCTGAAGTGCTTGATGCCGCCGCATCTGCTCGCGGCGTTACCAGCGCTTCGTAAGCCCAGGCCTTTGGTTTCGTGAGCGCGGCGGTGGGTATCTGCCAGGTATGAGCTTTCAGGTCACCGAGGTGCAACGGGTTCTCAGGGGCGCCGACTATCCGATGAACGGCAAGCAACTTGCCGAGCTTGCCCGGCGAAACGGTGCGAACCAAGAGTTGGTCGACGAGCTGGCGAGGATCGACCACGAGGTGTCCAGCCCCATAGTCGTCATGGAGGAGCTCAAGGGCGAGCTCGGCGGTCGCACCCCGGGATTGCACAGGTCCGACGAGAACCACTACAAGGACTTGAGGGCCCCGCCTTCCAGGTCAATGAGGTCCAGAAATACCTCAAGGGCGCGGATTACCCGATGAACGGCAAGCAACTCGCCGCACTCGCGGAGAACAATGGCGGCCCCTCCGAGCTGGTGGAGCTACTCCAGGGCCTCAGCGCGGTGGACGGGCCGAGCGGCGTGATGAAGCAACTCAAGGACCACCTCGGCGGCAAACCCGCCGACTAGCCGCATGGATCGAATGCTGCTGAAGGGCGTCGGTCGTGCCTTCAGCGGTGCATTGCTGTTCGCCCTGCCATTGCTCATGACGATGGAGATCTGACGCCTCGCGTCAGCATCCCGCGGTGGCGGCTGGTTCTCCTGATCGTGGCCTGGCCCTCGCGGTCGTGTTGTCGCGTTACTTCGGCTTCGTACACAAGGGGCAGGTGCCCGATCGCAGCTGGGTGAGGACAGCGGTGGATCAGGTCAGGCCCGGCAGGGGCGCCTGCACGAGATCGTCATCGTTGTGTCCGGCGCCGCGGTGTTCTCGGCCAGCATCGCGCCCACCGAGGAGATGGTGCTGCTGGCCGCGAAGATGAGCGAGCTGAACGCCCTGCTACTCATCGCCTTTCGGCTCTTCGACCTTAGGCGGGCACCGTCGGTTTCCTCGCTGACATTCGGTGGGTGATTACGTGTCACCGGGCAGCACAACTGAGGTCGCGCTGGTCTTCGACGCGGATCCGATAACCGGGAATCTGGGACGTCCAGGTCGCCGGCTACGCGTTGCCCTGACACGCGCCCACGCGGGGAATGGGTAATCGTCACCCGAAGTGTTCGCGGAGCTGTTGGCAGGCGTCCTCACAACTGCGGCAGGCCTCCGCGCAAGCGGCGCAGTGGGCATGGTGCTCGGCGTGCCGCTCGCACTCCTCAGCGCAGATCCGGCACGCCTGTTCGCACACGGCGAGCAAGGCCTGCACGAGTTCCGCCGAGCCCTCACGGCGGGAGAGAACCCGAGCGGTCACGCCGCACACATCGGCACAGTCGGAATCCAACCGGATACACCTGGCGAGATCGCCCGGGTCTCCTTCAGAGAGGCATGCGTCGGCACAGGCAATACATGCCTGTGCACAGGACAGGCATTCCTCGATGCAAGTCGCGATCGCCGCCGGATCGAGCCCGCCAAGCTGGGCGGGGTGGGTCTCCACCATGCGTAGGGCCTTCGTCATCTCGTCCTCCTGGGGCGGCCCTCAGCCGAGGCCGCTGCTGCCGTTATCGGACTTCCGTCAGGCGCATACCCGGCAGGGGGTTGTCCAAACGGCAAAGCTATCGGCTGATCTCGCGTCAATAGCGTGACAGTCGGTCGTGCGGTCAGGCCCTCTATCACCGGCTGAGGGTGCTTGCCGAAGTGAGGAGATTGCGCTCATCAACGGCTTGCCGGGATAGCGTCTTGTAGCCGACGTCGTCGAACAGCACGGTCAGGCGGGCCTGCTCGGTCGACATGACGACGCCGTGTCCCCATTCGGCGTGGCGCACGGAGCTGTTAACCGCGAATTCGTCGTCGCACGCTTGCTGTTGCTCGGCGGTGCCCGCCTCGCAGGTGTCACAGTTGCCGCACGGATGGGGCAGCTGTTCGCCGAAGTAGCCGAGCAGATACTGCCGCCGGCACCCGGTCGTCTCAGCGTAGCCGCGCATCATCTCGATCCGCGAGCGGATCATCCGCCGGTGGGTCTCCGCGACGTCTACCGCTTGTTCCACCGCCTGCTCGGTGGGGAGGTCGGGATCGAGATACTCCAGCCGGCCATCGTCGGTGGTGGCGACCACCCCGGCTTGCTCTAGCAGATTGATGGCTCGGGTCCCTTTAGCCGCGGAGGCCTTCACCTGTTCCTTCAGCTGCGCCGGGCGGATCGGTTCATCCTGGCTCTCCAGCGTATGTGCCACCTCGGCGAGAGCCTCCTCGGGCGGCTTGCTGGCAGTGAGAAATTTCTGCAGGCACAGGTCCTCTGGACGGTAGAACAGAGTGATCTCGGCGGGCTGGCCGTCGCGTCCAGCGCGCCCGATCTGTTGGTAGTAGGAATCCAGTGACTCCGGCGCCGAGGCGTGCGCGACGAACCGCACGTCCGGCTTGTTGATTCCCATGCCGAACGCGGAGGTGGCCACTACCACGTCGAGGTCGCCCGCCAGGAAGTCCTCGTGCACCCGCTCGCGGTCTGCCGCCTTCATCCCGGCGTGGTAGGCAGCCACTCGTACCCCACACTGCACAAGCTCGCCGGCGTAGAACTCGGTGTCTTTGCGGCTGGCGGCGTAGAGGAGCCCACGTCGCGTTGCGGGATCCGCGGTCAGGGCGCGTACCCGAGTAATGACGGAGTGCCTCTTGTCCGTGTCGTCGGCGAACCGCTGCACGCCCAGGTGCAGGTTCGGACGGTCGAAGCTGGCGATCACCTCTCGGTGTTCGCGCAGGGCCAGCCGCTGCACGATGTCACGGCGCACCGGCAGCGCCGCGGTGGCCGTCAACGCGATCACCGTTGGATGCCCGAGCCGCTGGATCACCGGGCCCAGCCGCAGGTAGTCCGGCCGGAAGTCGTGTCCCCAGGCTGAGACGCAGTGGGCCTCGTCGACCACGAACAGTGACACGCCCAGTCCCGCCAGCGCGTCGACCACCTTATCTTTGGCCAGTTGCTCGGGCGAGAGGAACAAGTACTCCGCAGTGCCCTGTTGAATCGCCTTCCACGCATGCTGATGCTCACCGTTGCGCTGGCTTGAATTCACCGCCACCGCCTCCGGCGCCCGGCTGTTCTCGATACCCTCCAGCTGATCCTGTTGCAGGGCGATCAGCGGCGACACCACGAGGGTCGGGCCATCCAGTAGCAATGCAGGCACTTGGTAGATCGCGGACTTACCTGCACCAGTAGGCAGCACGGCCAGCACGTCATGCCCGCCTATGACCTGCTCCATCGCCTCGACCTGCTCGTCGCGCAACCGTGGCCAACCGAACGTCTGCTCGGCGACTCGCCGCAGCTTCCCCCTCGTCGCTTCCACGACCGTAGGCGATACCCCAAGGGGCACTGGTGAAACGTCCCGCCGGCAGGCGTTTACCCGGCAAGGAGGCGGGACGAGGGCCAAAGAGGCTGCCGGCAGCACCGCGCCACGACGTGCGACTCGCATTCTGCACTGAGCCAGTGAAGGCCAGCCCGGCTAGACGCCGGCCCGTTCGAGCTTCCATGGCGGTGCCGGAACAAGAAACCTACATCCTCGGTTGTAGGAGAAGCCTAGTTTCCCGCTAGGTCAGCAGCGACAACACGTCCGACAACTGGACCCAGGAGTGATTGGTTGTTCTCGAAGGCTGACTGAACAGATCACTAGGGAGGTGCAAGATCGTGCGCACGTACGTCAATGAGCTGAAGACTGCGCTGTTGCTGGGTGCGATGGGCGCCCTGGTGCTGCTCGTCGGCTCATTCTTCGGCCGGACGGGGCTGGTCATCGCGCTGCTTGTAGCACTGGGTGTGAATGGCTATGCCTACTTCAACTCCGACAAGCTGGCACTGCGGGCGATGCGGGCCCGCCCGGTCAGCGAGGCCGAGCACCCGGTGATGCACCGGATCGTCCGGGAACTGGCCACCGCGGCGGGCCAGCCCATGCCGCGGCTTTACGTTAGCCCAACTGAGGCGCCCAACGCGTTCGCCACCGGGCGCAACCCGCGTAACGCCGCCGTCTGTGCTACTACCGGCCTGCTGCGGATTCTCAACGAGCGCGAGCTGCGCGCGGTGCTGGGCCATGAGCTGGCCCACGTGTACCACCGCGACATCCTCGTCTCCTGTGTGGCCGGTGCGCTGGCCAGCGTGGTGAGCTTCCTGGCCAACATAGCGACGTTCACTGGGCTATTCGGCGGAGCCGAGGACGACGACCACAACCCACTACAGCTGCTGCTGATCGCGATTCTCGGGCCGGTGGCCGCGGGGATCGTGCAGCTGGCGGTCAGTCGGTCCCGGGAGTACCAGGCCGATGCCGGCGGTGCGGAGCTGACCGGCGACCCGCTCGCCTTGGCGTCCGCGCTGCGCAAGCTGGAACGGGGCACCCGTGCGCTGCCATTGCGGCCCGAACCGGTGCTGGTGTCGCAATCTCATCTCATGATCGCCAACCCATTTCAGCCCGGTGAGGGCCTGGCGAAGCTGTTCTCCACCCACCCGCCGATCACCGACCGCATCCATCGGCTAGAGGAGATGGCTGGCTACGGCCCCACCGCCTGGGCACCGATGTTGCGGTGACACCTGGCCAAGGAGGACGCTGTCACCGACCCGTGGACCGGCGACGGCGTCCTCGCTGTGCGCGAGCGCGAGCCCAAGCGCGTTGACCGAGGCGCTCAGGCTGCGTCCTGCCCGGCGGGGTTGGCGATATGGACCTGAAGGTTGCCCTCGGTGGCGTCTACGGTGAGGGTGGCCCCGTCGTGCACATCACCGGCCAGCAGTGCTCGGCCGATGCGGGTCTCCAGCTGGTGTTGCAGGTAGCGGCGCAGCGGGCGGGCCCCGTAGACCGGGTCGAAGCCTTCGGCGGCGATGTGTTGCCGCGCCGCCTCGGTGAGTTCCAGTTCGAGGCGGCGGTCGGCCAGGCGCCGGCGCAAATCCTCGACGAGCAGGTCGACGACCCGCTCGATCTCGGGCAGGGTGAGCGGCTTGAACAGCACGACGTCATCGACACGGTTGAGGAACTCCGGTCGGAAGTGCCGGCGCAGCTCGCCCAGCACCGCAGCCCGGGCGTCGTCTTTGATCTGCCCGTCACCGGTGACTCCCTCCAGCAGGTACTGCGAGCCGATGTTGCTGGTCATGACGATGACGGTGTTGCGAAAGTCGACGGTGCGTCCCTGGGCATCGGTGAGCCGGCCGTCGTCGAGCAGCTGCAGCAGCGTGTTGAACACATCGGCGTGCGCCTTTTCCACCTCATCGAGCAGCACCACTGAGTAGGGCTTGCGCCGCACCGCTTCGGTGAGTTGGCCGCCCTCCTCGTAGCCCACGTATCCGGGTGGGGCGCCGACCAGCCGGGAGACGGTGTGCCGCTCCTGGTACTCGCTCATGTCCAGGCGGATCATGTTGTCCTCGGTGTCGAACAACGCCGCGGCCAGTGTCTTGGCGAGCTCGGTCTTACCGACTCCGGTGGGGCCGAGAAACAAGAACGAACCGATCGGACGGCGGGGATCCTTCACCCCGGACCGGGCTCTGATCACCGCGTCAGCGACCAGCTGCACCGCCTCGTCCTGGCCGACGACCCGTTCGTGGAGGATCTCATCGAGACGCAGCAGCTTGTGCCGCTCGCCCTCCAACAGCCGCGAGATCGGGATACCGGTCCAGCGCGCGACGATGGACGCGATCTCGTCCTCGGTGACGACCTCGCGCAGCAGCCGCCGGCCGCCCTGCTTCTTGGCCAGCTGCTCCTCCTCGGCGGCCAGCCGGCGCTCGATGTCGGGCAATCTGCCGTGGCGCAGCTCCGCGGCTCGGTTGAGGTCGTAGGCCCGTTCAGCGGCCTCCGCGTCGAGCCGCACCCGTTCCAGCTCCTCGCGCAGGCCTTGCACCCGGCGGATGACTTGCCGCTCAGCCTCCCACTGGGCCCGCATGGCGTCCGCTTCGGCGCGCAGATCGGCCAGCTCCCGGCGCAGTTCCTCGAGTCGGGCGCGGCTGGCCGGGTCGTCCTCCTTGGCCAGCGCAGCGTCCTCGATCTCCAGGCGCATCACCCGCCGGCTGACCTGGTCCAGTTCGGCGGGCTGGGAGTCGATCTCCGTGCGCAGCATCGCGCAGGCCTCATCGACCAGGTCGATGGCCTTGTCCGGGAGGAACCGGTCAGAAATGTAGCGCTGGGACAGGGTGACCGCGGCGACCAGCGCGGTGTCCTGGATCCGTACGCCGTGGAATACCTCCAGCCGCTCCCGTAGCCCCCGCAGGATCGAGATGGCGTCTTCGACGGAGGGCTCGTCGACCAGTACCGGTTGGAAACGGCGCTCCAGCGCGGCGTCCTTCTCGATGTGCTTGCGGTACTCGTCGATGGTGGTGGCGCCGATCATGTGCAGCTCGCCGCGGGCCAGCATCGGTTTGAGCATGTTGCCCGCGTCCATCGCTCCTTCGGTGGCGCCGGCGCCGACCACGGTGTGCAGCTCGTCGACGAAGAGCAGGATCCGGCCCTGTGCGGCGGATACCTCCGAGAGCACTGCCTTCAGCCGCTCCTCGAACTCGCCGCGGTACTTCGCGCCGGCCACCAGTGAGCCCAAGTCCAGGGCGAAGATGGTCTTGTCCCGCAGTCCCTCGGGCACGTCGCCGTTGATGATGCGCTGCGCGAGCCCTTCGACAATGGCGGTCTTGCCCACTCCCGGGTCACCTATCAGCACCGGGTTGTTCTTCGTCTTACGGGACAGGATCTGGGTGACCCGGCGAATCTCCTCATCGCGGCCGATCACCGGGTCGAGCTTGCCGGCCCGGGCGGTGGCCACCAGGTCGCGGCCGTACTTCTCCAGCGCCTCGTAGGCGACCTCGGGCATCGCGGAGGTGACCCGCTGATTGCCCCGCACCGACGTCAAGGCGGTCAGGAACCGTTCCCGGTTCAGGGCCTGCTCCCGCAGCGCCCGCCCGGACGCGCTGCTCGGCCCCTCCTCGATCAGGGCGAGTAGTAAGTGCTCTACGGAGACGTAGTCGTCCTTGAGCCGGGCTGCCTCCCGCTCCGCGGTATCCAGCAAGCGGGACAGCCGCTGAGTGAAGAACACCTGCCCTGGGCTGGCTCCGGGACCGCCGACCCGGGGCCGGCGACCCAACTCGGCCTCCACCGTGGTGCGCAGCCGGTCGGGGTCTGCACCGGCCATCGTGACCAGCCGCGGGATCAGGCCGTCGGGCTGGTCGAGCAGGGCCAACAGCAGATGCTCACCGTCAATCTCGACGTGCCCGAAACGCAACGCTTTGGTCTGCGCGTCGTGCAGCGCCTCCTGCGACTTCTGGGTCAGGCGGTTGGGGTCCACGGCGGATCTGTCCTCCTCACGGTCGCCGGACGGGCGCGCAACGCCGCCTCCAGCTCCTCGATGCGGGTCAGCAGGTCCAGCACCACGCCTACGGCGGCGTAGTTCAGTGACAGACCGGCGCGTAGCCGCTGCACCCGCGCGGCGACGGCCAGCTGGCTGGGCGCGAACTCCAAGCGCCCGGCGGCACCGGTCGCCGGATCGAGCACACCGAGGGCCACCAACCGCCGCACCAGCTGCGGGTGCAATCCGGCGGCATCGGCGAACTGCTCCAGCGACATCCAAGTAGGGCGGGCTAATGGGTATTTTGGGGCGTACTTCATGCGCTTCTCCGAGCGTCCCAGGAGCGGGGGTCGAAGTTCGACTCCTCGGCCAGCTGTTCGAACAGCCTGCGTTCGGCACGGGACAGCTGCGGGGGCACCATCACCCGCACCTCGGCGTAGAGATCCCCCGCAGTGCCCCGCGGGTTGGGCAGACCGCGGCCCCGCAGCCGCAGCTTGCGTCCGGTGGAGGAGCCGGCCGGCACAGTGATCTGAGCTCGGCCGGCCGGAGTCTCGACCGGGACGGTGGCACCCAGCGCGGCTTCCCACGGGCTGATCGGCAACTCCACAGTCAGGTCGCGCCCGTCGACCCGGAACTGGGGGTGCGCGGCCAGGCGCACCCTCAGGTACAGATCTCCCGGCGGCCCGACGCCGCTGCCCTGCCCCCCTTGCCCGGCCAGCCGGATCCGCTGGCCATCAGTGACCCCGGCCGGGATGGTGACCTCGTAGCTGCGCGAGCCGCCGGCGGTAGCCAAGGTGATCCGGCGCCGTCCGCCGGTGTAGGCGTCCTCCACGGACAGCTCGATCTCGGCTTCGGTGTCCGCACCCGGCATCGGAGCGCGCCCAGACCCACCGGCGCGGCCACCGCGACCGAACAATCCGCTGAACAAATCGTCCAGGTCTACGTCCGACGCGAACCCGCTGAAGCCGCTGCCGGGATCCCCGGTCCACATCCGGCTGCCCGCTGTTCCCCCACTGAACGGAGCGCCACCGCCGAACGGGGAACCGGCAGCGGCCGGATCGAAGCCCTCGGGCACCTGCCGCCACGCCGCACCGAACCGGTCGTAACGCTCCCGGCTCTTCGGGTCCGACAGCACGTCGTAGGCCTCGCTGATCTCCTTGAACCGCTCCTCGGCGCCCGGATCCTTGTTCACGTCCGGGTGGTACTGCCGCGCCAACTTCCGGTAGGCCCGCTGGATGTCCTCCCCGCTCGCACCCCGGTTGACTCCGAGCACCTGGTAGTAGTCCCGCGTCGGTGTGGTCATCGCTGCGGACTCCTTGCCACTGCCACCACGGCCGGCCGGAGCAGGCCCCCGTCGGCCGCGTAACCCGCCCGCAGCACCTGCACCACGGTGCCCGGTTCGGCATTGGGGGCGTCGATGAGCTGTGCGGCCTCGTGCCGGGCCGGGTCGAACGGCAATCCCAGGTCCTCGCTGCGGGTGAACCCGAAGCGGGCCAGCACCGCCAGCGCCTGGTCTCGCACCGCCGCGACGCCGGCCACGATGCTGGTGGGATCGGCCTGCGCATGCTGCAGCGCCAACTCCAGGTTGTCCAGCACCGGCAGCCACTCGGCGGCCACTCGCGCCCGCTCCGCGGCACCGGCCTGCTCCACCTCGCGCTGGCAGCGCTTGCGCAGGTTTTCCAGGTCTGCCACCGCCCGCTGCCACCGGTCGCGCAGCTGGGCCAGTTCTTCGGCGTGTTGGGCCTGCAGATCGGCGATCGCGAGGTTCTCCGCCTCCAGGCCGTCCTGGGTGTCGTGGTGCTCGCCCATAGTGCCCATAGTCAGGTGGTGAACTCGGCGTCGATCACATCGTCGTCCCTGCCCGGCCGATGAGTGCCACTCGGTCCAGGCCCTGCGCCGAAGCCGCCAGGTGTCGTTGAGGAGAGCCCGTGGTAAATCTGCTGCAGGTCCGCGGTGAGACTGCGCAGCCGCTCCAGTGGTGCCTCCTGCTTGATCGCTTCTCGGGCGTCGGCGATGAGCATCTCCGCGCGGGCCTTGTCGTGCACGGCCACGGCGTCAGCAAGCTCGATGACCTGCCGCTCGACCTGATAGGCGGTGGCATCGAGTTCGTTTCGAGCGTCGATGAGTTGGCGGATGCGGGTATCCTCGGTTTTGTTCCGCTCGGCCTCGGCCAGCAGGCGGTCCACCTCGGTTTTGTCCAGGGTGCCGCTCTCACTGATGGTGATCCGCTGCTCGGCCCCGGTGTCCTTGTCCCGCGCGGAGACGTTGAGGATGCCGTTGGCGTCGATGTCAAAAGTCACCTCGACCTGCGGCATCCCGCGCGGGGCCGGCCGGATGTTCTCCAGCCGGAACCGGCCCAGCACCCGGTTGTCCGCTGCCCGTTCGCGTTCGCCCTGCAAGACGACGACGTCGACGGCAGGCTGGTTGTCCTCGGCGGTGGAGAACGCCTCGGTGCGCCGGGTCGGGATCGTGGTGTTGCGCTCGATCACCTTGGTCATCAGCCCGCCCAGGGTCTCCACGCCCAACGACAGCGGGGTGACATCCAACAAAAGGACGTCCTTCACCTCGCCCTGCAGCACCCCGGCCTGCACCGCGGCACCGGCAGCGACCACCTCGTCAGGATTGACCGACATGTTCGGGTTCTTACCCCCGGTCAACCGCCGCACCAACGCCTGCACCGCGGGGATCCGGGTGGAGCCACCCACCAGGATCACCTCGTCCAAGTCGTTCGCGCTGATCTTCGCGTCTGACATGGCCTGGCGCACCGGGCCCAAGCACCGCTCCACGAGATCGGCGGTGATCTGCTCGAAGGTGGCTCGCATCAGCGTCGTGGTCAGGTGCTTGGGACCTGCCGCGTCGGCGGTGATGAACGGCAGGTTGAGTTGGGTCTGGGTGACCGAGGACAGCTCGACCTTCGCCTTTTCCGCTGCCTCGTAGAGCCGTTGCAACGCCTGCGGGTCGCGGCGCAGGTCGATGCCATTGTCGCGCTGGAACTCCTGGGCAAGGTGGTCGACGAGTCGCCGGTCGAAGTCGTCGCCACCCAGGTGGGTGTCACCGGCGGTCGAGCGGACCTCCACCACGCCGTCACCGACGTCGAGGATGCTCACGTCGAACGTGCCCCCGCCCAGGTCGAAGACCATCACCGTCTCGTTGGACTTCTTGTCCAACCCGTAAGCCAGCGCGGCCGCGGTCGGTTCGTTGATGATCCGCAGCACCTCTAGCCCGGCGATCCGCCCGGCGTCCTTGGTCGCCTGGCGTTGAGCGTCGTTGAAGTACGCCGGGACGGTGATGACCGCCTGGGTGACCCGCTCCCCGAGATATTTCGAGGCGTCCTCGGCCAGTTTGCGGAGGACCTGCGCGGAGATTTCCTCCGGCGCGTAGGTCTTGCCGCGTACCGAGAACCGCACCGCGTCCTCGGGGCCGGCGACCACGTCATAGGAAGTGCCCTTGGCCTCCTCGGTCACCTCGGCGAAACGGCGGCCGATGAAACGCTTCGCCGAATAGATCGTCCCTTTCGGGTTCAGCACCGACTGCCGGCGGGCCAGCTGCCCGACCAACCTTTCCCCGCTCTCGGTAAACGCCACCACCGACGGGGTGGTCCGGCTACCTTCCGCGTTCGCGATCACATTCGGCGCGCCACCCTCGTATACTGCGATCACGGAGTTGGTGGTACCGAGATCAATGCCGACCGCCTTCGCCATAACCCACACCTTCCCTTGAGGACCTGGGTCGAGTTCAGCGCGACGGGCCTCGACTTTACCTCGCCCGCCCTTCCCGAACGTCGACACCAAGCCGGCCGCGATACGCCGGTCGGGGCCGATTAACTGGGGTTACCACGGGCGCCGTCAGGGGAAACTCCTCTGAACCGGAAACCCGCATTCGGCCAGGGACGCCATTGGTGATCCAGGCGTCCCCCGCCATTCGTTGCAGCCTGTGTCGGCGCCCGGCTTGCCTCATCGGGCCCTGCCTGCGCCACCTCAACTGCTGATCGGGATCTTTCGTGGGCGAGCCTTCTCGGTCTTGGGTACCTGCACTGTCAGTACCCCGTCCGACAGGGACGCCGTGATCTGGTCGTCCACCACGTCGGCCGGCAGGCTGATCCGATAGTCGAACCGGCCCACCGGGCGGGTCCGGGTCCGCAGGAAGCCCACCCGTTCCCGTTCCTTGACCTCACCGGTGACGGCCAGCTCTCCAGCATCGAACTCGACCGAGACGTCCTTGCGCTTGACCCCGGGCAGCTCGAGCTCGACCACGTACGCCTCGGGCGTCTCCTCGACATCCGCCGCCGGCCGCCACCAGGCGCCAGCCCGGTTTTGCTCACCAAACGCCTCGTCAAAGGCGCCGGTCAACAGCCGACCCATCCGTTCATAAAGTTCGGTGAACTCTGCCCAAGGAGACCACCGGTCCACCGGCGGGCTCCATCCCTGAGCTGATTCATCTTTCTGCTCTACCGCGTGGTTGCGGCGCAGCACCGGAAGCGCCATGGCGATCTCCTTCCTTCTTGTTTCCATCATCTGCTCACCACAGGACGATCCAGGCGGGAGAAGCCTGCGCACCGGCGGTCAGCGCGGCGGCACCCGCTCGGTTCCGGTCCTGCGGCACTAAGCGGCTCGAGCCGGACCCCGGCGAATATCAGCTGGTGAGTTCCTTGGTGTTCCCAGCACTGACCTCGATCTTGCGGGGCTTGGCCTGCTCGGCCACCGGGACCCGCAGGGTCAACACGCCGGCGTCGTAGTGCGCCTCAATCCGATCGGTGTCCAGCGCCTCGCCAAGGAACAGCTGCCGCGAGAACACTCCGTAGGGCCGCTCGGCGACGTGCGTCTCGATGTGCTCGCCGTCCGAGGTGGGCCGGCGCTCGGCCTTCACGGTGAGCACGTTGCGCTCCACGTTCAGATCGATCGACGCCGGGTCGACGCCGGGCAGATCAAACTGCACCACGAATTCCTCGCCCTGCCGGTAGGCCTCCATCGGCATCGCCGCCGGGCGCGACCACGTGCCGAAGACCTGCTGGGTCAGCCGGTCCAGCTCCCGGAACGGGTCAGTACGGATCAGCATCGTCATCGCCTCCTTTGACTGGTGTGGCTCGGTGTCCCAGTACATCCAAGCCCAACCTTGTAACGGGCAGCGCAGGGTTGTTGTTCCCACAACGTCAGGATGCTGCTGGTGCGTTGGTCTGCCCCATGCAGAAAGCAGTAGCGCCCGGACCGCGGTCACTCGCAAGCACCAAGCGACCATCGACGCCCACAGGGCCGCACCGTTGCTACCAGGTCGCGGGCAGTCAGCATCGACTCGCCGATCTCTGGCTCTGTAGCGCCACTGCTTCGGACCTGCAAACGCTCGCAGCGCTGCAACGCGGCCGCGAACGCCTGTCGGTACCGTGAGGGACGGCCGGATGAGCATGAGGAGCACGCGGGGTGGACGACGCAAAGGCACTCGGAACGCGGCTACGCGAGGTCCGGAGCTGGCGCGAGTTGACGCTGCGCGAAGCGGCCGGTCTGGCTGGACTGTCGTTCAGCTTCTGGGGACAGGTGGAGCGCGGCGAGAAAGCCGTGACCAACCGAAACACCCTGGAGGCGATGGCCACTGCGCTCCGGGTGCATCCCACCGAGCTGAGCGGACAGCCCTGGACGCCGCAGGATGCGGTCGACGCTGAAGCGCACGCTGGACTGATGGTCATCGAGACCGCGCTGGAGCGCTACGATCTTGGTACTGATCCGGAGGCCAATGTGCGGGCCTGGCCGGAGATCCAGGCTGACCTCGATCGACTCGTCAAGATTACCCACTGGACCTCGGACCATGCGGCGATGGGCGAGCTGGCGTCGGCGCTGATCCGGGAGCTGCATGGTGCCTACCTGCGGCTGCCGCAACGGCGCCGGGACGTCCTGGTCGGTTTGATTTACGCGTACACCAGCGCCGCGTGGACGACTAAACGGCTTGGTGGCCGCGGGCTGCCGACACTGGCGGCCCGTGCCCTGCAGCAGTGCGCCGAAGCGCTGGGCGACGCGGTATGGCTCGGATATGCCGCCTGGCTGCGCGGTAACGTCACCGGCCAGCTCGACCGTGCCGTGCAGTACCGGCGCTCGGTGACCGCGGCCGAGAATTTGACCGGCCAGCTGGACTCCAGCGACGCGCTGCAAGCATACGGAATGCTGCACTTGTCAGCTGCGCTAGCAGCCGGCGCGCAGGCTGACCACGCCACAGCAGCCACCCACCTTCACGAAGCCTCAGCGCTCGCGGCACGGATGGACACCGAAGTCGGTACCTGGGCACACCTACTGTTCGGACCAACCAACGTCGGCATCTGGCGCACCGCGCTGGCGGTCGAGCTCGGCGAGCACGGCCAGGCCATCGACGCCGCCAAGGCGGTGCACCCCGAACTGCTGCCCAATACCCGCCAGGCCGAGTTCTGGGCCGAACTCGGCCGCGCCCTGGTCGCAGAGAAGAAGACCCGTGAGAAGGGCGTGCGCGTCCTGCTGCACGCCGAACAGCTTTGTCCGCAGCGGATACGCCACGACCTGTTCGTCCGCGAAACCGTGTCGGACCTGCTGCGCCAAGCGCGACGCGACGCCGGCGGTCGCGAGCTTCGAGGGCTGGCCTGGCGCATGGGGGTAGCCCCGACGGGGTGAGGGTGGCCAGTGTGCACCAGCGGTGCACAAAAACGCCTTATCAGACACCACGATCCTTCGCATGTCCGCAGCACCACGGCTGGAGCCACCCAGAACACCTGTGCACAAGCGAAAGCGGAGCGGCTCACCTGGCTGGGACCAGGCGGCAGGCAACCCTTGTGTCCAGCTGTCGATGGCGAGTGTCGATCCACCGGTCACCGGCCCCAACTCCCCTCCCCGCGACACCTCCCACCGCGGTCTCACCATCACCAGGGTCTGTCGGGCGCGCTGTGCATGACTTGTGTCGTCGGAGCGGCGACCGCACTCGATGCCGACCTCGACTCGGGAGGCACCTCGTGACGTCCCCTGTGCCCGATCCACCGTTGATCAGCGCCGACGCTGCCCCCCGGGTGTTGTGTGACTGTTTCCTGGCCAACGCTGACCGTGGTGACAACGCCGCCAATGACGAGCTTGTGCGCCGAATGCGCGCTGCGCAGACCTGCAGTGTTGGCCCAAGTTCCCAGACGATCGCCGAAATCGCTGTCCGCCGTCACCGCACGCGAGGTGTCCAGTGACCAGCGGGACCAACGACATCCCGCCGGCGCAGCCGACCAGCGACCGCCGCAGGGTGGTGATCCACGCTTCCTGTTCGCTGCACCAGGGCTCGGTGGGCTTCACCAACCTCGTGGTGTCCCAGCGCGACGGTGAGATCGAGCTAAACCCGCACGTCGACGGCAGCTGCCTGCTCACGCTGTCCGAGCACGAAGCCTGCGTGCTGCGCGACGCGCTGATCCAGTGGCTCAGATGACTCGATAACTGCAGTCCATGGACGATCACGACCCGACACCGCGGTGCGCTACCCACCGATGGCGCCACAACCGCCTCGTGTGACCTGCGTGGCAAGGCCGCTGACCTTTGGCTGTTTTAGGGCATTGCCGGTTGTCCGCAGGACCCGGCGTGCATCCGGCGTGTGCAGGGGCGGCGACCTCCAGCACCCGAGCGGGCATAGGCCACGCGATTACTGCGGACCAGCGGGCGTGGCAAGCGCTGCTCTACGGGCGCTGGCGATGTAGCCTCTCGATCTTCCGACTGGCTCGCGACCGCGGCGAACACTGTAGCCCTAGGGGCAAGCGGTGTTAGACATTTCGGCCTGCGGGGTACGCCGGTGACATGTCGGAGCTGACCGAACTGCGCGAGCAGGCCACCACCTGCACAGCGTGTGAGCTGTACGCCGACGCGACCCAAACTGTGTTCGGCGCCGGCCGCGAGGGCGCGTCGATTGTGCTGGCCGGTGAGCAGCCCGGGGATCAGGAGGATCGCCAGGGGCAGCCGTTCGTGGGGCCCGCGGGCAAGCTGCTGGATCAGGCGCTGCAACGGGCCGGCATCTCCCGGGAAGACGCCTACGTCACCAATGTCGTCAAGCACTTCCGCTTCACTCAACGGGGCAAGCGACGGATCCACCAGACACCCGGCATCGAACATGTGCGGGCCTGCCTGCCGTGGCTGCGTGCCGAACTCCAGGCAGTCGATCCGAAGCTGCTGGTGACACTCGGCGCGACGGCCGCCAAGTCGCTGCTCGGGTCGTCGTTCCGGCTCACCCACCATCGCGGTGAGCTGCTGGAGTTCGACGGTCTGCCACTGGTGGCGACGGTGCACCCTTCCGCGGTGCTGCGGGCGCCCGACGAACGCCGTGACGAGATGTTCGACGGGCTGGTCGCGGACCTGGAGTTGGCCGGGCGTACCGCGGTCAGCTTCCAGGCAGCTGACCCAAGGTGACTTCGACGGTGCGGGTGCCGCCTTGCGGGGTGGTCACGGTGACCGGGACCGTCTGTCCTGGATCGAGCTCGGCCAGCACCTGGGCGAGCTCGGAGGCACCGCGGATCGGGGTGTCGTTCACCGAGGTGATCACCTCGTCGGCTTGCAGCCCGGCCGTCGCGGCCGGTCCGCCGGGCGTCACGCTGACAATTCCCATGCCGGTCGGCTGGCCGGCCGAGCCCACCACGGCCACCATCTGAGCGCCGAGTGCGGCGCGGCGAGAGTTGACCACGCGGCCGTCGTTGGCGATGAGCTGTCCAGCGATGTCGGTGACCACATTGCTGGGGATCGCGAAACCGATGCCCGACGCCGGCGAGCTTCCATCGCCGTCAACCCCCGGCTGGGTCGCGCCCAGCGTGGGTACGCCGACGACTTTGCCGTCCACGTCAACCAGCGCGCCACCGCTGTTGCCCGGATTGACCGCGGCACTGGTCTGGATGACGTCGGGCAGCGTCGCGCCCGGCATGGCGCCTTGCGGAGGTTCGGTGACGGTACGGCCGGTGGCCGAGATAATGCCGTTGGTGACGCTTCCGTCCAGCCCGAGCGGATTGCCCATGGCCAGCACGATCTGACCGACCTGCAACCTCGACGAGTCGCCGAATTCCGCCGGGCGCAACGACGACGGTGGCTGGTCAAGCTTGATAACGGCGAGGTCATCGGGCGGATAGGAACCCACCAGGGTGGCCGGGAGCGGTTTCGGACTGTCGGCCAGGCGCACCTG
>JALZDN010000123.1 GCA_030862525.1 Actinomycetota bacterium | reverse complement strand
CTTCGATGGGCAGCTCCGGCGGTGCCGGGGTGGTCACCGCCTCCACATTGGCTGCGTATCCGGACTCGGTGCTGCGCACGAAGGTGTCCTCGCCGGTGTCGGCTTCGGCGAGGAACTCCTCGCTGGCCGAGCCGCCCATGGCGCCGGACATCGCCGACACGATCACATACCGTAGCCCGAGCCGGTCGAAGATCTTGATGTAGGCTTCCCGGTGGAGCCGGTAGGAGCGCGCCAATCCCTCCTCGGAGAGGTCGAAGGAGTACGAGTCCTTCATCAAGAACTCCCGACCGCGCAAGATCCCGGCGCGGGGGCGCTCCTCGTCGCGGTACTTGGTCTGCACCTGATAGAGGATCACCGGATAGTCCTTGTAGGAGCTGAGCTCACCCTTGACAGTGAGTGTGAACAGCTCCTCGTGGGTGGGGCCCAGCAGGTAGTCGCCGCCCTTACGGTCGCGCAGCCGGAACAGGTTGGCGCCGTACTCGGTCCAGCGGCCAGTGGCCTGGTAGGGCTCCCGCGGCAGCAGCGCAGGGAACTGGATCTCCTGCCCGCCGATCGCGTCCATCTCCTGACGCACCACTGCCTCGATATTGCGCAGCACCCGCAGGCCCAACGGTAGCCACGAGTAGATGCCCGGAGCGACGCGGCGCACGTATCCGGCACGAACCAGCAACTTATGACTGGGCACGTCGGCGTCGGCCGGATCCTCTCGCAAGGTGCGCAGGAACAACGTCGACAGCCTGATGATCACGCTTGTGAGCTCCCCGGACGCCGGTCTCGCAAGGGTCGCAGCGTATCCGTCACCTCGGGATGTCACTCCTTCCGGTTACGGTCGCGGGCATGAGCCTCTCGATCGGCATGGTGACCATCGACTGCACGGATCCGCAGTCACTGGCCGGGTCCTGGACCGCTGCACTGGGCACCACCGTGGCCGGCGACTACGGCGGTTTTGTGCTGCTGGCGGGCACGCCGGCGCTCGGCCTGCAGCACGTGTCCAAGCCCCGCGCCGGCAAGAATCGAGTGCATCTGGACCTGCGTGCCGATGACCGGGCGGTCGAGGTCACCCGGCTTACTGGACTGGGCGCATCTGTCATCGCCGAACACGCAGCCCCGGGGTTGTGGTGGACGGTCATGACTGATCCGGACGGCAACGAGTTCTGCGTTGGCAGCCATCACGGGTAACCGGGCGGCCGCCGTGTGGGGTGCGCTGTTCGTCGTCGTGGTCGCGGTGCTCACGCTGCTGTCCGAGCGGCCGCCGGGCCCAGTATCTGCATCGGCACCGGCCCAGGAGTTCAGTGCACAGCGGGCGCTGGTTGCCTTGCGGGAGTTCGCCACCGAGCCGCGCCCGCTGGGCAGCGTGGCCAGCGATCGCGCCCGGGATTACCTGGTCGATGCCCTGCGCTCGGCCGGTTTCTCAGTGCAGACCGACCGCGCGGTCGGGGCAGTCAGCGCCGAGGGCGTCGCGGCCTTTGGTCGGGTGGACAACATCGTCGCCACCCTGCCCGGACGGGACCCCACCGGCAGCGTCGTGCTCGCCGCGCACTATGACTCGGTCGCGGCCGGTCCGGGTGCCTCCGACGACGGGGCCGCGATCGCCGCGATGCTGGAGACGGTGCGTGCGCTGCGCAGTAGTGACCAACTGCGTAACGACCTGGTGCTGCTGATCACCGATGGCGAGGAGGACGGCCTGCTCGGCGCTGCCGCCTTCGCCGAGCAGCACCCGCTGACCCGGCAGCGGGTGGTCGTGCTCAACTGGGAGGCCCGCGGGGTCAGCGGCCCTTCGCTGATGTTCGAGACGTCGCGGGACAACGCGGCGCTGGTTGACGTGTTCGCCGACGCCGCGCCGCACCCACACGGGGATTCCTCGCTGGTCGAGTTCTACCGGCTGCTGCCCAACAACACCGACTTCACCGAGTTCACCGGGGCCGGCCTGCCCGGCATGAACTTCGCCTACATCGAGGGCACGGCGCGTTACCACACCCCGGGCGACAGCATCGCCAACCTCAACCGGGCCAGCTTGCAGCACCACGGCGCGAATATGCTCGGGCTCACCCGAGCGCTGGGAAACATCGATCTGGCCACGCTGACCGCCGACCACGATGTGAGCTTCTTCCGCTTCCTCGGCCTCGTGATCAGCTATCCGATGGATCTGGTGTGGCCGCTGGCGCTGTTCGCCCTCATCGTGCTCACCGGTTTGGTCGCGCTGGCCCGACGCCGGCGGCTGCTGAGCATTCCACGGCTGCTGCTCAGCGTCGTCTCGGTGGTGTTGCCACTGGCCGCCGCCGTCGTGGCGGCCCAGGGCCTGTGGTGGGCCATGGTGGCGCTGCGACCCGACTACGCCGATAACCCGTTCCTCTATCGCCCGCAGCTCTACCAGCTCGCCGCCGCCGGGTTAGCCGCGCTCGCGGTGCTGGCCTGGTATCTGCTGCTGCGCCGCCGGCTCCACCCGGCCGCGCTGGCCTGCGGCCCGCTGGTCTGGCTGGTGCTGCTCGGCGTACTCAGCGCCTGGGCCGCACCCGCAACGTCGCACCTGGTCGCGTTGCCAGGGCTGTTCTTGGCCAGTGGCGGGCTGGTCGCCCTGCTGGTACCACGACGTTCGGTGTGGCCGGTGGTGGCGATAACCGCCGGCATCATCCCGTCCGTCGTGTTGCTGATGCCGCTGGGCGTGGCCACCTTCGACGCGGCGGGACTCGCCGGGGGCGGGGCGGCTGCGGTGCTGCTGGCCCTGTTCGGACTCACCCTGTTGCCGCTGGTCGAGCTGTTGTTCCCACCGGTGGAGCAGCCCCTCGGCAAGCGACGCGCCGTGCTGGCTGCGGTTGCCGGAATGGTCCTGGTACTGGCTCTGACCGGCACCGGCCTGGCCGTGGACCGGGTCGACGCGGCACATCCACGCCGGGCCAACCTGGCCTATGTGCTCGACACCGATACCGGCCGGGCCCGCTGGGTAAGCCGGGATACCGAACCAGCCGAATGGACTCGCAGGTATGTGGAAGACCGTTCCGAGCCCGCCGTGGTCGGCTTCGAGGACGGTCCGGTGTGGACAGGCCCCGCGCCCACTGTGCCCGTACCCGCTCCCGAGGTAACCCTGCGGTCCCGGCAGGGCGACACCGTCGAGCTGCATGTCTCCTCGCCGCGCTCCGCCCCGAAGGTGGTGCTGCGGATCGAGCACCGCATCGACCAGGTCGTCGTCACCGCACCCGGGCTCGCCCCCGCCGCCAGCACTCTCGTGGGCACCGGACAAGGTCGATGGCCCACCGAGGTGCGCTTCGGTGACCTACCGCCCGAGGGCATCGACCTCACGTTACGCATCACACACCAGGGTCCACTGCGGATCTCCGTCTACGACCAGACGCACGGGTTGGCCGACGTCCCTGGATTCCGGCCCCGCCCACCAGACCTCGAGCCACGGCACTCGGACAGCGACGCCGTCATCGTGGCGCGGACCTACGAGTTCTGAGCACGAGCACGCCGGAAATCGGTTGCCTCCCACCGGCGTGTCGGGCCACGCTGTACCTCACGATGACGGCAGGTGCCCGCCACGCGGGCCCAACGGTCGGGAAACAACGGGAGGAGGTGAGAGGCCATGGCTGCCAGTGGTGTGCAGCTCAACGTGACCTCCCCCTCCCGCCATCCGGCTAGCTGATCTGCTCCTGGGTGGCGTCACTCAAGGAGCCCTTCCGATGGCCCAGCGCGACCGGCTGCCCGTACGGCGCAGCCGCTTCGATGACCCCACCACACGCCTTGATGAGGTTGGCACACGCCGACATCGACGCCACTTCGACGACGACCCACCAACCCGCCAGCGCACCTCTGCTCCCCCACTATCCGATGACGATCCGATCGTCGGGGACCGATGGTCGACCTGGGACGTGGGCCAGCACGGCCCGACGCCCCACCCGGATTGGCTGGTCACCGAGCTCGCCGCGGTCGACACCGAGCTCGGTGTGCTGAAGACCGGCAAGGAAGCCGACGTACACCTGGTGGAGCGTGCGGTCCCCGGCACGTCCCGGTCCTGCCTGCTCGCCGCTAAGCGCTACCGCACCGCCGAGCACCGGATGTTTCACCGCGACGCCGCCTATATCGAGGGCAGGCGGGTGCGTCGCTCCCGGGAGACGCGAGCGATGGCCCGGCGCACTGCCTTCGGGCGCGATCTGTTGGCCGGGCAGTGGGCAGCTGCAGAGTTCAGCGCACTGGGCAGGCTGTGGCGCCTCGATGTCCCGGTGCCCTACCCGGCGCAACTGCACGGGACCGAGCTCCTGCTGGAGTACCTCGCCGAGGAGGACGGTCAAGCGGCTCCCCGGCTGGCGCAGCTGCGGCCCGATCCCGCAGCGCTTCGCACGTTGTGGGACCAGCTCGTCGATGCCCTGGTGTTACTCACCGACGAGGGCCTAGCGCACGGCGACCTGTCCCCGTTCAACCTGCTGGTGCACCGCGGGCGGCTGGTTCTCATCGACCTGCCACAGGTGGTAGACATCGTCGCCAACCCGCAGGGACCGGCGTTCCTCGCGCGGGACGTGCGGATCGTCACCGACTGGTTCACCGCCCACGGGCTGCCCCGGCAGGCAACTCGCGCGCTGGCGCGCGTTGCACGTGAGTGGCGTTGAGTGCTGGAACGTTGAGTGCTGGAACACTGTTACTCACTCACGAGGCCCACGACTGGCCCCACCACGACGATCGCGGGTGGGCGGATTCCACTACGAGCGACGTCTGCGGCGACGTCCGCCAGTGTGGAACACACCGTCCGCTGGCCGTGCAGGGTGCCGTCGGCGATCACGGCAACCGGGGTGTCCGGTGGCCGGCCGTGAGTCACCAGCACGTTGGCGAACGCACCGATCCGCTCGACCGCCATGAGCAGGATCAGGGTGCCACGTAGCCGCCCGAGCGCCGGCCAGTCGACCAGCGAGGCAGGATCGTCCGGCGCCACGTGCCCGGACACGACGACGAACTCGTGAGCGACGCCGCGGTGGGTCACCGGGATGCCCACCGCGGCGGGAACCGAGATCGCACTGGTGACGCCGGGTACCACGGTGACCGGCACCCCGGCGGCCGCGCAGGCCAACAACTCCTCGAAGCCCCGCCCGAAGACGTAGGGATCGCCACCCTTGAGCCGCACCACGAACCGGCCGGCTCTGGCGTGTTCGATGAGCTGTGCGTTGATCTGTTCCTGGGCCATCGCGCGGCCGTAGGGCACCTTCGCCGCGTCGATCACCGTGACATGCGCGCCGAGCTCGTCGAGCAGCTCTCGAGGAGCGAGCCGGTCGGCCACGACAACATCGGCGCGGGCCAGCAACCGCCGCCCGCGCACGGTGATCAGCTCGGGGTCGCCCGGTCCCGCACCGATCAGTGCCACGCCGGGCGTGGCGACGTAGTCTTCGGCGTCCGGGGCGTCATCCACTACCCCGATGCGCAGCGCTTCGATCAGCGCATCCCGGACGGCGGCGGAACGGCGTGGACGGCGCCCGGCGAGCACGCCGACGAGCAACCCTTCGTGTTCCCCGGTGGCGGCCGTGACGGCGCTGCCACCGGTCGAGTCATCGGCCCGCACGCAGAACACCCGCCGCCGCTGCGCCTCGGCTGCCACCGCGGCGTTCACCACGGGGTCGGAGCTGCAGGCCAGCGCGTACCAGGCGCCGTCGAGGTCTCCATCGGCGTAGTCCCGGACCGACCAGCGCAGTTCACCTGCCGTAGCCATCGACTCAACCGCCGGGGTGGCCTCGGGGGCCACCAGCAGCACGTCGGCGCCGGCCGCGATCAGTCGCGGCAGCCGGCGTTGGGCGACCGTGCCCGCGCCCACCACGACGACCAAGCGCCCAGCCAGATCCAGCCCAACCAGGTACGGCTTCACCGGGTCTGCTCCCAGTACAGCAGCGCGTTCACCGCCGCCGCAGCGACTGCCGTGCCACCCTTGGCGCTGCGGTTGGACAGGGCCGGTAAACCTGACTCCCGCAGCATCGCCTTGGCCTTGGCGGCGTCGACGAAGCCCACCGGCAATCCGATCACCAGCGCGGGGCGCACCAGGCCGTCCGCGGCCAGTCGGATCAGTTCACGCAGCGCCGTCGGCGCGTTGCCCACCGCCCACACCGCCCCCACAGAGTGCTCAGCCGCGGCCGCTCGGATCCCCGCGGCGGACCGGGTCAACCCTTGGGGAGGGTCACCGGCCAAGTCCAGCGCGACCACACACTGCCGCGACGTGATCCCGGCAGCGAGCATCCGGACATCGACCACCAGCGGCATCCCCCCGGCCAGCGCCTGTTGTCCGACACGCAGCGCTTCCTCGTCGCAGACCAGGTCCGTGGCATAGTCGAGGTCCGCGCTGGTGTGGATAACCCGCTCAATCACCGCGCGGGTGCGCGGCGGGAGTGCCTCGGTGTTCACTAACGACCGCAGGATCCGGTATGACTCGGCCTCGATCGGGTGTTGGGCCCGCGTCACGTCGTCCCCTCTCTGCCTCTAGCAGATTGTCGCCACACTAGGTGCAGGCCGAACGGAGACCGCAGATGAGCGTCGAAGATCACGATGATGAACTGGCCACCCAGTATGTGCTCGCCCGGCGTCTGCGTCCCGATCTCGACGGGACTGAGCTCGCTCAACTGATCATGTCGAGACTCAACGAGGAACAGTTGCTGCGCTACGCGGAGGATGCCCTCGCCTGGGCGCCACACCCGGCCGAGCGCCGGGAACTGGCGTTGCGCTACGTGCTGAACTTCGTGCTTGCCATGGAAACCGACCCAGACGAGTAGTCAGGGGTCGCAAAGCGCATACAGGTCGGGCAATATACATCCATGAGGGGACATTCTTCGATTGATCAATATCACACAGGGTATTCGAGAGTGGAACCCTGTAAGCAGCCAGTAACCGGTCGTCGACCGATGTATCGACGGCTCACACTCGCACTGGCCACCGCGGCGGTCGCCGTCGGGCCGATGGCCTGCGGGTACCAGGGCCTGACCCTACCCGCACAAACCGCGATCACCCTGCGGGGGCAGGGCGCGCTCACTGAGCCCAACCCCAACTCCAACGCCATGACGTACAACCCGGCCTTGGCGCCGCCCGGTGCACGGTTGGCAATCGCCATGATCCCGTCGGGGACGTCCACCGACGTGGAGTTCACCGTAAACGGGCTGCTGCCCAACCGAGGCTACGCGGTGCACACGCACGAGAACTTGTGTAGTGACAACCCCCAGTTCGCGGGTGGGCATTACCAAAACCGCGTCGATCCCGCCGCCACGCCGACACAACCATCGACCAACCCCGAATACGCCAACCCGAACAACGAGGTCTGGCTGGACCTGCGCACTGATGCAGCCGGCTCCGCCACGTCGCGGACCACGGTGCCCTTCGTCTTCACCGACCGGGGACCCGGATCGGTCGTGATTCACGAGGCGGAGCAGACCGCTACCGGCCCGGGCCAGGCAGGCGAGGCGGGTGCCCGGATCGCGTGCCTCAGCCTGGCCGCCGACCGACCGCAAGACAATACTCTGCTCGACTAGGAGGCTGGCCACCTGACATGGGCGGCGGTTACGGGCGATGGGTCCCCGGGAGATGAGATGGCCTGATGCGACCGGCCACGGGGCTGATCTCGTTCGTGGGCGCCGGACCCGGCGCAGCAGACCTGATCACTCTGCGTGGGGCGCAGCGGCTCGCGACCGCTGACGTGGTGGTCTGGGCATCCTCCCTGGTGCCTGCTGCCGTACTCGAGCACTGCGGCGAAGGCGTCGAGCTGCGTGACTCGGCAGGGATGACGCTGGAGGACGTACTCGCGGTGTACGAGGCGCACCCTGATGCGGCGATCGTGCGGCTGCATTCCGGGGACGTCTCGCTGTACTCCGCGTTGGCCGAGCAGATCGCCTGGTGTGCCGGGCACGAACGGGCCTTCGAGATCGTGCCTGGGGTGGGCTCGCTCGCCGCCGCCGCGGCTAGTGCCGGGGTTGAGCTCACCGTGCCAGGAGTGGCGCAGAGCGCGGTACTCACCCGGCTTGGCGGCGGCCGGACGGCGGGGTCGATGCCCGCCGGACATAGCGTCGCGGACTTCGCCCGTCATGGCACCACGATGGCCATCTACCTGTCCGCGGCGCGACCCACCACCCTGCGCGAGGAGCTCCTGGCCGGCTACCCGCCGCAGACCCCCGCGATCATCGTGGCCAAGGCCAGCTGGCCGGACGAGACCGTGATCACCACCACGGTGGACGGCCTGGCCGACGCGCTGGCGGCGTCCGGAGTCCGCACCGTGGCACTGGTGCTGGTAGGTCCCGCGTTGTCCGGCGCAGGAAGTCGAAGCCGCCTCTATGACCCCACCTACTCGCACGGTTGCCGCCGCCGATCGGTGCCCGGTAACACGGCAGGTCGGGCCATCCCCGCCGAAAAGAGAAGGCTGCCGTGACCGCCGACGTGCTTGTTCCCGCGGAGACGGCATTATGACCGCCGACGTGCTTGTTCCCGCGGAGACGGCGTTGTGACCGGCACGCTCACCGTCGTCGGGCTAGGGCCGGGTGGGCCCGCGCACCGGACCCACGCCGCAGAAGACGCCGTGCGGGATGCGCAGGTCGTTTTCGGGTACCACGCTTACTTGGTCGCGTGTGCCGACCTCATCGGCCCGCACCAGAGTCTGGTGCCAAGCGGGATCGGCGCCGAATGGGCGCGCGCCGAGGAAGCAGTCCGCGCGGCCGCCGACGGCGCGCGTGTGGCGTTGGTGTCCTCCGGTGACGCCGGGATCTATGGCATGGCGTCGCCGGCTTTGACCACCGCCGCGGCGCTGCCTGCGCACCGCCGTCCCGCGGTGCGAGTGGTGCCCGGCATCACGGCGGCCGTCGCGGGGGCAGCGCAGCTAGGAGCCCCCCTGGCCCGCGACTTCGCCTGCCTGACCCTGTCCGATGTGCTCGCCCCCTGGGAGGCGGTGGAGGCGCGGTTGCGCGCGGTGGCCGCCGCCGACCTGGTGCTCGCGCTGTACAACCCGCGCTCACGAGGGCGGTCTTGGCAGCTGCACCGGGCCCGCGACGTCCTCGCTGAGTACCGTCCCGGTGACACTCCCGTCGGGCTGGTCACCGACGCCGGGCGAGACGGTGAGCGGGTGCAGCTGACCACGCTGACCACGATGGATCCGGCCATGGCCGGGATGCACACCGTGGTCATCGTTGGGGCCGCGGGCACCAGCCGGCTCAATGACTGGCTGGTGACCGCGCGGGCACTGGGTACGCAAGCATGACCGTTCACCTGGTGGGTGCTGGACCTGGTGACCCTGGGCTGCTCACCCGGCGTGGCGCCGCGCTGCTGGCGCAGGCGCAGCACGTCGTCTACGACCGCCCATCGATGGCCGACATCCTGATGCTTGCTCCGACCGCTACCCGGCACTGCGTGGGCAAGCAGGGCGCCACCCCGGCTGCCCCGCAGCACGAAATCAATGCGCTACTCGTCGAGCTTGGCCGGACCGGGGCGTGCGTGGTGCGGCTCAAGGCCGGGGACCCATTCGTGGTGTCCCGCGGTGGCGAAGAGGCGGTGGCTCTGACCTGCGCCGGGGTGGACGTCGAGGTGGTACCCGGGGTGTCCGCCGCAATAGCGGCACCGGCGGTGGCCGGGATCCCGGTGATGGTCCGGCAGCTGTCCCGCACGCTCACCGTGGTCGCCGGCAACGATGGTGTCGACGAGGTCGACTGGGCTGCCGTCGCGCGCCTGGGCGGCACCGTCGTGCTGCTCACCGGGCGGGCCGCGCTGCGGCGGGTAATCGGCGCGCTGCGGGTGGGCGGGATGCCCGGCGACACTCCGGTCGCTGCGATCAGCGCCGCCACCCGGCCAGATCAACGCACGGTCCGCGGCACCTTGGACCAGCCGCCGGACCCGCGGCTGGCCCCACCGTTGACGGTGGTGATCGGCGACGTCGCGCGGTTGGACGTCGCCGGGTTCAGTGTCACAGAAGTTGATGTCACAGAAGTTGATGTCACAGAAGTTGATGTCACCGGGACGAGTCGTGCACATCCCTGACGGATTCGTCGCCGCTCCCGTCGCGGTCATCGGTGCTGCGGTGGCAGTAGCCGGGCTGACGATCTGCGTGCGCCGCGCCGGGCAAGACGGTACCGAGCGGCAGCTGCCGCTGGCGGGGCTCGTGGCGGCATTCTTCCTGGTCTTGGGAGCTCCGATCATCCCGGTCGCGGTGGGCACCAGCGGGCATCTCCTCGGCGGCACCCTGGCCGTGGCCCTGCTCGGACCGTGGCTGGGACCGGTGGTGATCACCGTGGTCACGGTGGCCCAGACGCTGTTCCTGGGTGATGGCGGGGTGTCCGCACTCGGTGTCAATGTGGTGAATCTGGCTCTGATACCAGCTGCGGTGGGTTACCCGGTGCTGCTCGGACTGCGCCGGATGCTGCCCGGGCGGCCCGCCGGGACCACAGTGGCCGCCGGGGTCGCTGGGGCGATCTCGGTGCTTGTCGCGGCGGTGCTGTTCACCGTGGAATTCGCGGTAGGCGGTGCGGTGGGAGTGCCGTTGCACGCCGTCGCCAGCTCGGTTATCGGGGTTTACGCGCTGGTGGCGGTGTTCGAGGGGCTGGTCACCGCCGTGGTGGTGCGAGCGCTGCTGGCACTGCGCGCTGACCTGGTGCGGGTGGCCCCATGAATGCAACACACGAACCCGGCACGCAGCTGCTCATCGCCGCCGACACCCCGGTGCACCGGATGGCACCACAGTGCAAGGTCGCCGCCACCGCCCTGTTCGTGCTGGCCGTCGCCGCCACTCCAGCCGGCACGTACTGGCCCTACCTGTGGTACCTGCTGTTGCTGTCCACGGTGGCCGCAGTGGCTGCCCTGCCGCCGCTGATCCTGCTGCGGCGGTTGCTGGTCGAAGTGCCGTTCTTGCTGTTCGTACTGGCTCTGCCGGTGCTGGGCACACCGCCGCAGCTGACCCTGCTCGGGATAGAGCTGTCGGTGCCTGGGCTGCACGCTGCGGCGGCTATCGCACTCAAGGCGACGTTCGGGCTGCTGACCACCGGCATCCTGGCCGCGACCACGCCGCTGCCGGAGATCATCACCGGACTCGAGCGGTTACGGGTGCCTCGGGTGTTCACATCGGTCGCGGCATTCATGGTGCGCTACACCGAGGTGCTGCTCGGTGAGCTGGCCAGGATGCGCACCGCTGCGGCCTGCCGGGGCGGGGATCCGCGCTGGCTCTGGCAGCTCCGCGACGTGGCGGCCGGGCTCGGCGCGCTGGTGGTCCGCAGCTTCGAGCGTGGCGAACGGGTGTATCTGGCGATGGCTTCGCGCGGCTACACCGGGGCGTTGCCGGCCACGCTGACGGGCGCCGCGGCGTCTCGCCTGGCGTGGGCGGTGGCGCTTGCGCTGCCGCTGTTGGCTGTGACAGGGATGATTTTGGCGTGAGCAGCTCGCAGGGTCGAGCTATCAGGCCGGCGATGCTGGTTGTGGGACACGGCAGCCGCGACGCCGACGGGGTGGATGAGTTCTGGGCGCTGGCCGAGACCATCCGCGCCGTCACTGGTGACCTGATGACCGGTTTCGGTTTTATCGAGCTGGCGTCGCCCACCGTCGACGAGGCCATCGACGAGCTGGTGGCCCGCGGTGCCACGGAGATCGTCAGCGTGCCGTTGGTGCTGTTGTCCGCTGGGCACCTGAAGAACGACGGCCCTGCCGCCCTGGCTCGAGCCCGGGCCCGGCACCCAGCAGTCCACTTCGCCTTGGCTCGTGACCTGGGTATCGAGCCGAACGTCCTGGAGGTGGCCGCAGATCGAATCCGGGACGCGGCCGGTGACACAGACCCGGAGAAGCTGGGGGTGGCGCTGATCGGGCGTGGGTCCAGCGATCCGGACGCCTGCGCGGACCTGTGGAAGGTCAGCCGGTTGCTCGCCGACGGTCGCGGGTTGGGCACCGTCGAGCCCGGGTTCGTCTCGGTCGCGATGCCGTCGGTGCCCGAGGCGCTGGAACGGCTGCGGCGCCTCGGCGCGGGGACCGCCGTGGTCGCCCCATTTTTTCTATTCCCCGGGGTGCTGCGGGACCGGATCTACGCCGAGGCCGCCGAATGGGCTCAAGATCACCCCGAGGTTGGGGTCCGCGCCGCCGGCCACTTGGGACCCGATCCGCGGCTGGCCCGGTTGGTGTTGCAGCGCTACCGCGAGGCCCGTGACGGCGACGTGCGGATGAACTGCGACCTGTGCGCTTACCGGGTGCAGCTACCAGGATACGAGTCGAAAGTGGGTACGCCGATCTCGCTGACCCCGCATGGTGATGGTCCGGCCGTCGGACGGCGGCGGGCCCGCCGGGCCACCCGCGCGCCCGCCCCCGCGCCGCAGATCCGTCGCGGGCGGTTTGTCGGCTCGTCGCGACCGCATGGCGGCGTCCCGGCGATTGAGGTCCGAGATCTGAATTTCGCGTATCCGGACGGACGGCAGGCGCTGTCCGGGGTCTCGATGCGCGTCGAGCCCGGCGAGCGGGTCGCCCTGCTCGGTCCGAACGGTGCCGGTAAGACGTCGTTGGTGCTGCAGCTCAACGGGGTGTTCACGCCGTCGACGGGTTCGGTGTCCATCGGCGGCGTGGCGGTGGGGCGGCGCACCCTGACCGAAGTCCGCAGGCGGGTCGGCGTGGTCTTCCAGGATCCGGATGACCAGCTGTTCAGCCCCACCGTCGGGCGTGATGTGGCCTTCGGGCCCGCGCATCTGGGATTGTCCGGGGACGCGTTGCAGGCGCGGGTCACCGAGGCGCTGTCCTATGTCGGCCTGGCGGAAACCGCCGATCGACCACCGCACCGGCTGTCACTTGGTGAGCGGCGGCGTGCCGCGGTGGCCACGGTGCTGGCCATGCATCCCGAGGTGCTGGTGCTCGACGAGCCCACCGCCAACCTCGATCCGGCGGCCCGGCGGGAGTTCGCCGACCTGATCAAGCGGCTCGGGATGACGACGCTGCTGGTCACCCACGACCTGCCCTACGCGCTGGAGCTGTGCCCACGCGCGCTGGTCATCGACCACGGGCAGATCGTCGCCGACGGGCCCACCCGGGAACTGCTCGCCGACACGGGGTTCATGAGCGCGCACCGGCTGGAGCTTCCCGCCGGTTTCAACCCGCTGGGGGCGTGACCGTGTTTGCATCATCTGTGTGGCACCGTCGAGCGATCGCGTGCCTTAGCCAGCCGGTCACCCTCCTCCACGATCACGCTATGAGGCGCGCCGAGGCGTCCGCGAGGTGACCCTGGGCTGCGGTTCGCTGGGAGACGGCAACGAGACAAATGCGCCACGTCTCCAGGCGCGAAAGCTAGGGTGGCCAAGCGCATCGATCGGTGACCGTGGCGCTCTGTCCACCCCACTGACGCCGAAACCCAGGTACGTGACCGCGACGTGTTCAGCGTAGGTTTAGCGGATGCCGGGAGTGGAGGAGTTGAGATTACGACTTCCTTCCGAGGTGGTCGAAGTACACGATCCTCGTCTGCGGCAGAGAAATGTTCGCCTGCTGCTGAAGCGGGAGGATCTCATCCACCCCGAGCTGATCGGAACAAGTGGCGGAAACTCAAGTATAACTTGATTCGCGCGATGGAGCAAGGCGAGTCAAACGTTGTTGACCTTCGGTGGCGCGTACTCAAATCACATCAGAGCAACCGCGGCAGCCGGCTATCATCTTGGATTCAAGACCATAGGAATCATACGAGGAGAACAGCATCTTCCGTTCAATGAGTCTCTAGCGCACGCCGCCTCACGAGGAATGACTCTGGTCTACATAGATCGATCGACCTACCGACACAAGATGGATCCAGGAATCATTGCTGCCCTCCACGAACGTTTCGGCGACTTCTTCCTCATACCTGAAGGAGGAAGCAATACCGAGGCACTGGACGGATGCGCTGAGATCGTACGTGAGATCGACAGAGATTTTGATCTCATATGCTGCCCTTGCGGAACCGGCGGAACATTGGCGGGCATCTCCGCAGGACTGCAAGAAGGTCAGCGGGCTCTCGGTTTCTCCGTACTGAGGGATAGGAGATTTCTCAGTGACGAGGTATCGCGGCTGCAGCAGCAGAGGTACGGTTGCGTGTTCAACAATTGGTCGATCGCGTGCGAGTTTCACTTTGGTGGCTTCGCTCGCAGGAATGCCGAGCTCACTGCGTTCATCGATTCATTCGAGTGCAGGCAAGGTCTACGACTGGAGTGGATCTACGTCGCCAAGATGTTGTACGCATATTCACGTTGATCGAGCGCGAGGTCCTCATCGACGGAACCACCGTAGTAGCCCTGATCACGGGATAGAGCCCAACACGTCACAACCTGAGGTGATAAGAACCTGAACCCGCTTCGACGTAATTGATCGGCCGCTGCCGAGCGAGGCTGGGCGGCGCTACACCACATCGAGAGCCTAGCCTCCGCCAGGGCCAGGACAGTCTCCGTGATCTCTACGCGCAGATGCAGTCGTACGCGCAAGTCCCGGCCGTGCGAGACTTCCTCGAGCAAGCGCGCGGTGTTCTCGCAGCATAGGGTGCCGCAGCGGGCTGGGGCGCGCACTGGGAGTTGCCAGTGGAGTTCGTGATTCACACGATCCTTAGCAACCGATCTACCTCGGATAGGCGTTAAGCACTTCGCCTCGAGGTTGACTCCGTGTGTAACGCCAAAGCATTCGTGGAGCACTGCGGCATCGCATCGAATGTCGAAGTCCAACAAGGTAGGACCGGAGTCAAATATTTCTTCATTAACGATCCGAGCGGTATTTTGGTTGAAATCTTGGAGGATCAACAGGCGACGAGGGCAAGCACACCGAAGCCGAGCAACCCAGCGACTTGGAGTGTCAGGACGCTCGGCCGTCGTAGCTGCCCGCGGGCGGCACCGAAGAGCAGGTACGCCAGCGGGAAAACAGGCAGAATCCAGGTCGTGCGGTCGGAAGGCGACCACGGCTGTATGTCGAGTAGTCCGACGACGCCCAGCGCGAGCCCGGCGAGTCCGGCCACCACCGCAGCACAGCGCGAAGCCACCGGGACGATGCAGTTTTCGCGTCTTGATGTCCAGAGCCGCAGAAATCGATGTCGATCGCTGCTTCTTTTATGAAACCAGCCTGAGGGCGGCGCTGTGCAAGTCCCACCCTCGTCCTGTCATCAACAGGCCATGCAGATTGCACGGTTCCGCCGTGCGCCTGTGAGTCGGCGAGCTATTCCCGCAGGGTGATCGCGTCGGTTGGGCAGATTTCCACGCATTCACCGCAGGAGGTGCACCGCATTGCGACGATCACCGGGCGCTGCGGGGCAGGACGCAGGGCGCGTTCCGGGCAGGTGCGCAGGCACGCCCCGCAGGCGGTGCAGGTGGAGCTGATCGAAAGCGGGTTCAGCGCCGCCACCGCGACCGTGACCTGTTCACCACGCAGCTTGGGCACGACCAGCGATCCCCCACCGAGGTCCCGGGCCGTGAGCAGAGCGGCGGCCTCGGCAACGCTGCGGGTGCCGACGTGGCCGCGGACCCCTGCGCTGGGATGCGGCACCTCGACCGCGTCGAGTTCAGCGGCCGGGTAGCAGTGCAACGGCGCGCCGTGTTCACGGATCATGGCGAGCAGCCCGGGCTCGTCGCGGCGCCGATCGATGGTCCCGAACGCGATGATCTCGCTGAGGTTCGCCACCGCTGACCGAAGCGCCGACCACACGGCCGCGGAGGGCACACCGCGGGAGGACCCGAGGCCGACGACCACAGGGTTGATGGCTCGACCCTGCGAGCAGGTCTCGCGCGTCACCGGTGGCCCCACAGCAGCAGCACCGGGTTGGTCGCGGCCAACCGCACCGAACCGCCGGGCAGCTCCACCAGCCGCGAGGCCGCCAGTTGGACACCGTCCACCTGGTGGCCCGCTTCCCGCAACGCCACCCGGCACGGCGCTACCCGGTCCAGCGCGGCCAGTGCGACCACGACCCGCAGCGAAGCCTGCGCCGCGGCCCGCACCACCGTGGCCCCGCCGCCGCCGACGAACACCGCGTCGGGTTCGGGCAGCTTCGCCAGCACTGCGGGTGCCTCGCCCTCGACGACCCGGACGTTCACCTGGTGCGCGCTCGCGTTGGCCAGCAACCGGGCGCACTGCGCGGGATCCCGCTCGACGGCGACAACGGCGGCACCGAGCCGGGCGCATTCCACCCCGACCGAACCCGATCCAGCTCCCAGATCCCACACCAAGCGACCCGGCCCGGGAGCCAACCGCGCCAAGGCCAATGCCCGGACCTCCGACTTCGTGATCATCCCGTCGCGGTGGGAGAACTCCGCCTCGTCCAAGGCCCAACCAGCCGCGGGAGGCACTGGTTCGCCGCCGGCGATCCAACCTCGAGCGGGCACCGCATGCTCGTCGGCCAGGCACAGCACGACATGCGGATCGTGGACCTGACCGCCGTCGAAGCGTCGCACCCGCTCATCCGGGCCACCGAGGTCTTCGGCGACCAGGACACTGCGGTGCCAGCCCTCTAGACCAGCGACGATTTCGGCGGCTCCCGCCCCCGGTGCCGTGAGTACCGCGACCGCGGGGCGCGCCCGGCAAACGTTAAGAGCTAAGCGCAGTGATCTGCCGTGCGCCGAGACCACGGCGACGTCGTCCCAGGAGCGGCCCAGCAGCGCGAACGCCCGCGCCACGCTGGACCGCGCCGGCAGCACCTCCGGTCGCAGACCGCGCTTTCGCAAGGACCGCACAATGCCGAAGAACCCGGGATCGCCGCTGGCCAGCACCACCGTGGGCGAACCGGCAGGCAACTCGTCCAGCTTCGCAGGATCCAGCACGGCGGCGCCGGCGGGCACCGGCACGGCGGCGAGCTGGTGCGGCGCACCGACCACCACCTCCGCGCCGGCCAGCGCCTGCACCGCACCGGGCGGCAGCCCGACGCCGTCCAGACCGACAACCGTGACGCTCATCGCATCCACCGTCACACGGCCCACTGTCACACCACCCAGTGAGGCTCGGTCGCGGCCACCACGCGCTGCCCGGTGAAGTCGACCATCGCTACTCGTGATGCCAGCGGCCGCCCGATCTCGGCGCTGAACCGGCGCAGCGTGTCGGCCACCCGGGTGCAGACGTCGTCCCCGCACGCTCGCAGCAACCCGCGGACCTCCCAGATCTCATAGGCACGCCGGGCGGTCGGGGCGCCGCAGATCTCGGCGATGTCGTCTGGGGCACCCCCGTGCGCGGCGGTGATCTCCGCCAGTAAGCCGGTGTCCACCTTTGACTTCGTGTAGTGGGTCATCAGCACTCCAGAGGCCAGCTTGGTGAGCTTGCCGATCATGCCGACGAACACCACCTCGGTCAGGCCGTGCTGCACCGCCCGGCGCAGCGCTGCCCCGGTGAAGTCGCCTACTTCCACGAACGCCACCGGGGGCAGGTGCGGCAGCAGCCGCATTGCGCCACGCTCGGTGCGTCCTCCGGTGGCCAGCACCAGCGTCGGCACGTCCTGAGCAGCCATCACCGCCACCGCCTGCTCGACCGAGGCCCGCCAGGAAGCGGTCGAGAACGGGCGGACGATCCCGGTGGTACCCAAGATAGAGATCCCACCCTCGATGCCCAACCGGCGATTAGTGGTTTTGCGAGCCATCCGTTCGCCCTCGGGCACGCTGATCGTCACATCGACACCCCGCCCGCCAGACGCTTCCCATACGGCTTCGGTGATCATTTGCCGGGGTACCGGATTGATCGCGGGCTGCCCGATCGGCAACCCCAGCCCGGCCTGAGTGACCACACCCACCCCCTCGCCGCCGTGCAGGACTACCTCGCCGTCGCTACGCCAGGCCACCGTCACCGTCAGGTGCGCGCCGTGGGTGACGTCGGGATCATCACCGGCGTCCTTGATCACCACAGCGGTGGCGGTGGTCTGCGTAGTCCGCAGTGAGTGGACGGTGAAGCTGTGCCGATCCCCGGACGGGAAGCCGATGGTCACCGTGGACAGCCGGGTGCCGCTCAACGCGGCCACCGCGGCCTTGGCCGCAGCCGCCGAGCAGGCACCGGTGCTGAACCCGGTACGCAGGGCGTGCGGGCGCTGCTTCGCGGTGCGCGGAAGATCCGGCTCGCGCAGTGGTGGCCCGGTGCTCACGTCATCTCCACGCGGAGGAGTGCGTCGGCGGTACTCATGCCGCCTCCGCGCGGAGGAGTGCGTCGGCGGTCACAGCTGCGCTCCCCGGCCGTTGCGTGGCGGCAGAACCACTACCGTCGACAGGTAGGCCGCGGCGTCGGTTTCCCGTAACCGGGTGACCCGCTCGTCAGGAGTGCCGAGGTGCTCAGCGCACCAGGCCCGGTCTAGCGCACCGGCGGCCTCGACTCGCTCCCGCAGCTGCGTCAGCCGGCGGCCACCCTTGTACGCGACCACCGTGGCGTTCCGTCGTGACACGGCGTCCAGCGCTGCATCCAGCGTGTCGAAATCGCGGGACAGCGAGAGCAGGGTGAGTGATTCAGTTCCCTCCACCAGCGTCACGGCCGCCGCGCTGGCCGCGGCCTGCATTGCGGTGATACCCGGGATGGTGCGGATGCGGACCGTCGGCAGCAATTCCCGTACGGTCTGCGCCAGGTACCCGAAGGTGGAGTACACCGAAGGGTCGCCGAGAGTGGCGAACGCCGCGGTGCCGCCGTGTTCGCGTAGGTGGTGCACAACTCGGGTAGCCGCGGCATCCCACCGCTGGTGGCGCCGCCGTTGCGACCTGGTGACGTCGTCGTTGAGCGCGAAAACCAGCCGCTCCAGGCGATCGTGCGTCAGGTGCGCCCGCACCACCGCCTCGGCCCGCCCCGCCACGTCGGGCGCCATCACCGGAACGAACACCCGGCCGGCGGCAGCGAACTCGCGCACCGCGGCGACGGTCAGCAGATCCGGATCTCCCGGACCCACCCCGATCCCGACCAACTCCCGGGTCACGACCTCCCTTTCACGCAGCTCGACACGAAGCGTGCCACCGCTACTGGATGCGCTACCGGGTGGGTGTGCAGAAACGACGCGTGCACACCACCCTGCACAAAGCCCTCGGATGGCGCACCGGCCCAGGCCCAAGCGGCGGCACCGGCGCGCGGGGTAACGGTGGTGCGATGAAACTCATGACCGCTCACCCGGGCACCTTCCGGGTGCAACGCCGATTCGCGCAACGCCACCGCGTCGCGGTAGCCCAACACCAGCCGATCGGTCATCGTCGCCTCAGCGTCGAGCACCCCGCACATCGGGGTGCCGTCCACCGACCGGCACAGGTACAGCAGTCCTCCGCATTCGGCATGCACCGGTGCCCCGCGATGAGCCAGTGCGGCGACCTCCGCACGCAGTGCCACATTGGCCGACAGCGCCTCGGCATGGCACTCCGGGAACCCGCCGGGCAGCACCAAGCCGGCCGTGCCGACGGGCAGCAACTCCTGCAACGGGTCGAAGGGCGCGACCGCAGCCCCGGCCGCTGCCAGCAGTTCGGCGTGTTCGGTGTAGCCGAAAGTGAACGCCGGTCCACCGGCCACCGCGACCACCGGCTGTCCCGGCACCGCGATGACCTCAGCACCCGGTTCCCACCGCAGTTGCGCAGGCAAGGTAGCTGCCAGCGACATCACCGCGTCCAGGTCGACCTGCGCGGTCACCGCGTCGGCCCAGCGCTGCACCACGCGCGCCGCGACGGCGTGCTCGGCGGCGGTGACCAGACCTAGATGCCGTGACGGCACCGCCAACGCGTCATCCCGGCGCAGCGCACCGACCACCGGCAGGCCCACCTCGGCGCAGGCCTCCCCGCAGACCTGCTCATGGCGAGCCGAGCCGACCTGGTTGAGCACCACCCCGGCGATCCGCACGTCCGGGTCGAAGGACCGGAAGCCGTGCAGCAACGCGGCGAGGCTGCGGCCCTGGCCGCGCACGTCGACGACCATCAGCACGGGAACCCCCAGCAGCGTGGCAACCTGGGCCGTAGAGCCACGACCTGGTGTCTCGGTGCGGCCGTCGAACAGCCCCATCACGCCTTCCACGATGGCGAGCTGCGCCCCGCCGGCCCCATACGCAGCCAGTGGCGCGATCCACTGCTCGCCGACCAGCACCGGGTCGAGGTTGCGGCCGGGCCGCCCGGTGGCCACCGCGTGGTAACCCGGGTCGATGTAGTCCGGGCCGACCTTGAACCCCGCCACCGTGGTGCCGCGCCGCCGCAGCGCGGCCATCAACCCGGTGGCGATCGTGGTTTTGCCGCCGCCTGAGGCGGCGGCTGCAACCACGATCGCTCGTGACCTCACCACTCAATCCCCCGCTGACCCTTCTGACCGGTATCCATCGGATGCTTGATCTTGGTCATCTCCACCACCAGGTCGGCTGCCTCGAGCAGTGCCGGCGGGGCGCACCGACCGGTGATCACGACGTGCTGCTTACCGGGCCGGGCCGCCAGCGTGGCCAGCACCTCGTCGGTGTTCACCCAGCCCCAGTGCAGCGGATAGCTGAACTCATCGAGTACGTATAGATCATGGACCTGCCCTGCCAGCCGGTGGGAAATCTCCGCCCAGCCCTGCGCCGCGGCGGCGGCGTGGTCCTGCGGCGTGCCTTGCTTGCGCACCCAGGACCAGCCCTCGCCCATCTTGTGCCACTCGACCGGCCCGCCCTGCCCGGTCCGCCGATGCACCTCGTCGAGCGCCCGGAACGCGGTTTCCTCCCCCACCTTCCACTTCGCTGACTTGACGAACTGAAACACGCCGATCGACCAGCCCGCGTTCCAACCCCGCAACGCCAAGCCGAAGGCAGCCGTGGATTTGCCCTTCATCTGTCCGGTATGGACGATCAGCAGCGGCCGGTGGCGGCGCTGCCGGGTGCTCAACCCGTCGTCGGGGACGCTGACCGGTACACCCTGGGGCACCGTGACCTCCTTGAAGCCGGGACCCTCCGGCTAAGCAACAGACCTCGCGGCCCGGACAACCCCGGCGACCGCGTCGGCTGACAGCTCCGCCAGGCGCACGCACCCGCCATCCATCGCGATCGCGAGCCGGCCGGCCAGCCCCAGCCGAACCGGTCCGGATTCACAGTCCACCACGATGGAGGCGACGCCGTCGCGGCGCAGCAGGCCGGCCGCAGCCAGCGCAGCGTCCATCCCTCCGTGCGTGGCGCGCCCGTCGGTGAGCACCACGAGCAAGGCCCGCTGGGCGGGATCGCGCAGCCGCTCCGCGGCGAGCACCCGTGCCGAATGCACTAACCCGTCAGCCAACGGCGTTCGGCCGCCGGTACGCAACGCCCGCAACCGGACCGCGGCGACATCCACCGCCGACGTCGGCGGTAGCACGACCTGCGCCTGGGTGCCCCGAAAACTGATCAAGCCGACCTTGTCGCGGCGCTGATAGGCGTCCCGCAGCAGAGACAGCACCGCGCCGCTCACCGCGGACATCCGAGCCCGCGCCGCCATCGAGCCCGACGCGTCGACGGCGAATAGCACCAGGTTGGATTCCCGCCCCTCACGCACCGCCCGGCGGATATCCGCCCGGTGCACCACCAGTCCCGGGCCGCGACGGCCGCGGACGTGCTGGTGTGGGGCGGCGGCGGCCAGGGTGCCCAGCAGATGCATCCCGCTGCCGTCGGTGGTGGATGCCCGCACGGTACGTCCGATGCTGGTCCGCGCCCGGGACCGCCAACCAGGAACACCGGCGCCGACACCGGGCAGCGCCAGCAGCCGGGCCCGAAACGGCGCCGCCGGTGCCGGCATCGGCCGATCAACCGCCGCACCGGAGCCATCGGGCCGACATGGAGCCATATCGGGGTTATCCGATGCCGAATCGCCCCGATATGTCTCCATATCGGGACCGGCATTACCTCCACCCGGGCCATTGGAGGGATCGTCTGGGGGTTGGTCTGCGGCGCGCAGGGCCTCCTCTAGCTCTTCGTCGTCCAGGCCGGGCCGGTCGAAGGGGTCGCGACGGCAGCGGTGCGGCAACGCCAGCCGAGCGGCGATCCGGACGTCGTCCTCGCCCACCACGTCGGCTCTCCGCCAGGCAGCGTTGGCCAGGGCGGTGCGAGCCAGCACCAGATCAGCGCGCATCCCGTCCACCTCGAACGCGGCACACACCGACGCGATCCGGCGCAACTCGTCATCCGGCAGTGCCACCCCGGGCAACACAGACCGGGCCACCGCGATCCGTTGCGCCAGCGCAACGTCCTCGCTACGCCAACCAGCTGCGAAGCCGGCCGGATCTACCTCGTAGCACAACCGGCGGCGGATCACCTCGGCGCGCGTCCCGACATCCCGGGAAGCGGCTACCTCGACGGTGAGACCGAAACGGTCCAGCAGCTGCGGGCGCAGCTCACCCTCCTCCGGGTTCATCGTGCCGACCAGCAGGAACGACGCGGCATGCGAGACCGACACGCCGTCGCGCTCCACGTGGGAGCGACCCATCGCGGCAGCATCGAGCAGCACGTCGACGAGATGGTCAGGTAGCAGATTGACCTCGTCGACGTACAGCACGCCCCGGTGCGCCGCAGCGAGTAGCCCGGGCTGGTAAACCGAGACACCCTCGGTCAGGGCACGCTGCAGGTCCAGCGAGCCCACCAACCGGTCTTCAGTGGCACCGACCGGCAGCTCGACCAGCCGAGCGGGACAGGCGGCCTGCCCTGCTGAAGCAGCATGTGGACCGTCCGGACAGCTGGGGTCTGGGGCCACCGGGTCGCAACCGAAGCGGCATCCCGGTACGGCGGTCACCGGGGGAAGTAACGCGGCCAGCGCCCGGACCATGGTCGACTTCGCGGTGCCCTTCTCGCCGCGAACGAGTACCCCACCGATTCCCGGATGCACCGCGGTCAGCAGCAACGCCAGCCGGAGATCGTCGTGCCCGACGATCGCGGAGAACGGGTACCGGGCAGCACTCATCTCAGCGGACCCTCGCCGATCCCTCACGGCGCATCGGCACGTGCCCGATGCCCCCCTCGGTGCGTTCCCCCCCGACCAGGACAAAGCCTAACTCGGTGTAGAGCTCGATCGAGTCGGTCTGCGCGTCGATCAGGCAGGGAGCGTCACCCACTTCGGCCAGCGCGGCCTCAAGCAACCGCCGGACCCCGCCTTGGGCCCGCGCGGGCAGGGCCGCGCAGACTCGACCGATCCTGAATTGACCTTCGGTCGGCTCCAGCAGTCGCAGCGTGGCCTGTGCCTGCTCAATCGCGCCGTAGGGCGCCAACCAGTAGTGCCGGGTTGTCCGGTCCAGGTCATGGCCGTCCAGATCCTGATACAGACAGCGCTGTTCGACGACCAATACCTCCACCCGCAGCCGCAGCAAGGCATAGACCATCGCGGTCGACAGGTCGGCGGCTAGCCGGCGGTGCAGCATCATGTGGTCCACCAGTCCTGCCTACCAGAATTGGCGCAGTGAAGGGTCGCGAACAGATCTACAGCTGGGCGTTGATCTCCGCCGAGTAGGACGCCACCCGGGTGTACACACCGGGCCGGTCCGCGCGGCCGCACCCGCTGCCCCATGAGGTGACGCCGATCAGCCGGTCGCCGACGACAAGTGGGCCGCCGGAGTCGCCGTAACAGGCGTCCACCCCGCCCCGTGGCCGTCCGGCGCAGAGCATCTCCTCCGAGTCGAACTGGCGGTAGGTCGCGGTGCAGGCGGACTTGGCGATCAGCGCGACGTCGGCACTGCGCAGCTGCGACGAGTTCGGCCCGCCTTCAGAGGTATATCCCCACCCCAGGACAGTCGCGGGAGCACCGGGCCGGTAGGCGTCCGGATCGGTCTCCAACGACAGAGTGCGGTAGGGCAGCGTCCGATCGAGGAACAGCACCGCCAGGTCCCCGCCCTGTACCGGAGAGCGATAGCCCGGCTGGATCCAGACGCCCCGCACCCGGCGCTGTTCCCCATCGTCGCTGCGAAGGTCGGTTCGACCTGCGATGACCCGTACGTTGCCGAGCCGATAACCGCTGATGCAGTGCGCGGCGGTCACCACCCGGTCGGGCGCGATCAGCGCGCCACCGCAATAGGCGGACTTGCTGGCCACCGTGGTCAAGGCGACCATCCAGGGGTGTTGGGCAGTGGCGGTCAAGGCACCACCGACAATCTGCGGCTGCACGGGTGTGGAGGGCCCCGCCAGCGCAGCCGGTGCGCCCAATCCCGGTGCGCCCAGTTCCGGAGCGCTCAGCCCCGGTGCGACCAGCCCAGCGAGTAGCGCGACGAGCAGCAGTGCCACCCGACTGATCACCCGCATTCACCGACCTCCTGCCGCTTTCTTGCCAGCGCGCCGCGCCACTCCATCAGGTGGCGCTGCGGGACATCACGTCGGGGTGGTCCGGAGCCGCTGGAGCGGTCTGACATCGTGGCGGCGTGGCGCTCGGCTCACGACATCTGCTTTTGTTGATCACTGGCGTCTTGCTGCTGGTTTCCGCCACCGCTGCCGAGCAGATCCCCGGCGCAGCATCACGGGTCCCGACCAAGCAGGCCAGACAGCCGGCGACCGCTACCGCAGAACCCGGCCCGGTCTGGGTGGTGGGTGCCCAGCCGCTGCCGCTGCGTCCGGATGGGTACGGCGTGGTTCGGTCTACCCCCGAGGCGCTGGTGAACCGGCGGCTGCCCACTCTCGACCGGGGGGCACCGCCTGTTTCAGACGCCTTCGAGTCGACGATCGATCCGGTACCGCCCCCGGTGCTGGCTCGCAGCACCTGGAAACCGGTCTGCCCGGTGCGGGTCGACCAGCTGCGCTACCTCACGATGTCCTTCCACGGCTTCGACGGCCGCGTACATACCGGCGAGATGCTGGTGAACGCGGAAGTCGCGCAGCCCGTGGTGGATATCTTCAAACGGCTCTTCGATGCGGGTTTCCCGATCGAGGAGATGCGGGTGACGGCCGCGCCTGAGCTGGACCTGCCACCTACCGGGGACGGCAACAACACCTCGGCCTTCGTCTGCCGCCAGATCCTGGGTCAAGTCCGCTGGTCGGCGCACTCCTATGGGCTGGCCATCGACCTCAACCCCTTCCACAACCCTTACGTCCAGGGTGACCTGGTGGTGCCTGAGCTGGCCTCGAGCTACCTCGACCGGGATTGGCAGCGCCCGGGTATGGTGCTACCCGGTAGCCCGGCGGTGACTGCGTTCGAGGCGGCGGGCTGGACCTGGGGCGGGAGATGGTCTGCGCCGGTGGACTTCATGCATTTCAGTGCCACCGAGTACTGAAATGCTCACGACCTAGCCCTCGAGGTCACCCTCAAGGTCCAGGTAGACCGCCCGCAGGGCTTCGAGGTCTGCCGGGTCGGGTTGCGCCCACAGGCCCCGCTCAGCGGCCTCGAGCAGCCGCTCGGTCATCCCGCGCAGTGCCCATGGGTTGGACTGCCGGAGGAACTGCTGAACGCCGGAGTCGAAGATGTAGGACTCGGCGAGCTGGTGATACATCCAGTCCTCCACCACGCCTGCGGTGGCGTCGAAGCCGAAGAGGTAGTCGACGGTGGCGGCCAGCTCGAAGGCGCCCTTGTAGCCGTGCCGTTGCATCGCGGTGATCCACCGTGGGTTGACCACCCGGGAGCGGAAGACGCGGCGGGTCTCCTCGGCCAGCGACCGGGTCTTGACGGCATGGGGGACCGCGGAGTCACCTACATAGGCTGCCGGACCCCGCCCCGTTAAAGAGCGCACCATGGCAACCATGCCACCGTGGTACTGGAAGTAGTCGTCGGAGTCGGCGATGTCATGTTCGCGGGTGTCGACGTTCTTGGCAGCCACCGCGATACGGCGGAAGGCGTGCTCCATGTCGCCACGCGCCGCGGCACCGTCCAGGCCCCGCCCGTAGGCGTAACCACCCCAAGTGGCGTAGACCTCGGCGAGGTCGGCGTCGGTGCGCCACTGCCGGCTGTCGATCAGCGGCAGCAGCCCAGCACCGTAGGCGCCAGGCTTGGAGCCGAAGATCCGGGTACGGGCCCGACGGTCGTCACCGTGTGAGGCGAGATCGGCGCGGTAGTGCGCGGCGACGTAGTTGTCCTCGGCGCCCTCGTCCAGCCGCGCAACGGTGTCAATAGCATCGTCGATCAAGGGGACCACGTGCGGAAAGGCATCCCGGAAGAACCCGGAGATGCGCAGCACGACGTCGATGCGCGGCCGGCCGAGCTCGGTCAGGTCGATCACCTCCAGGCCGGTGACCCGGCGTGAGGCGTCGTCCCACGTCGGGCGGACACCGAGCAGCGCCAGTACCTCCGCGATGTCGTCACCCTGGGTGCGCATCGCAGACGTGCCCCAGACAGTGAGACCCACCGACGCGGGCCAGATACCGGTGTCAGCGCGGTGCCGGGCGAGCAACGAATCGGCCAGCGCGGCACCCACCTCGAAAGCGTTGCGCGACGGGATCGCCTTGGGGTCCACCGAGTAGAAGTTGCGTCCGGTGGGCAGCACGGAGATCAGCCCGCGGGTGGGTGATCCGGACGGCCCGGGCTCGATGAACCGGCCGTCCAGGGCGCGCAGCACGTTGGTAGTCTCAGCGGGGGTACCGGCCAGTCGGGGCACCAGCTCGATGCAGCCGAATTGCAGCACCGAGATCACTCCGGCGTCCAGTTGTCCGAGCACCTCAGCGACCACGGCCGGCACTTTCGACACATCCCAGTCAGCCGCGTGGACTCCCTGCACCAGCGTGCGAGCCAGCGCCTCCAGGCGGTCGACGTCGGCCAGCGGCCCCTGCTCGTCTAACCCGATGCACTCAGCGATGACCGCCCGCAAGCCGGGCAGCGCCGCGCCGGAGCCGAACACCTGGCGGGCGCGCAGTACTGCGAGCACGTCGTTGACCAGCTCATCACCCTCAGGCGCACGGCCTAGCACGTGCAGCCCGTCGCGGATCTGCACGTCCTTGATCTCGCAGAGGTACCCGTCGAGGTGCAGCACGAAGTCGTCGAAGTCCTCCTCCCCGGGCGCGGCCTCGGCACCCAGATCACGATGCAGCTGGGCGCTTTGGATCAGCGTCCAGATCTGCCCGCGCAGCGTGGGGAGCTTGTCCGGGTCCAGCGCCGCCACCGTGGCGTACTCGTCGAGCAGCTGCTCAAGGCGCGCGAGGTCACCGTAGCTGTCGGCCCGGGCCA
>JALZDN010000082.1 GCA_030862525.1 Actinomycetota bacterium | reverse complement strand
GGGCCACCCTCGATCACCAGCACCCCCGGGTGATCGAGCCGGATGATCTCGTCCTGCTCTGCCTGGATCGTCGCCACGATGTCGCGCATCCCGTCACCGCGCGGCGCGTTGACCGCCGCAAGCAGGGCTGAGTCTCCTCGGCCACCTCGCTCTGCACCGTCGGGGCGGCTGAGCACCTCGTCGGTGAAATCGACCACTCGACGCCCGCGGGTGTGAAACTGGCGGCGCCGACGCATGTGCTCCGGGGTCGCGGCGGTGGCGACGTAGAACGCGCGCGACGCCGGCGCCCGCCAATTGAGCAACACCGGTTCGTACTCGTTCTCCTCGTCGAAAAGACCGATCCCGCCGATGTACGAATGTTCGCCCGAAAGGGTGTCCAACCGACCGAAACACAGCCCATCGTCCGCCACGTCCAGCCGCTTCACCTCTTTGGCCAGCGCATGCACCTCGACATCCCGTTCCATGGGTGTCCCGCCGTTTCCTCGCAACGCCGCGTTGTACTCACCCTTCACTCGCGCGCGCTCGGCGTCGAGCCGCGTGTAGAGCTCGGCCACGTAGCTCCGCTCGGACCGCAATTCCTCTTCGTACCCCTGAGTTGACATATGCCCCTCACAGCGGCTAACTGATGTTAGATTCGGCGGGTGCTACATTGGGTTATGGAGGGCACGCCATTTTTTTACCGTCCACCTTTTGTCAAGCCCCCTCGCAGAACACAAAGAATGGGCCTCGGCGCGACGCCCCTAGTGCCGTTCAAGGAACGTTGGCGTTGTAATGGTGTCGTGTGGATGGGCTGCTGGCGTTGGTCCGGGCTCGGCCGTTGGAGGTGGTCGAGGTGGTGCGCCAGTCCGAGGTGTTCGTGCGGCCGTTGGAGCTGACGAGGCCCAGCGTTTGGTCAAGGTCGCCCGGACCACGAGGGACCGTGTCCCATTGCGGCGCTTTCCATGGCTCGACGATCCCGCGTGGTTCACGCGGACACCGGCGTCCTTTCTCGGCTGACCGCGTCGAGCAGCAGCGTGGCGGCCACCGTCGCCCCGTCGGTGCGGATCGTGCCGGCCACGGCGGTCGCTCGTGCGCGGGTCTCAGGTGTCAGGGCCGTCCTGAGCGCGGCTGACAGGGACTCGGTGGTCGGAGTCGGACCATCATGTGCCGTGCCGATGCCCAGGTCGGCCACCCGGCCGGCCCAGTACGGCTGGTCCGCCGCCTGGGGTACCACCACCTGGGGCGCGCCGGCCAGTGTGGCCGTCGTCGTGGTGCCTGCGCCGCCGTGGTGCACGACGGCGGTCACCCGGCCGAACAGTGCCTGGTGGTTGACCTCGCCGACGGCGAAGCAGCCGTCGCGGTCGTCGATCAGGGCCAGGTCGGCCCAGCCGCGGGCGACGAGTGCGCGGCGGCCCTGTGCGCGGATCGCCTCGATGGCCACCCGCGCGACGTCCTTCGGGGCGCGCATGCTGCCGAAGCCCACGTACACCGTTGGTGTGCCGGCGTCCAGGAACGCCTCCAACTCGACCGGGAGTGGGCGTTCGTTGGGCAGGATCCACGCGCCGGTCTGCACAACGTCAAGGTCCGCAGGCTCCTGCCACGGGGCCAGGGTCGGGTCCGCCGCCAGCCACGGCTGATCGCCAAGGATGTGGGCGCGGACGTTGTCCACCGGTGGCAGGCCGATTGATGCCCGGTGGGTGTTGAGCGCCTCGCCGAACAGCGCGTTATAGCTTTGGACGTCCAGGTCATTCAGCACCCGGTTGTCGGTCACGTCCGGTGGGAACGGCCGGCCCGGCAGCGGGTGCGGCGGGTGGTGCGGCGACGGCAGGAAGATCGAACAGTAGCTCACGTGTACGGAGCGGATGCCCAGTTTCTCGGCCACCGACCGGGCGCCGGCCACGGCCGGCATCAAGCCGCTCGCCACCAGCGCATCGCATCCCTCGGCCGCCGCGGCGAGCTTGTCGAACTGCGCGGCGATCAACTCGGCCGCGCGCCGGGGCACGTCCGTCGCCGACGGCGCCGTCGGCCCGTGCACCAGCGGGCGCACCGGCTGGCCGACCGGCACCAGGGGCACGCCGGCCTCGGCCAGCCGCTTCGCGCAGTCCGGCGGCGCGCACACCTGCACCTCCGCGCCGAGTGCCCGCAACCGCACCGCGAGTCCCACCAGCGGTTCGACGCCCCCGCGCGAATCATAAGTCGACAACAACACACGCACTTCGCGACTCCCATTTCCTCAAGTTCTGGCCTCGGCCGGCGATTCTGCGGCACGACCCGGGTCTTGCCGCAAGTCCCCCGGTGCGCTATATGTTGAGAGTGGAAAGGGGTGGATACTCTCCTTTCCGGCGTCGCGGGCGACCACGGCCAGGCTTTCAGCCACCTTGATCAACATGAGTTGGTGCAGTCAACTGAACGACTGCCCCTGGCTTGCCTGAGTCGTTCTAATCCTTATGGGAGTGGAACGCGCACCACCGGCCCAACTTCGGATCAGCCGGATGTCGGTGCCCGTAGTCGCGTCCGCGGATGACTGAAGTGGTCTGCGCGCGGTGGGGCTGTGGGTGGCCCGCCGTGCTGTGTGCTTGGTGAGTAGATCAATCCGTCCGGGGGAAGCTGTTCCCGGTAGCCGACGGTTCGTGAGGATGCCTCGATGATCCCGTGCGGATCGGACTTGGCGCGGGGTGGACAGGTCGTCGACAGAGCATCGGGTACGTCGTGGTCCAGCCACATGGCGGCGAAGTACTCCCGCAGCGACAGGTGCACGAACAGGTAGCTATCGCCCACCTGACGCAGCAACGAGCAGCCGACCGCGTAGTCCAGAAACGGCCGCAGCGGCAGCGGGGCCACCCCGCGCCGGGTCAGCTCCCGGCGCACCATGACCTGCTCCACCAGTGCGTACCCGCCGAGCAACTCCCAGTGCCGCGGCTCGGCGGCCTCGATGCAGCAGCTCACTGCGGTGACCATGGCGATCGCGGTGGCCGCGCCGTAGATGTCACGGTATTGGCTTGGGCCGCTGAGTCAACGGTGACGGGTTCGGCGGTAACGAGGCGCCGGTGTAGTGAAGTCTTGGAGATGCCGGTCAGTGATCGGCTTTCTATCGCCGTCGATGTGGACGGTAAGCGGAAACTAGGCATAAAGGCTTTGGCAGGCGGACCACCGTCATAGCCAGTGTGTCCTCAACGTCTAGTAAGCAGACACGCGCATTACCGCACCTGAAACAGGCCAGCTGGTCTTAGGAGTGGTCAATGACCTTGTCTACTGTGGCCCTATGAAGTCCACCCGTTATGAGACGATCCTGGGCACTCACCCGTACGCCGCCGCGTCTCGCGCCGCCCGCCGGGCCCAGCGGGTCTACTCAGTGCGGGAGGCCGCCATCCGCGACGTGGCCGCTGGCGTCGCCGGACCTGCCCTCGTCGGGTACGCGCACTGGCTGCTTCGCGAGGCTCGCTCACGGAGGCTCCAGCGGCTGCGGTTCCTGTCGCGTGACGGGCAGGTGCTGTACGAGCTGGCGCGCCGCATTGCGCCTGATTTCGATTTGGAGTATGTGCACGGCAGTCGGATGACGTGGAGCTTGGCCACCTCCGACGCCGATCACCTTTCATCGGCCGAGTGGCTGTTCATCACGTTCATCAAGTCAAACGCCATCGACGTGTGCGCCCGTCTTGGCCTCCCCTACCCAGACTTCCGAGACGCGCTGTTGGAGTCGGGCGCGTCGTTGAATCCCTCTGTACGGGCCAGCGACCCAATGCAGTTGGCCGCACTCAAACGCTTCGTTGACCGACCCGACGTCGCCGACGCCGTGCGGCCTCGAATCGCACGTATGCGCCGGCTCGTCCGCGATTACGCCGCTCAGCACCAGCTCGACGCCGCCACCACCGGGCTTGTCGATTCCGGGTGGACCGGACGCATGATCAGCTCACTCGTCAAGGTTTGCGAGGCCGATGGTGGTCAGCGCCCACACGTCCTGTTCTGGGGCCACGAACCCCGCGCCACCGGCTGGACCGATCCTGACCGTGTCACCGCTTTCTGCTACAACACCGTCCTGCGCGAGGGCCTGCGATGGCGCGTGCCCGACGCCCCATTCATCGTCGAGACCTTCTGCATGGCCGACCACGGCATCGTCACCGGCTACGAGCCCGACGCCGATGGACGCGTTGGCGTCATCCTGCAATCCGAAGCCAACACCGACGCCAAGGACTGGGGCATCGACCTGTACCGCGCCACCTTGTATGCCTTCTGCGATACCTACGAGCTTAGCTACGGTGACGTAAGGCCCCTGATTCACGACGTCATGAAGGCCTTCTGGCTCCACCCCACCAAGGCAGAAGCACAGGCCTGGGGCTCCTACAACTACGACACCGACCCCGCTGGAACCGCAGCCTGCATGCTTGCCCGCCCCTTCGCGACACGTGACGCACTGACCGGCTTCGCCCACCGCTACCTCGACCGCGGCGACCGCGCCTGGCTCTCCGGCTCCGCCGCTATGAGTAACCCCCTAGCCCGCCTCGCCTACAAGCTCTTTACCCCGGCCACCCAGCGCATCGGCGCCCCCGGGGCAACCGACTGATCAGCGCGCATAGGCACGCGGCTGTCGCGTGCCGAAGCGAAACTGGTGCGCTGGGTGATCACGTTGTCGCGGCGCTCGTCCAGCAGCGCAAGCACCGTGGTCAAATCCTCGGCGATGACACAGTTCGCCTCTCCGCGCAAAGCCGCAACGCTGGCCGCTGCAGCAGCGTCGATGACATCGTTTTGCGCCGGCCACCCCGGACAATCCCCGAACCCGCGCCGTCGCGATCGAGGCCACGTCCTCCCGCGGGCGAGCAGCCATTGAGCCAAATGTCGGCCCAGGCCGGTTGATCTGAGTTGTGAGGTACGAATGGCTGCCTGTTGAGAAAGCCCATCATGATGATCGCGAGGGCCACCCACTCGGCGTCCTTCGCGAGAAGTTGCGACGCAGGTCGGCGCGGCCTCGCCGTCGATGGACGCCGGCACGGCCGCGAGAGCGTGCGCGACCCGCACCGCCGCTCGATCAGCCGCGGTCAAGGTCCGCTCGGCGTCGAGAGCCGAGGTCACCTGCTCGACGGTGGCTCAGCGCCGGAGGGCGAAACGAGCACGAGTGGGCCGAGCAGTACGCACAGCCGGCCATGAGGCTCGATACGTACATCGCCAGCCCCACGGTTGAGTGCGGCGCGCCCAGACCCCACCCCAGGAACGGACTGAGCAGGTTCGGAACCATCACGTTGTACGTGCGACTCCGCCCCTGGACCTCGGCAGCCGCTTCGGGACCACCCAGGCGAGTTGGCCAGGCATCGCGTCTTCCGCCTGCATACGGACCGACGGCACCGCTACCGGCGTCACGGACATCCACCCAGCACCCTCGACGGCACGCAGTACCGGGCCGCTTTTTGATAGATCAGTCCAGGTGCTCGTAGAGGTCTTTGCTCCAAAGGTAGCTTTCTCGTCGTCATAGCACGGCCGGATTCCCCGACGACGAGCGCCGCAGCGATCTTCTGAACGTGGGCCTCTTGCTCACCTGCGACGACAGGGCTACGTCGTACGTGAAGTCACTGGCGCGGACATCTGCGTCTCATCGATACCGCGGTTTCCGGTTTGACTTCACACTGGCTCGCCCGCCAACTCAACGCCTACCTACAAGACCCCAACGAATACCGGGGTCACCGCCCGCAACCTCCTACAACTTAGGCGTGCCGTCACGTGCACCACCCACAGCATCACCGTGGGCTGGATCGACCCACCAACCCCCAAGGTCACCCGAGTACTCACCCCTGCTCACCGATCACTCAACGCCACCCGCCATTTAACAGTCATCGCACCCTCCGGATGTCTGAGACTCCGGACACCACGCGGTGCCGCCCTTCTCATACTGCCACTTCCCTCAGCCCGTGATCGAGTGTAAACTCGCCGTAAAATCCCGACTATTGCCGGTCTAAGCAAGCTAGTTACGAACCTACTAGTGAAACGGTCGCGTTCCGAACCTGATCGAGTGCCAGAACATTCTCGCAGGGTTGGAGGTAAGTTTGAATGAGTTTGGGGAGCCGAACCTCGGTGGCTGGTGGGCGGGCCTGATCATCGGGTTGGTGGTCGTGGTAGTCGTTGTGGTCGTGGTAAGTGTGCTTCTAGTGCTTGCATCCCGGATCAACGCGCAGGTTCGCGCAGCGATTCGTGAGCTTGAGGCGACACAGCCGACCACGCAACCGCTCGTGGAGCTGGGCCGCACGAACGACAGGCTCCAGAGCATCCTCCGGGGCGCTCGGGCCGCTCGAAAAGCATTGGGAGGATAACGATGGTCTTAGCTCTCGCCGCCGAGGAGATCACGTTCTGGCAGGTTATACTGGCTGTCGGAGCGGTTGTGCTTCTTGCCGTGATCGCGCTACTCAGCCTGCTCCTCCGCTTAGTCGGCTCCATCGAAGCCGGCGTGCACCGACTGTGGGACGTGGCGCAGGGGATTCGCGGCAACACGGGAAACATCAAGGTCGCGCTCGCTGTCGCAGACAGCCTGGATGAGATCGCGGACGAGGCGCGCCTCCACGCTGGGCTTCTGGGGGTGGGGGCGCGATGAGCACGGGACTGCTCGTAATCCTCACCGTCATCGAGATCGTGGCCCTGGTGGCTGTGTTGGCGCTGTTCGTTATCTTGATCACGCGCCGGCTGCGCTCCCTCGCCAACACCCTCGCACAGGTGAGTGGGGGAGTCCTCGGAGCGATCCAAGGGGACGTGTTTCTGGTTGGCGCCGGCGCCGCGATCCTGAACCGGAAGCTTAACGCGATCGCCCGATTGCTGCCGGCGGTCGCGGAGAAGGCCGAGGAGATGGCCCAGTCGCAGCCTTCGCAACACACGCAGGCCCAAGCCCCGCAGCAGAAGCAGGCCCAGGCCTCCGGAAATACCTGGCGGCCCGCAGTAGCTCAAGACCCCGCGATACGGCAAAGGTAAGACAAGGAGGCGACGATGGTGCTGTGGTGGATCGGCAACGCGATCTTCCTCGCCGTGGTCATACCGGTCGTGGTGGTGCTCCTTCAGCGCCTGAAGAGTTCCGCCGTCGACGTCGGGAAGCACATCGACACCATTCACGGTCAGGCCGGGGGCATCGTCATGGCAGTCGACGATGTGAAGGCGCTGATACCCACCCGCGACGCCGTGAAGCAGGTGGGGGCTGGCCTCACCCGCTATGTGAAGGCGGTTGACCGCCTCCTGTGAGGAGCGAATTACCATGCCGGCAGCCGCTATATTCACGATCATCCTCGCAGCGCTCACCGTGCTGGTGCTCGCTGCCTACCTGATCAGTATCGCGCGCGTTCTCGCGCGCGTCCACGCCAGGCTCCGCGAAGTCACCGCTGGCCTCCACCTGGTTACCGAGAGGACGGAGCCCATCGGATCGATCGTCGGGGACATCAACACTGACCTTGCCGGAGCGGACGACGCCTTGCGGGCCGTGCTCGCCAGGAGGTAGCGAGGGCTGTCTTTTCCGACACCCGCGCCTAGGTATTCTGTGAGCTAGCCGGGGTCCTCGAATCTCTCCGCTTCCGCCCTCGCTGACCTGGCACGACGGCTAGCCGGTTTGAGCCTGGCGCGGGTGGTGGAGTAGGGACAAGCGTGCTACGGAATGCACCGTAATCGGACACGTATTTTCTGCGGTCGGACACGTATCTTCGCTCGCGCATAGTTGGAACAACTGACCGAAGGGTTAACCTGGGTAAATAGCCTGGACCAGCAGGGGGAGCAATGCGTTTTGCACACTGCCTCGTCGCCGTCACCGTTGGCGTGACAGGTTCGGCGGTGCTGTTCGCCGGCCCCGCGGTCACCGCCCAACCCAGCCCATCCGTGGGCCTGGTGGGTGACTCCCGGCTTTCCGGGCAGGGGGTCGACATCTCGGTCACCATCCCCACTGGTTGGCACCAACTCCCCGACCAGAGCCAACCTCAACTCTTGCAGATGGTCTATCCCGATACCTGCTCAGCGGGGCTCCAGTGCGCTTCCGCCCTCGCGAGCGTGCTGAGCACGCAGGCAGCCAATTCCCAGACGGCGGCGAAGGCCGTCGAGCAGGCGGTCACCGGCCAGCCAGGCGTCCAGGGCGCCACCATCACCAGCGAGGGACCCGCCCAGGTCGCCGGCCGGACCGGCTACCGCGTCCGGTTCAGCTACTCGACTCCGACCGCCAAGTTCCAGGCCGAGACCGCCGCCGTCCAGACTGGCCCTGCCTCCTCCGGGGCGGCCCAGACGTCGCTGGTCTTCGTGACCGTGTCCGACCTGGCCGGCGCCCCGCCGCCAAGTGTCATCGACCAGATCGTCAGTTCTGCCCAGCTGACGGCCCGAGAGAAATAGTAGGCCGCGATCCGGCAGTCGATCTCGGTATAGCCGAATCAGGGGACACCGGGTGCTGGCGTTACGAGCAGCGATCACGCCGAGCTGGTCGCGGAGCAGTTGAAAAGGTGCTCAACCGGGATGTGGCAGCTACTGAGTACAGCAAGCGCGGCCGACCGTCGGTAGCGGTTGCCGGTGTGGTGGCTACACCGGTCACAGAACTCGCGGTGGCATCGTGGATGCGCATCGACAGTGTCCACACCGCCTACGGCATGACGACCTGTCCATGACTACGACGCCGGGGTCACTCCATCGTCCGTGGCGCGGAGGGTTTGTGGTAGCTCCGCTGAGCCGTCCGGGCGCAGGCTGGCGGCGGTACTGCGGACCAGGCCGATGATCGCCAGCCCCAGGACCAGATTGACCGACGCGGTGGCCAACCGGGCCGCCAGGTCCTGGGACAGTGCCAGCGGGAGCAGTACCGCGATGGCCGTGCCGACTCCACCGAGCCAGCCGAAGAACCACCTCGGCCGTGGAGTGGTCAACAGCAGGAAGCGCATCGCGGCGGTGGCCAGTAGGGCCACCAGCGCCGCGCCACCGGCGTAGCCGAGCATGCTCGCGTACGCCACCGCATCACCCCTCCGGACACCGAGGAGGGGGTAGTGCAGCATGCCGTGGACGAAGAGAAACGCGGCGATCGCCAGGCCGAACACGATCACCGCCGTGACTGCGCCGCTCGTCCACAACTTGCGTCCGTCGACGACACCGCCGGGTCGCGCGGGACCGAATCGCGCGTAAAAGGGCTCTTGGGAGGTGAACATGGCCCGTATGATGCCCGCAAATCTCTGCCGGGATGCATCGGCTCGCCGGATGTACTTGCAAGAGCCGATGCCTCGGGTCGGCAAAAGGTCAATACATCACGGCCGCGGTGAAGCTTCTGGACGGGGACGTGCCTTGCGGTGGTCTCCTGCACTGGCCGCAGCCATTTCAGACCACGCATAGGCCTCAGCCGGGATTGTTGGGGTGCGCGGCGCGGGAGGGGTCGCCGAGGAGGCAGGGGACTTGGACCGGCTGGTGGTCCGCTTGGGGCCGGTGGCCCGGATGGTTTGAGGTGCGGGCACCGCGGCGGCCGCGGCCGGGGCAGGCCAGCCGGCTGGCTTGTCTAGCGCGTCGGCAGGCGCCGAATGGACGGTTCCGGTGGATTCTTCCTGACGTGGGCTCTTGTCGGTGCCGCTGCCGGCATGGGGTGCTGGGACATGGGGTGCTGGGACATGGGGTGCTGGGATAAGAGCCGTCGCGGCCGGCGGAACTGGATTCCCGGCACCGGCCGGCGGGATGGGGCCGCTGTGGGAAGTGATGAACGGCACGGACGCGGCACCGCCGACGACGACGGCTGCGAGGATGCCCGCAGCCGCCAACCGCTTGAACCGCCGTGATCTAGCCTGGCGCCAGTGGACGTCGGCAGGCTCAACCTCCAGTGGGAGGGTATTCAAGGATGGCCGGTGTGGGACCTCAGCCTGGGCGGGCTCGGGGACATCGGACCCGGTGAATCCGCTGAGGCTGACCGTTGTCGGGACTGGCGTGCCCGGCCTGACATCCGTGTCAAAGGTATCGATATCCGCAGGTTGGGCGGGGTCGGACTTACCGTTCAGCACCGGCGCATCGAGGCGCTCCGGGTCGACATCGGCGGATCGCAGCGTCCGGCGCAGCGCCTCAAAGGCCTCGGCAACGTGCGGGGGAACCAGCCTCTCGCCCTCGTCCTGACTCGGTCGCACCTTCGGCAACACGAGCGGGATCGTCATATCGGTGCTGACCGGGAGAACTCTCGTCGTATTGGCATTCTCGTACTCGGTGAGTAACTGGGCGAGCTGATCTAGCGACACTTGAAGGGCGCGGGCCACGTGTGGTCGTATCGACGGGAGCGGTTCGGTGTCTCCGGCTTCCCATCGGACGACGGTGGAGCGCTCTACTCCCAGGCGTTGCGCGAGTGCCTCTTGCGTCAACCCGACAGCCTTGCGGCGCTGGGATAGACCCTGCCGTCTAAGCGCCATGTCCTCACCTCTCACTGAGAGCGTTTCCGCGGTTGAAGCACCTTGTGCGGCACTGATGCATCACTGATGCGGCTGTCGTGCTCTGGTCGTGGCTCGTTACTCACGGTTGTCTTCAGGTTACGGCTTGACACCTACGCACAGCAACGGAGGCACCCGCCGCCGTGGCCAGCCACTCGCTGGCTTATGTGCAGCGGCTCGTGTGCAGCAGCGTGTACGCCGCGTGGTCGTGCGGGCTCGTCTTGTTGGCCGAAGACAACCTCGCGGCGATAGGGGTTGCCGCCTGAGCTGGGCCGGTCCGGCGATAGAGCCTCCTCACACTCGTCGCGCCGGCCCTCCACCCTGCACGGGGCCGCGCTGTGGCCCCGTGCAGGGCCAGGCATGTCACCTACCTAACGGCCCAACTGGGCGCCTTCGCGCAGCGGTCCGGGCTGGCACTGGGCGAGTACGACAGCCGGAGGACCAGCGCCACCGGCCCAGTGCCACTGGTCCAGCGCCATTGAAAGTCGGGAGATGAAAATGGAAGATGTGGCCAACCGTGCCCGGGCGAGCAAGGGATCGTTGTATTGGTGCTTTTCCAGCCGCGCGGAGTCGGTCGGGCGAGCCGCCTGACATCGGTACCTCGTACGCTAAGCTCACCGCGTGAGCGGGCTCAGGGCTGTCAAAACATGGAGGCGACGGTGACTCAAGCAAAAGAGACAGACTTTGCTTCGTACGCTCGATTGTCAGAGTCGGAGCGGGAAGTGCTCGAGCAGACACTCGCTTCTATTCCTGAGGAAATCTTATCGACGGGCGACCGCGCGTCGATCGAGTCCCGGATCCGGAACCGTCTGCGGCGAGAGGGATTTCTCGGCACGGGGGAGGCCGGAGGGCCATTAGGGGTCGCGGAGATTCCTGCGGTGGCCTTCGTCGGCCGAGCGGTCGGTTGCCTCGCATCAAGCTATGTGTCCTTGCGGGGAATTAGTCACAATAAGCCCGCCGACACAGTAGCCGAGTCGATCGCACGAACGGTTGCGGATTGTGTCCCAGGTGATATCGACGCCATCAAATCTGACATTCTTAAATACCAGAGTCAGGTCGCGGGCGCCCTCACGGCGATTGGGCTCCCTGCCTTGGGCGACGCGCTCATTGCGGATCGGTCACCGGATTGACGATGAAACCGCCTCGTCCGGGGCGTCCTCCCGGTCGATTGCAGACCCCTGACACGTGACGCTATGTCGTCCGGCACGTTACGGGTTATGGTCATCAGTAGAGGATGCTCGGGAGGTGCGCGCCGTGAGGCGGGGTGTACAGGCCGACGGTCATCAGGGTCATCAGCTGCACCACCCGCAGCTTTCGCTCCAAGCACCAGCGGAACAGGTCCGCGTTGGCCGTGGGGACGAGGATGCCGGGGCCGTCGAACGCATCGGCGGCCATGATCAGCGCTTTGAGATCTTCGTTACTCTCGCCTACCGCGTGCGCGAAAAACGCCAGGCCGGTGGCGTAACCGCTGATTCGCCCGTCGTGTTCGACCACTAACGCCGAGCCTTGCCCAAGGGCGTCGGTCAACTCGCCAGCCCGGTCGTGGCCATGAACGCGGCGGCAGACGGCGTTGCACGCTTCGACGTCCGCGGGCGTGGCAGGCCGAGTCCGGTAGCCGGGGATCTCACCCTGAGGAGGAGCGCCCTGCATGCAAGCGAGCTGCTCACGAACCTGGAAGCCGAGCATGGCGTACAAGGACAGCGAGCGGTTGTGGTAGGCGGATTGAACAAGGCGGATTCCCGGGGCGGTGCGTTCTGTGGCACGCCGCATCACCTCCTGCATGAGCGCTCGGCCTACTCCACCATCTTGGACGGCGGGGTCTACCGTAATCGGGCCGACGCCGGTAATGGCCGAGCGCTCATCGAGAAAGTTGCTCCCCACCACCTGGCCGTTGGCTTCGGCTACCACCGAGTAGAAACCCTGATGGTCGAGCAGCATGGACATCAGCCCGACCGCCGCTTCAGCGTGGATATCCGGGGGGAAGTTGTGTTTCCTGGCTATTGCAGCGAATGCCTCATAGCAGATTCGTCCGCAGGCCTCGGCGTCTTCGAGCCTGCCCGGCCGCAGCTTGAGATCCACAATGCCGCCTCTTGAACATCGGTATTTCCGCTATTTTGAGTGATCGAGTACCCAGTATCCAACCGCTGGCGGTTTCGAGCAAGTGTGCAGTATCCAGGCCACCCCACGCCTGTTCGCGCGCTAGCTGCGAGCATCCTTCCAGCCACGTGTAGCCATCGATTGCCGCAGTTGTCCAGCAGTAAATGGTGATAAATGGGTGCGGATGGACGGCCCCCATTCTGTCACCGCGATGGGCCGGTCAGGAGCGTCTGGGCGCCTACGCCGGTGTGCTCCGGGTTGCCCCGCACGCTGCGAACTGGTTGCCTTCCTGTGTGCTGCCGCTCGCTCGTCATGATCACGGGCAGCTGCGGCCGTGGTTCGAGCCGGAACGGCCGGGCCCGCTGGTGTGGTCGCACATCATGCGCACCGGTCACGGCCGTTGCCTGGTGGATCGGTGGCCCAACCCACGCACGGTGCTGGCCGAGGTCGCAGGCAACGTCAGCCTGCGGGGCGATCCGGGCTACCTGAGCGGCCTGGACGAGCCGATGACCGGATTCGTCGAAGCCCCCGAGTCCTTTTTGGCCGTGCTCCGCGAGATGGACCCCGGCCTGCACGTCTGGTATCGAGTGATCTCCGAGCTCGCCGGTGCTAGTCCCCGCCTACCACAGCCAGCCGCGACCGTACGCCGCCTGGCCGCAGCCGACGCTGACGGGGTCGTCGGCCTTTCCGAGGACATCCGCTGGGTCGCCTCGACGCTCGGTGGGCCCGTGGAGCTGGCAAGGAGCGAACTGGCGTGGGGCGCCTTCGTGGCGGGCCGGCTGGTTTCGGTGGCAGTGCCGTTCTACCTGGGTGAGCACTACGAGGACGTGGGCGTGGTCACCGAGCAGGCGTTTCGGCGCCGGGGTCTGTCCACCGCGTGCGCCGCTGGAGTGATCACCGACGTTCGAGCTCGGGGACGGCGTGCTAGTTGGACCACTTCTCCAGACAACACCGGCAGCGTCGGCGTTGCTGCGCGGCTCGGCTTCCGCCCGGTCCGCGAGGACGTCCTCTACCTACTTCGGACCCCGATCCCTGGGGCGTGAGCTCGAGTCGGATGTGCCCGACCGCGACACTAACCACCCGCCATGGCTCCCACGATCAGAAATGGCTCGGTTCCGGTCGCGACCGCGCCCGGCAGCGGGGTGTCCGGCGGTTCGTGGGACAGGTCCTGTTCGCAGGCGAAGAACCTTACGAATGCCCGGCGGCGCCCGGTGACGTGGTCGCGGATCGTCCCGCGCAGCATCGGATAGCGGGTCTCGAGCGCGTCGAGGACCGAGCGCTGCGTGGCCTGACCCGCAACGTGCAGCTGCACCTCACCGTCGAGGTGTGCGAGCGTCCGCAGATGAGCCGGGAGTCTGACGCGGATCATGGCAGGGTTTGGACTTCGACGGACAGCACGGCCGGAAGGTCTCTGACAATAGGCGCCCAGTTGTCCCCGGCGTCGGTCGACGCGTATACCTGGCCACCGGTTGTGCCGAAGTACACCCCGCACGAATCGAGCGAGTCGACGGCCATCGCGTCGCGCAACACGTTGACGTAGCAGTCGCTTTGTGGCAGACCGTTCGTGAGCGGCTCCCACTCGTTTCCGCCCGTCCGGCTCCGATACACCCGCAGCTTTCCGTCGGGCGGGTAATGCTCCGCGTCGCTCTTGATGGGGACGACGTAGACGGTGTCCGGGTCGTGCGCGTGCACGTCGATCGGGAAGCCGAAGTCGGTCGGCAGATCACCGCTGATCTCGTGCCACGACTCACCGGCGTCGTCGCTGCGCATGACGTCCCAGTGCTTCTGCATGAACAGCACGTCCGGCCGTGACGGGTGCATCGCGAGGCGGTGCACGCAGTGGCCGACCTCGGCAGCCGGGTCCGGGATGCCTTCGGAGTGCAGGCCGCGGTTGGTCGGCCGCCAGGTCTTGCCGGCGTCGTCGGTCCGGAACACCCCCGCAGCGGAGATGGCGACGAAGATCCGCCCGGGATCGCTGGGATGCTGAACGATCGTGTGCAGGCACATCCCACCGGCACCCGGCTGCCAGGAGGACCCTGAGTCGTGGCCGCGCAGTCCGGACAGCTCCTGCCAGCTCTGCCCGCCGTCGACCGTGCGGAACAAGGCGGCGTCTTCCACCCCGGCGTAGACGGTGTCCGGATCGGTCAGCGACGGTTCGAGATGCCAGACTCGGGCGAACTCCCACGGATGTGGCGTGCCGTCGTACCACTGGTGAGTGCCGGGGACGCCGTCGTAGGTGAACTGGTTGCCCATCGGCTGCCACGTCGTGCCGCCGTCGTCAGAGCGCTGGATCAGCTGCCCGAACCAACCGCTCGACTGTGACGCGTACAGCCGATCCGGTTCAGCGGGCGATCCCGTGAGGTGGTAGATCTCCCAGCCAGCGAAAAGCGGCCCACTGACGTTCCACCGCTCGCGGTTGCCGTCCGACGTCAGGACGAACGCGCCCTTGCGGGTCCCCACCAGTACCCGTACTCCACTCATCTGTTACTCCCTTCCGGTTGACCTGCCAGCCGTGACCGACCGGCACCATCACTGATACGACGACCGCCGGGACGCAAACTCATCGCTCGAGCCTCTGGCGATCGATGAGCGTCGGCGTAGCATGGACGCCCGTGTCCATCCGTTCCGACACCGTCGGCAGCAGCGAGGTCCAGTCTGAGGACCTGGAACCGTACCGCCGCGAGCTCACCGGCTACTGCTATCGGATGCTCGGCTCCTTCTTCGAAGCTGATGACGCTGTGCAGGAGACGATGGTCCGGGCCTGGCGGGGCATCGACGGCTTCGAGGGCCGGTCGGCCCTGCGGTCGTGGCTCTACCGCATCGCCACCAACGTGTGTCTCGACATGCTGCGCGGCCGCGAGCGTCGAGCTCGGCCGATGGACCTCGGGCCGTCCTCCACGGCGGACGGATCCCTGGGCCCGATGCTTCCCGAGCACGCCTGGGTGCAACCCGTCCCAGACGCTCGCGTCCTGCCCGGCGACAGTGATCCGGCCGAGCTGGCAGTGTCGAAAGAGAGCGTCCGCCTGGCATTCGTCACCGCCCTGCAGTACCTCCCGGCCAAGCAGCGCGCGGTGTTGATCCTGCGCGAGGTGCTGCGCTGGCAAGCGACCGAGGTGGCGGAGCTGCTCGAGACCAGCGTGGCGTCGGTCAACAGCGCGCTGCAGCGAGCACGGTCCACCCTGGCAGCCCGCGACGTCAGTGATCTCAGCGCTTCCTCCTCGCCCGCGGTGGACGCTGACCATCGGGCGCTGCTCGCCCGATATGTAGACGCCTTCGAGCGCTACGACATCACCTCGCTGGTGTCGCTGCTGCACGAGGACGCGGTCATGTCGATGCCGCCCTACGACCTTTGGCTGCGCGGGCCAGTGGAGATGGGCCGGTGGTTCCTCGGGCAGGGATGCGGGTGCCGTGGCTCGCGCCTGGTGCCGACGGCGGCCAACGGCTGCGCCGCGTTCGGGTCCTACCGCCTGCACGCCGACGGTAGCCACCGGCCGTTTTCCCTTCAGGTCATCGAGATCTCAGGTGACCGGATCGTCGGTCACCACAACTTCCTCGACACCGACCTGTTCGCTGCCTTCGGTCTCCCCGCCCGCCTTCCGGCATAGGCCGCCCTCACGGCAGCCACCGTCTCGATCTCGCGGCGCAACTCGATCTCGTGGGCGCGGGTCGGCGGCACTGCTCACGATCTCACCCAGGCCGAGGAGGTCGAGCAGCTCCAACAGCTCGACGCAGGCATCACGCAGCCGGATCGAGCAGCCGCGACGCCGGGCAGCGAGTTGCAACCGCGCCAACTTGCCCACCACGGCGAGGTCGGGACGGTCCCGCCCCGCCAGCGGCCAGCTCGCCAGCTCGGCGTCACCGCGGACGAGCACCACCTTCGCGCCGGTGTCTGTTCGCCGCACACCCCTACGACGACGTCAAGCGGCGGAACTCATCGCCTCGCAACCGATGACTTCCGCGGCTGTCCATACCGACGACGGGCCTACAGCTCGGACTCGCCCCAGGCGCTGACGGTCACCTCATCGCCCACCGACAGCTTGCCGGGCCGCGCCACAGAGAACTTGACGCCGAACGCCACGCCACCCTCAGCCGCACGGCGGTAGTGGGCGAGGGTGCGCAGCGGTTCCGGGCCTGCCTTCGTGCCGGATTCCTGCTCGACTGTCGTGACGACACAACGGATGGCGAGCTTGGCGTAGCCCAGCTCGGCGTCGCCGGCGTGGATCCGGCGGATCCGGTCCTCGATGTGCGGTTCGTCCCAGCCACCGACCACGACATTGGGACGGAAGCGGTTCATCGGCAACGGCTCACCACCGCGCTGCACGATCCGCTCGTTCAACCCGTCCAGAGCGGCGAGTGAGGTGACCAGCAGCGGTTGGCCATCGGCGTAGCCTGCGGTGCCGGGGATTTGGCCCCTGGTTACGCGGTCATGCTCCGGAGGCACCCGCACCAGCCTGCTCGGCGCGTCGAGCACCTCCGACAACCAACCGGCCACCACGTCACCCTGGTCGATTCCTTGGTACGTGAAGCCGAACAGCTCCACGTCGCGCCGAGCGGCCGTGAGATCTACGTCGACGTGCATCACGCCGGCACCTGGCGCGCGGAGGGTGAGCCGGTCACCCCCGGCGCTGATCTCGGGATGGATCAGCGCCATCCGCGGATTGCGTCGCTGGCTGCGAAATACGCTGTCCTCGTCGATGACCATGAAAGTGCGGTCATGGTTGAGGCCTGCGGGAGTGAGCACTGCATCACTCACCGATGTACCGGCGCACCCTTTGACGGGGTAGTAGATCAGCTCGACGATTCTGGCCACGCACCGACGCTACCGCTGTGATGGATCGCTCACATCCGGCGCTTGAGTGCCCACAACGAGAGTGGCGCGAAGACGGCAACAATTACAGCCGCCCACAGCAGTGACCCGAGAACCGGTCCCGCGACGGGCCCGCCCACCATGAGCCCGCGGACCGCGTCGGCCAGCAGCGTCACCGGATTGACGTTCACAAACGCCTGCAGCCAGCCCGGCATCGTGTTGCTCGGCACGAGGGCGTTGCTGACGAACGTGATCGGAAAGAGCGCGGTCATACCGAAGAGCTGCACCTTCTCCGGGTCTTTGGCGAGCACGCCGACCAGCACCGACACCCAGGAGAAGGCAAGCGCGAAAATCAGGATCAGGGCGACCGCTGCAAGGGCGTCGACCGCTGAGGTGCCGATCCGAAAACCGAGGACTGCGCCGATGGCCAGAAGCAGAGCGACCGACCAGCCCTGCTTCACCAGGTCTGCGGTGATGCGGCCGGTCAGTGGAGCCCACCGGGCGAGCGGCAGCGAACGCAGCCGGTCGAACACGCCCTTGGTCAGGTCCGTGTTGAGTCCCATGCCGACGTACATGGTGACGAAGAACATGTTCATCACGATGAGCCCGGGCAGGGCGAAGGTCAGGTACGCGCCGGTCGACGGGGCGATCGCGCCGCCGAACACGTAGGTGAACAGCAGCACGAAAATGATCGGCTGGATGCTGAAGTCTCCCAGCTCCCACGGGTTGTGCCTGATCTGCACGAGCGTGCGCCAGGCAAGGGTCGTCGTCTGCCGTATTCCTTCGACGGGACTGACCCTGGGAGCCAGTTCCGGTGCGGCGGGAACGGGCGCGGTCAGGGTGGTCATGCCAATGCCCCTTCGGTTTGCTCGGTTTGCGCGGACTCCTGTGCCGGATGCCCGGTCAGCGAGAGGAACACCTCGTTCAGGCTGGCGTTGCGCAGCGTGAGTTCGGTGATGACCACTCCGGCGTTGTCCAGCCGGCGCACCACGGCCGGGAGCACCGCGGGATCGGTAACCGGGGCCGTCACCAACTGGCCGTTCACCTCCGGTGCGACACCGGAGAGCTCCCGGACCACGGCGATCACGGCGGGTACATCCACGTGGTTCGCCGGTCGCACGGCGAGGGATCGGGCGCCGGTCTTGGCCTTCAACTCATCCGGTGTCCCCGTTGCGATGACCCTGCCGTCGTCGATGACCGCGATCTCGTCAGCGAGCTCGTCGGCCTCCTCCAGGTACTGCGTGGTGAGCAGCACCGTGACACCGTCGGCCACCAGGCTGCGCACCAGGCTCCACAGGTCCAGACGGCTGCGCGGGTCCAGCCCCGTGGTCGGTTCGTCGAGGTACAGCATCTGCGGCCGTCCGACCAGGCTCGCGGCCAAGTCGAGTCTGCGCCGCATGCCTCCGGAGTAGGTCTTCGCCGCTCGTCCTGCCGCGTTCGTCAGGCCGAACTTGGTGAGCAGCTCGCGGGCGCGCTGCTTGGCGACTGACCTCGACATTCCGAGCAACCTGCCGATGAGCTGCAGGTTCTCCATGCCGGTAAGGGCTTCGTCGACCGCCGCGTACTGCCCGGTCATCCCGATCAGCTGGCGCACCTGATGGGCGTTGCGCACCACGTCGTAGCCGCCGACCCGGGCGTGCCCGGCATCCGGCCGCAACAGCGTGGCGAGCACGCGAACGGCGGTGGTCTTGCCGGCGCCGTTCGGACCGAGCAAACCGAGGACGGTGCCGGTGCGGACGGCGAGATCCACCCCGTTAAGAGCGGTGGTCTCACCGAAGCGCTTGACCAGCCCCTCTGCCCAGATCGCGTGATCCATCGCCTGTCTCCTGTCCCGTGTCCATCAGCTCAGTCTGCCGAACGGGTCTGACAATCCTGACCGCGTCGGCGCGCGGCAGCGACCGGTTTTTCTCCGGCTCGTCAGGTGTGACGCTAAGACCTCAATCGAGGTCGAGGTCAAGGGCGGGTTGTGGTCGGGTGACGATGCAGAAAAGGCCGTGCGACGTGTCGATCTGGCCGCCCTTCGTTCGACGCGTAAGTAGAGCAAGGCTCAGCCGGTCGAGACGGCACCGGTCACCCAGCTCCCAACCCGACACGGATGGAGACACGACAATGCGATTCATGATGTTGGTGAAGGCCAACGAGGATTCAGAGGCGGGCGTTCTCCCGAGAAGGAGGTCGTTGCCGAGATGGGGAAATACAACGAGGAGCTGGTGAAGACCGGCGTGCTGCTGGCGGGCGAGGGGCTGCACGCAAGCTCGAAGGGCGCGCGCATCAAGTACTCGAAAGACAAGCGTACCGTGACCGACGGGCCCTTCACCGAAGCGAAGGAGCTGATCGTCGGCTTCTGGCTGATCCAGGTGACCTCGAAGGAGAGGCGATCGAATGGGCCTCGCGCATCCCCTTCGAGGACGGCGAGGTCGAGATTCGCCAGGTGTTCGAGGCGTCGGACTTCCCTCCCGAGATACGTCCTCTCGAGGATGCCGCCCGGGAACAGACGCTGCGTAACCAGCTGTCCGGCTCGTGACGCCGCAGGCGTGATCCGCCATAGTCTTGCCGCGGCGCGGATGACAATGCTCTGATCGAGCGCTGTGACAGGCAAAACCTCGCACGCGACCCATCGTGCGATCGATGCGGTCTGGAGGATCGAGTCGGCGAGGCTCATCGCCGGTCTCGCGCGGATCGTGCGTGACGTCGGTCTTGCGGAGGATCTCGCTCAAGGCTCATGGCCATCGCCAAACGTCGTGCGATCGATGTCCTGCGCCGCAAGGAGCGGCTCGAGCGCAAGATCGACGAGCTCGGTCACGAGCTCGAGACCGGGGCAGAGGGGGCCGCGCCGGATGTCGACGCAGCCCTTGATGACGACATCGGCGACGACCTGCTGCGGCTCGTGTTCACGGCGTGCCATCCGGTGCTGTCCACCGAGGCGCGGGTCGCGCTCACGCTGCGCTTGCTCGGTGGCTTGACCACCGAGGAGATCGCGCGGGCGTTTCTCGTCTCGGAGTCGACTGTCGCGCAGCGAATCGTCCGGGCCAAACCAACCCTCACCGCGGCGCGCGTCCCGTTCGAGGTGTATCGGGGCGACGAGCGCGCCGCGCGGCTGTCGTCGATGCTGGAGGTTGTCTATCTCGGGTTCAACGAGGGCTACTCGGCCACCGCCGGTGACGGCTGGATGCGACCTGCGCTGTGCGAGGAGGCGCTGCGGCTGGGTCGAATCCTGGCCGAGCTGGCGCCGCAAGAGCCGGAGGTCCACGGTCTCGAGAGTGCTGGTCGTGCGAGTTGCGCAGGTGGAACGGTTCAGCGGTCCTGGGTGCGGTTCGCGCCCGCGGACGTCAAGCGGCTGATCGGGCAGGCGCCGATGCGCCAACCGTTTAAGGTCAGTGGGGAGCGCGCCGCTGTCCGCACTGTGGGACTTCTTCAGAATCGCCTCTGAATAGCGCCCCACGGGCGGCCGATCGGACCCGCTCCGCTGAGAGCGAAATTCGCCCGGTCCGATTCAGCGGTACTCGTGTTGACGACTCCCTTTTTGTCGGTGCAGGCTTGTAGGGTCCGGTTCGTGACGGTTCGGCAGTTGATCCCGAAGGATCTGGCGGAGATTGCGCCGGGTCCGGAATTGGCGCGTGTTCTGGCCGGGCTCGAGCTTCCTCGGTTGTCGGGGTTTGATTGTGTGCAGGTTCTCAAAGCGCAGTACCGGCAGGCGAATCACGAACGAGCCCGGGTGATCGCCGCGATGGCCGAGGTCGGGGTGTGTGGACCGGTGCCCGATGAGGATCTGACGCGGATGGCAATGCCGGATGAGTTCTCCGCTGATGAGGTCCGCGCGGCGCTTATGCTGACCCGCCGAGCTGCCGATGCACAGTTCTGGCTGGCCCATGACTTGGTGACCCGGCTGCCCCAAGTGCACGCCGCGATGCTTGCGGGAGTGCTGGACGAGCCACGGGCGCGGGTGTTGTCTCAATGGACGCTCGAACTGTCACCGGAGCAGGCCCGGGCAGTGTGCGAGCAGCTGCTGGCCCGGGCGCCGAAGTTGACTACCGGACAATTGATTGAACAGGTCAAGAAACTCGCCATCGCCGTGGATCCCGACTGGGCGCGGCGCCGCTACGAACAGGCTGTTGCGGAGCGGAAGGTGGTCGGGTACCGCAATGGCGATGGGTCGGCGAATCTATCCGGATACAACCTGCCACTAGACCGAGTTGCTGCGGCCAGCGGACGAATCGACGCCCTGGCTAAAGCCGCCAAACGCGCCGGCGACGGCCGCATTCTGGACCAGATTCGCGCAGACCTGTTTCTCGGCATGACCGATGGCACCTACACCGGACTCGACGACGCCGCCATCATCACCCTGCTCACCGCCGCGCCCGCGCCGAACACCGACGATAGTGGGCCCGCAAGCGGTGAAGGTGCCGACGACAGAAGCGTCCCGTCCAATGACGTGCCCGTTGGGCTGGGCAGCGCGGGGACGGGGATGGAGTTGCGGGTGCGGTTGTCCACCCTGCTTGGCCATGACCAATACCCCGCCGAGCTGGCGGGGTGGGGCTATCTGCACGCCGAGCTGGCCCGCGACCTGGCCGCCACCCTCGGTCAAGCCTCGTGGCATTTCGCGATCACCGACGCCCACGGGCAGCTGACCCACTGCGGTATCACCCGCGCCCGCCCCACCGGCACCCCGGCCTGCTCCGCCGCTTGCCGGGCCATCGTCGAACTCCAAGTCCCCGCAGAGGCGCTACGCGCCCTGGCCGCCGATCCGACCACATTAGGCGGCTGGGCCGACGTGGTCGACGACCTGATCAGCCACCTCGACCACGTCAACTCCAGTGAGGGCTGGTACTACGCCGACGCCGACGCCGCCCGCCGCGTCCCTGGTGCCGCGCTGCGCCGCTACCTGGAAATCCGGGACCGGTCCTGCATCATGATCGGCTGCCGCGCTCCCGCCCGCAGCGCCGACAAGGACCACACCCTTGACCACGCCAAGGGTGGACCCACCACCGGGCCCAACCTTGCTGACGCCTGCCGTCACGACCATCGGTTGAAGGGCGAGGGCGGCTGGACACTGCACCAACCCCAACAGGGCGTGTTCTGCTGGACAAGTCGATTGGGCCACATCTATCAGCGTCGACTGCCAGCGATCATCGAACCACTCCCTGATCCGATCCCTCGTGATCGACCTCCTTACCCACCCGTGCTTCCTCCCGACGACGATGGGGAAGACGCTCACATCTGGGATGATCCACCACCGGACCCCGAGCCGGACCCGCCACCCGAATCCGACCCAGACTCTGACGTTCCCCCTTTCTGAATGCCGCCGCCCTCGACAGCAGCTATCAGCAGGCTTGGGACGTGCTGACCGGCACCCCGGTGACGACGACCCGCATGGTTAAGCCCAGCGGCAGCCACAGGCGGACTTCCGGCGGAAGGTTGCGCACGTGAAGCTCAGCGAGGGGACCAGTCTTGTCCCACGTCGTTGCCAGTTCGTGTTGGCGAGATCTGTATCCGTTCGTTGGGGGTGCAGTGAGCGGGAGCCGCGCATGGGCATCGGTTCCCGCTCACTGGCGCTCCTCAGGGGCCAAGAGCTCAGTCCGTTGAGGATGTGCCCAGTAACTCGCCCGGTTCGAGGCCGCCGGCGCCGCCGAGCAGCCCGCCCAGGACGGGATCGAGGATTTGGCCCGGTTCGAGGCCGCCCGTGTCGTCGGATGGATCACCAATGATGGGAGACGAGGTGACGGTACCCAGCGAGCCCGCGGGTGTCGCGGCGTTAGCGACCCCACCGATGAGCAACCCTCCCCCCGCCGTGACGGCGACCACCAAGACCTTCGCTGCGAGCCGAGTCGAGAATCTGGTTTTAAGCACGATGTTACTCGTTCCTTTCAGCTAGAGGCCGTTTTCTGCCTCTGTGGAGATACTGCTGTGCTTTGCAACGCGGGTTGCACGGACCACTGTCCGGATCCGCATGTCAGTAGTCTCCGAACAAGCGGTGAACACTCAGCCATTTAGCGGCGCGTGATTGTTGGGCGATCGCAGGGTGACGTCGATAGACGCTTGCGCGGCGGTGACGTAGTGATGAATAACGTTCGACCCATGGCTGAACCGCCGGCCTCGCCGCGCTCAGAATCCACTTCAGAATCGACGGGAGCGAGACCACCTGTTTAGCACTGCAACGGCAACTGCCGGACGCGACCGCTCACATGCCAAATTTCGAACACCATTATCACTGTTTGTGTGCGTTGCGCGACAAAGATTGTAGCCTCACGCACACAAGCAGTGATTCATGCCCTACATGCGGCGGCTCAAATCTGAACATGTGCTCTTTGCAGGGTTAGCCCTGGGACGCGCAGCGATCCGGTCGCCGCTTGGCAGACGTCGCAGTGCAGACAGTCAGACGACCAGCGTGTCGCCGAGAAACCGATCCGGTCCATCAGCTCCGGGCAGCGCGAAGAAGAAGCCGCCCCCGACCGGCAGGATGTACTCCTCCAACGGCTCGCCGGTCAGGCGGTTCTGCACCGCCAGGAACCCGCGGCTCAGGCTGCGCTGGTAACACACGAACGCCAGGCCTTGATCGAGCTGTCCGCTACCGTCGAAACCGCGAGCGAACGAGAAACCGCGGCGCAGGATCAGGTTTTCCGCGGTCTCCGGAGTTCGGGGGTTTGCCAGCCGGATGTGTGCGGTAGGCAAGATCTCGCCGGCGCCGAAGTTCGGCTCGTCGGTCTCGTTGGGTTGGCCGAGCGGAGCACCGCTGATCTTGTGCCGGCCGAAGATCGCCTCCTGCTCGGCCAGCGGAGTGCGATCCCAGAACTCGACGAACATCCGGATCACCCGGACCACGTGGTAGGAGCCGCCGACCGCCCAGGCTGGCTCGCCGTCGCCGGCGCCGATCCAGACGAAGCGGTCCATCACCTGCTCGTTGCTGGGGTCGAGGTTGGCGGTGCCGTCCTTGAAGCCCATCAGATTGCGCTGCGTGCCACCGTCAACGGCGGTGCCGGCGCCCCGGCTGAAGCCGTCGATGAGCCAGCGCAGCACCAGGTCACCACGGGTGCGCCGGGTGAGTTGGCGTAGCGCGAACTGCAGCGTGTCGGGATGCCCGGCCTCGAGGCTCAGCAGTAGGTCGCCGTGGGAATGTGCGGGGTCGAGCCGGTCGTTGGACACGAACGGCATGGTCACCAACTCGTTCGGCTTGCGGTCGGCCAGGCCGAACCGGTCGTCGAACAGCGACGCCCCCACGCTGACCACGACGGTCAGGTTGTCCGGTGGAGGGTTCGCACCGAGTAATCCGGAGTCGACCGGCGGGTAGGCAGGGCCGCGAACCTGGGGCGGTTTCCCGGCCATCAGCCCACGGATCTCATCGGTGAGTCCGGTGAGCAGCCGCGACAGCCCGGTCCGATCGGGCGAGTGCACCGTGAAGGAGGCCATCAGCCCACGGGCGGGCGCCGGCAACGCCGTGACGCCGGTCTGGTGCACCCCCTCGAACGGCACAAACCGGGCGGCCTCCCGACCGGGCGCATCAGCTGGTGTCGTACATGCGGCGAGCGTCGCACCGGACCCGACGCCCACCGCGGCTCCGACACCGGCCCCGGCGGCGAGGAAGCGACGCCGGGACAATTCCCCCGGTTGACCGGAGCTCACTGCAACCCCAACGCCCCGGCGACCAGGCTCGTTTTTTCGGACAGACCGGCGAGTTGCGCCTTCAGGGTGTTGACGGTTTCCGGGGGCACTGTCACACCTGGACAGCGCGGTGAGGGGAACTTGTCGTCCTCCAGGCAGTACAACACCCAGCCGTTGCCCCTGCGCAGCGGGGCCAGCGTGGCGTTCAGCTGGTCGAACCGGCTGTTGATGTCGGCTAGTAGCTCGGGGTCGGACTCCTGGAGCGCAGGTGTGAGGGCGGCGATGACGGCCTCGGAGCCCTCCACGTTCGCCTTGAAGTCCCACAGGTCCGTCTTGGAGTACCGGTCCTCCTCGCCGGTGATCTTGCCGAGGGAGACCTCTTCGATCAGCTCGGAGCTACCGACCGCGACCTCGACCGGCGGCAAGTCCAGGGTCGGCAGCTGCGTCTGCAGGGTGGCCAGGTCGGCGTCCAGCTGGTCGGCGAACTGGGCGGCGCCGTCGGTGGTCTTGAGTTCGAAGAGGATGTATTCGAGGCGGTGCCAACCGGTGAAGTCCGGGTCGTCGACGCCGGCGAAGTCGTCCACCCGGGCGTCGACCTTCCCGTCGATCTCCTCGACCAGCCCCGCGATCGGTTCGATCCGCTCCCACGGCACGCGAGACGGTGCATAGGCCGCCTGGGCCGCCGACAGATCGCCCGCCCGCACCGCGTCGGTGAAGGTCCGCGTCAGAGTGACCATCTGGTCCGTCTGATCGCCGACGTAGGTCTTGTAATCGGCAACGCCCTGCGTCACCAGTTGGCTGGGAGTAGCCGGCTCGGGCTCCGTGGGCTGGTTGGCCGCGCCGCCGCCGGAGGCACAGCCTGCCGCGAGAACGAGCGGAATCAGGAGGTAACGCGCTCGGCGACCTACCATCACTGCGACATCCGATGCTCGGTGATACTCCATGCGGACGCCATCTTCTCCGGACCGCAGAGCAGTAACCGACGGCGGGTGAGGCCGTCGCGGGAAGCAGCGAGGCCGGTGAGCCAGGGCATGGCGTCTCCTTCGGTCAGCCAGTGGGGCGGCTGGCGTTCCCACTCCCATCTCGACTTGTCACAGGCTTACCTAACCTATTCCGGTGTTCACCTTGAGTCAATGCGGGGTTTCGGCTACTGCTATGGCGCACTAGTCGTCATCCATCTGGCCTATGGCCCAGTTCTCTATGTTCGCTCCGCTACTGTGGACGGAGACCTATGCGGTGAATCTGGGTCTGCACGGCAGCGCACCGAACTGCGGCAGGGATGGGGTGACCACTGTGGATCAAGCGGCGCCGGGCATTCCCACCTAAGTGCTAGTAGTGAAGGGGCCTGACGATCGTGGCGCCCACCATCAACTACCTGCAATGGTGCTATATGTCGTGCTCCGACCCACGCGACGTCAGGCTCGCTCGAATCGCCGACGCTGCCGCGATTGCGGAGATCCACGTCACATCATGGCGGGCTGCCTACGCTGGTCAGCTTCCCGACGACTACCTGGACAATCTTTCTGTCAGCGACCGTCAACATACGTGGAAGCAGACTCTTCGCGATCCTACGTTGCCGAACCGTGTGTTCGTCGTCGCCGAGCAAGGTGTCGTCGCTGGCTTCGCCAGCATCGGCCCCAGCCGTGACGATGACGCACCCGCAGGCACCGGTGAGTTGCGGGCGATCTACCTCAGCCCGTGCCACTGGAACCGTGGGCTGGGCCGCCTGCTACACGACCATGCCCTCGACGCCCTCAGTAACGACGGACATCGACGCGCAACCCTCTGGGTGCTGCGTACCAATAACCGAGCGCGCCGCTTCTATCACAGATCGGGATGGTTGCCCGACGGCACCACCAAGATAGACACGATTGACAGTCTCGTACTCGAAGAGATCCGCTACCATAAGACTCTCGATTCGGCTGCGCTCAAAGTTTCATTAGAGGAACCCCCTCGATGAGAATTAACGAAGTCTGCCCGCGAAATCGAAGTCGATGGTGACGGTGCGCCGGAAGCGGTGTAGGCGAAGGTGTCGGTGTCGCCTACCTCCGGGCGCGCAGCGAGTACGAAATCCGTTGATCGACCGGCCACAGTCACGCGAGCGTATAAAGCCGTGACAGACGATGGCGACCGAGAGCGCCGTGGGGCGTCGCCGGTCGCCTCGCGGATCATGGTGAGAAACTGGTTGGTGCGCGCCTCGGTGGCACATGTGTCGATGATGATCGTGCCGTCCTCATCCGTGACGGCTCCCGCGTTGTTGATCCACTGGAGCCGTCCGGTTGAACCCAGGCCAGCACTCCAGGGTCAGCTCGTGCAGGAAGCCGCCTCGGGCGAGCAGTCGAGCGTGGCTATCTCAACCCCTTCACCGCATGTGGCCGGTACCGCGTCTCAAGGCGGTGAAGTTCTGCGTCGTTGAGCGTCACGTCGAGCGCGGCCAAGGCGTCGCCAAGGTGGCCGACCTTGGTCGCTCCCACGATGGGGGCAGCCACGCCTGGCTTATGCAGCAGCCAGGCCAAAGCAATCTGTGCGGGCGGCAGGTCGTGTTCAGCTGCCAGCTCGGTCACGGCATCGATGATGTCAAAGTCAGATTCGTCGTAGAGTTGGTTGGCGAAGTCGTCGTTCTTCGCACGGGTCGTGTGACGTTCACCGCTACGACTACGGGTGCCGGTGAGCCATCCGCGGGCCAGCGGGCTCCAGGGGATCACGCCAACGCCCATGTCCAGGCAAAGCGGGATCATCTCGCGCTCTTCCTCGCGGTACAGCAGATTGTAGTGGTTCTGCATGGAGACGAACTGGGTCCAGCCGTGACGTTCCGCCGTGTGCTGAGCCTTGGCGAACTGCCAGGCGAACATGCTGGAAGCGCCGAGGTGGCGCACCTTGCCAGCGCGTACCAGATCGTGCAGAACCTCCATGGTCTCGTCGATGGGTGTCTCATTATCCCAACGGTGAATTTGGTAGAGGTCCACGTAATCGGTGCCGAGGCGTCTGAGCGAATCGTCCACCGCACTCAGGATGTGTTTGCGGGAGAGTCCACGGTCATTGGGACCAGGCCCCATGGGTGAGTTCACTTTGGTGGCAAGAACGTAGTCTTCTCGGCGGGAGAAGAACTTGCCGAGCAGCCGGCCGGTGATCTCTTCGCTGACGCCATCTGAGTACATGTCGGCGGTGTCGAAGAAGATGACGCCGTGTTCGACTGCGCGTCGGACGATCGGCTCAGCTTGGCCTTCATCGAGTATCCACTCGCGCCACTGCCGATCGCCGTAGCTCATCATGCCCAGGCAGATGCGCGACACCTTGAGGCCGGAGGTGCCCAGTCGGAGGTAATCCACGAGGTGATGCTGTCACGCGTTCTGCCAGACTCGCAGGGTCGGAGGGCAGCGACGAGTCGGAGGACCCGATGGCTGATGAGAGTGACCTGCTTGGTCGCATCCGCGAGCTGGTCGATGCCGAGCATGCTTTGCGGGAACGCCGAGGCCGGGGTGAGCTGAGTAGCGACGAGGAAAACTCGCAGCTGAGCACCCTTGAGGTGCAGCTTGACCAGTGCTGGGACCTGCTGCGGCAGCGTCGTGCCCGGGCGGCCGCCGGATTGGATCCTGATGAGGCGCAGGTCCGGCCGGCGGACGAGGTCGAGGGCTACCTCAGCTGAGCGGTAGCGCTGGTTGCTTGGGAGGGGTTGGCGGTGACTGATGTCCAAGCACGGTCCGGGCCCGTTGAGGCGTGGCCGGCTTTGCGGGTGCAGGAGTGGGCTGACACTCGCGACACGCTGCACATGTGGGCCCAAATCGTGGGCAAGATCCGGTTGGCTAAGGCTCCGATGGTCAACCACTGGTGGCAGGTCCCGCTGTACGTCTCCGCCCGGGGGCTGACCACGTCCGCGATTCCGCACGGCGCGCGCATCTTCGACGTCGAGTTCGACTTCTGCGATCACCAGCTACGCATCCGGTCCAGCAGCGGCGAGCAGCGCAGCGTTGCCCTGGAGCCGAAGTCGGTCGCGACGTTCTACGGCGAGACGATGGCGGCGATGCGTGACCTGGATCTGGAGGTTTCGATCAGGGCCACGCCGACGGAGGTGGTGCGCGCGATCCCGTTCGAGGACGATCACGAGCACGCGTCGTACGACCCCGTTGCCGCGCAGCGTTTCTGGCGGCAGCTGTTGGCGGCGCACCGAGTGCTGACCGAATTCCGGTCTCGCTTCATCGGCAAGGTCAGCCCGGTGCACTTCTTTTGGGGAAGCTTCGATCTCGCCCTCACGCGGTTCTCCGGGCGCGCCGCGCCGACCCATCCCGGTGGAGCACCCAACTGCCCCGACTGGGTCATGGTGGAGGGTTATTCGCACGAACTGAGTAGCTGCGGCTTCTGGCCCGGCGGTGGGGACGAAGGCGCCTTCTACGCCTACGCCTATCCCGAACCCGAAGGTTTCCGGGACTACCCCATCCGTCCCGATGCGGGTTATTACAGCGACGAGGCCGGCCAGTTCCTGCTGCCGTACGAGGTGGTCCGCACGGCACCGGATCCTGACCGCATGCTGCTGGAATTCCTGCAGAGCACCTATGAAGCCGCCGCCGAGCGAGCTGGTTGGGATCGGCTTGCGCTGGAGGACGACCCCGCCCGACGAGCCGGTCCCCGATGAGCCCCGGGCAGATTGAACATGCTGCCGGGCAACGCGCCTGACCGGGACCGTGTCGATCCGACAGAGCGTGGCCGCGCTGTGCGCGCGGGTCGATCGCTGGGACGCGGCGAGCGTCGGCTACGCGTTGATCGCCGCGATCTTCGAGCCGCTGACCGTGCCTGCCGCGGTGGCCGTGCTGATCCCCGGTGTGCTGCTGCTCGCCCTGCGAGCAATACGTCCGGTGCGGCCGCTACCGGCCGGTGCCGTGTCCCCGGGGACGGCTGCGCTGTGGCTGGCGTTGGCCGCCGCCGGTGCCGCGTGGTGGCTGGTGGCGTTCCTCTGGGGCAACGACCCCGCGCACCCGACGCTGAGCCTGCTGCTTGACCCGCTGCTGGAGACCTATCCGGCACGGGTGGTCGGCTACGTGCTCTGGCTGGCCGCCGGGCGGTGGCTGGTGACCCGGTGACTCCGTACGGCGTGATCGCCACCGGGTTCGCCGTGGTGGTGGGCGCGATGCTGGCCGCGCAACTGCTCGGGTTGGCTGGTCGGTGGTCCTTCCGCCCGCTAGGCGATGTGGTTCACACCGTGTTGCACCATCGGGCCGGCCGGTGGATCGTGCTCGCGTTGTGGCTGTGGGTCGGATTCCACTTCCTCGCGAGGTGAAGGTGATCACTCGGTCAGACGTCGAGACGGCCGCCCGGCGGATAGCCGGCCGGGTACGGCGTACGCCGGTGGTCGAGTTGGATCGCGGTACGTTCCCCCCGGCCGGGCAGGTGTGGTTCAAACTGGAGTTCATGCAGCACAGCGGCTCGTTCAAGGCCCGCGGTGCGTTCAACCGGATCCTGGCTGCGGCCGAGGCCGGCGAGTTGCCTGCCGAAGGTGTGATCGCGGCGTCGGGCGGCAACGCGGGCCTGGCCGTCGCCTACGCCGCGTCAACGCTGCAGGTCCCCACTGAGGTCTACGTCCCGACCAGTGCACCCGTGGTCAAGGTGGCCAAGCTGGGTGCGTTGGGTGCGACCGTGGTCCAGGTCGGTAACGAGTACGCCGACGCGTACGACGCCGCGACCAAACGGGCCGCCGACACCACAGCCCTGTTCTGTCACGCCTACGACCAACTGGAAATCTGCGCGGGGCAGGGAACCCTCGCGCTGGAGCTGCTCGACCAGATCGGCCCGCTCGACACCGTTGTGCTCGCCGTGGGTGGGGGTGGGCTGATGGCCGGCGTTGCGGTTGCGCTGCAAGGACATGCCAAGGTCATCGCCGTCGAACCGGAGACGATCCCCACCCTGCACGCCGCTCTGGCTGCCGGGCGCCCGGTCGACATCGAGGTGTCCGGTATCGCGGCTGACTCGTTGGGTGCCCGCCGGGTCGGCGCCATCGCCTACGATGTCGCCGTCCGCACCGGCGTACGCAGCGTGCTGGTCTCCGACGACGCCATCGTCTCCGCTCGCCGCCTGCTGTGGGATCATCACCGGATCATGATCGAACACGGCACCGCCGCCGCCCTCGCCGCATTGATGTCTGGCGCGTACCGGCCGGCCGCAGGCGAACGCATCGCCATCCTGCTCTGCGGCGCGAACACCGACCTCACCGATCTCGCCTAGTAACGAACCACCAAGTTCCCGGCGGGGAACGCACCCTCGATGATCGATTCGAGGCATGGTCGATCCGACCCCTGTTCGATTCAATGCGGAGGGGGCGCGGGGGTGTGGCACAGTACGGGCAGTCACCAGAGGTTGGAGATGCTCGATGGCGGTGCAACCAGTCGAGGACGGCGGGGCCGGTCCGACATGGGATCGACTGGAGGATCAGCTCGGCTGGTATGACCGCAAGAGCGTTGCCGCCCAGCAGGCGTACAAGCGCGTCAAGCTAAGCCAGCTCATTATCGGCGCCGCAGTGCCCGTTTTCGCCGGCCTCCAAGTGTCCGCCGCGATCACCGCCACGCTCGCCGCCTACGTTGTCGTCGCCGAGGGCGCCCAACAGCTGTATCAATGGCAAACCAACTGGGTGCTCTACCGCGCCACCGCGGAAGCCCTCAAGCACGAGAAGTATCTCTATCTCGCCGCTGCCGGCCCGTACAGCTCAGACGACCGGCACCGCGTTCTCGCCGAACGTCTCGAAGGCTTGGTTTCGCAGGAGCATGCCAAATGGACGGAATCGCGGCAAAAAGACAGTCACGCTTCTTCGACTGAGTCAAAGCGCGGCTAATCGTGGCCCGCATCTTCGTCAGCTATGCCACCCCGGATCGATCAATCGCCGACGAGGTGTTGAGTTGGCTGCGGGCGGCCTGACCACGAGCCGTTCCTCGATGACAGGACGAAGCGAAGCAGGACATCTGCCTGCTTCGCTTCCCCGAAACTGGTGTTGACGGAAACGAGGTCACGACTTGGCTCGGACCACGTTCCTGCGCTGCCTCAGCTCGTCTTCGCTGATCTCGCCGCGGGCGTACCGTTCCGCGAGGGTCCGCTCGGCTGCGCTTCGTGCCTGCTGCTTCGGTGACCTACGATAAATCACGTAGCCGATTGCCGACAGCACCAGGACCCAAAACAGAATCGGGAAAATGAGCCACCAGCCGGGGCTGCCAGCGTCGGGACCGTGCCCCCAGCCCGGGTCCGCGAAGGCCGCATAGCTCGCCAATTGTGTCAACATCACAATCTCCCTCTGTGTTGGCTGGGCGTTTGGTGCCCTGGCCGTGTGCCTTGATGTTCCGCCGCAAGTACCGGGATCGTCGTCGGCTTGGCAGAGGCAATTGCAGTACGCCGGGCAGTGCAGCCACCGTGATCGGCGTACGCCAGCGGAGGTAGGCCGTATCCGCTGGTGATGCACCAGCCGTCACCAGCGATCAGGATTGTCGGTACCCGGGTGCATGGTGGTCGGAGTCGGGACCTGACCAGGAGGAAGCCATGTGCCTGATGTGCGACGGAGCAACGTACGAGGAATCCCTCGCCTACATGGCGCGGATCGTCACCGAGCAGGGATGGGCGATCCAGGGCGTCGAGCGCGATCGGGATCACCCGCCATGGGCATACACCGTCGGCCTGACCGAATACGGCGTGCCGGAGCTGGTGGCTACCGGGCTGCGCCTGCCGCGGGCCGCGGAGCTGCTGAACGGCGTCGCCGCACACGCGCTGCACGCCACAGCACCCATGCCCGGCGAGCAAGTGCCGCTGGTCGGGGGTCCGCTCGTGGAGTTCGTCGAGCTTCCCCATCCCGACGCGCACCTGCACACGGCGGTACAGCTGTACGGCTCGGACATCCGCGTGCGCAAACCGTGCGAGCGGCCCGACCGGTGCGGTGCCCGGGCGCGCGGCGTGTAGGCCGGCCCGGCTACCGTGCCTGGGCGGCCGGCTACCGGCTTGGAGACCACCTCGAGGAGGCTGCGTGCGCGTCGTCACCATGTCGCTGAACCAGCGGATCGCTGACGAGCTGAGCGTGCCCGAGCGGCAGGTCCGCGCGGCAGTCGAGCTGCTCGACGGTGGCTCCACCGTGCCGTTCGTCGCCCGATACCGCAAGGAAGCAACCGGCGGGCTGGACGATACGCAGCTGCGCACCTTGCAGGAGCGGCTGCACTACCTGCGTGAGCTGGAGGAGCGCCGGACGGCGATCCTGAACTCGATCCGCGAGCAGGGCAAGCTCGACGACGAGCTCGAGGCGCGGATCATGGTGGTCGACACCAAGGCACGGCTGGAAGATCTTTACCTGCCCTACAAACCCAAGCGGCGCACCAAGGCACAGATCGCCCGGGAGGCCGGGCTGGAGCCGCTCGCCCAAGGATTGCTCACCGATCCGACGCAGGACCCTCAGATCGCTGCTGCGGGATACGTCGATTCCGAGCGGGGCGTGCCCGACGTTGCGGCCGCGCTCGACGGGGCACGCGCCATCCTGGTCGAGCGCTTCGCCGAGGACGCCGACCTCATCGGATCCCTACGCGAGCAGATGTGGTCGCGGGGTCGCCTGGTGTCCCGGGTGCGTGACGGTCAGCAGGAGGCCGGTGCGAAGTTCGCGGACTACTTCGACTTCTCCGAGCCCTTCACGAAGCTGCCCTCGCATCGCATCCTCGCCCTGTTCCGCGGCGAGAAGGAGGGCGTCCTCGATCTCGCGCCCCAGCCAGAGGAGACGCAGCCGCAGCCGACGCCCGAGGCTGAGCAAGGCCGCTACGAGTGGGCCATCGCGGCGCGCTTCGGCGTCGACGACCGGGGCCGTCCGGTCGACCGTTGGCTGGCCGACACGGTGCGCTGGGCCTGGCGTACCCGCATCCTGCTGCATCTGGGCATCGATCTCCGCATGCGGCTGCGCCAGGCGGCCGAGGACGAGGCGGTGCGGGTCTTCGCCGCCAACCTGGGCGACCTGCTGCTCGCCGCACCCGCGGGCAACCGCCCGACCATGGGTCTGGATCCCGGCTACCGCACCGGCGTCAAGGTCGCGGTCATCGACGCGACCGGCAAGGTGGTGGCCACCGAGACCATCTACCCCCACGTGCCGCAGCGTCGCTGGGATGAGGCACTGGCCGTGCTGGCCCGGCTCGTCAAGACACATCACGTCGAGCTGGTCGCCATCGGCAACGGCACCGCCTCGCGGGAGACCGACAAGCTCGCCGGACAACTCGGCATCACCAAGGCCGTGGTGTCCGAGGCCGGTGCCTCGGTGTACTCCGCCTCGGCTTACGCGTCACAGGAACTACCCGAGCTGGACGTGTCGTTGCGCGGCGCGGTGTCGATCGCCCGTCGGCTGCAGGACCCGCTCGCGGAGCTGGTGAAGATCGATCCCAAGTCGATCGGTGTCGGCCAGTACCAGCACGATCTACCCGAAACCGCACTGTCCCGCTCGCTGGACGCGGTGGTGGAGGACTGCGTGAACGCCGTCGGCGTGGATGTCAACACGGCGTCGGCTCCACTGCTGCGGAGGGTGTCGGGCATCACCGGGGGACTCGCCGAGAACATCGTGGCGCACCGCGACGCGCACGGCCCGTTCCGCACCCGGCGGGCCCTGGCCGGCGTGCCACGCCTGGGTCCGAAGGCGTTCGAGCAGTGCGCCGGCTTCCTGCGCATCCCGGGCGGCGACGACCCGCTGGACCGCTCCGGTGTGCACCCCGAGTCCTACCAGGTGGTGCGCCGCATCATCGACACGGCCGGTGGCGATATCAGCACGTTGATCGGCAACACCGCGGTGCTGCGGGCGCTGCAACCGGCCGACTTCGTCGACGGGACGGTAGGTCTGCCCACGGTCACCGACATCCTCGCCGAATTGGAGAAGCCGGGCCGCGACCCGCGACCGGCCTTCTCGACCGCAACCTTCGCCGAGGGAGTCGACAAGATCTCCGATCTGGAGCCGGGCATGGTGCTCGAAGGCGTGGTCACCAACGTCGCGGCGTTCGGCGCTTTCGTCGATGTGGGCGTGCATCAGGATGGCCTGGTGCACGTCTCGGCGATGGCCAAGACCTTCGTCAAGGACCCGCGCGATGTGGTGAAGCCGGGCGACGTCGTACGGGTCAAGGTGCTCGACGTGGACGTGCCGCGCAAGCGGATCGGGCTCACCCTGCGGCTCGACGACTCCGCTGCAGCCAAGCCGCCACCAGCTAGCGCGCCGCGCAAGGCCGTCAAACGCCCGCCAGCTTTCGGCAAACCAGCTGGCGGGGCGCTTGCCGACGCGCTTCGTCGCGCCGGCTACAACGAAGGACGTTGACGTCTCCACTGCAACTGCGTTGCGGGACCGGTGTCACCGAACCGTCACCCCGGCGACCGTTGAGCCCGGACATCATGGGTGGGTGACGTCAGCTTCGACGGGACCGGCTGACCGGCCGCTAATCCGCGGTCGGCAGGCGATCCTGCACCGCGTGCTGGGCGGGCTGTTCACTGCGATGGCCGTCTTCCAACTCGCTGATCTGCCCGGGTTCGTTGGGGTGTTGGAGACCTTTCAGCTTGGCGGTGTGGGCCTGGCCTGGACGCTCGCGGTGGCACTGCTGGCCGGCGAGCTGCTCAGTGGGGGATGGCTGCTGGTAGCCCCGGGCCGCCGGCCGCTCGTCGCGGCGTTGGTGTTCGCCGCCACCTCCGTGATGTGGAGCGCCCTGGCCGCGCAGGCGTTCGCCCGGGGCCTCGTGCTGGACAACTGCGGCTGCTTCGGTGTGTACCTGGCCCAACCGCTGCGCTGGTGGGTGCTGGTGCAGGATGCCGCGCTGCTCGGCTACTCCGCGCTGCTGCTGCGGGCCGCCATCCGAGCGGGGTCGGCGATCTCTCCATCCGCCCGCGCGGAGCTCCCGCGCGGTTACTGAGGTCGAGCTGAGGCTCGTCCGCGGCGCCCACCCAAGCCACCAGAATCAGATCAGCCGCTGCGTTGCTGCCAGGTCTGGGAGATGTCCAGGTTGTAGAACGTCGGTGGGCCGTCGCACAGCTTGGCCATCTCGGCGGCCATTTCGCCGGTCTCTGGCCGGTTGGAGTTCTCCATCGCCGATTCGTACGAGTCGAACTCGATGATGGTGAGGTAATAGCCGGGGCGGTCCCGGTCGGCGGTCATCATGGCCCGTGTCGGCGCGGTGGCCGGATCCTGTTGCCCGGACTCCAGCTGGGCCCGCCGCTTGTTGATGAGTGCCTGGACCTCGTCGATCCGGGATGTCCGGTACTCGATGATCTGCATGAACCCTGCCATGTCTGCCTCCGCTGAGTCACCAACCCCCCAGCAGGGTCACCCCAATGGGATCACCGCACAATCGGCCAAACCGGGCGACCGCGCACTGTATGAAGGTGATAACGCATTCAGCCCGCTGATGCGAGTCGGGCTTCTCCACGGCTGGGCGACGTGTCGCCGCGTCGAGGAAGCGGAGCAGCACCGCTACTCCGGACAGGTGTCAAGGCCTGGGGGTGGACGTATGGGCTGCGGTGCGGGCACTGTGGAGTAATGCGGGCGATCTGGAAGGGTGCACTGGCGTTCGGGATGGTCAGCATCCCGGTTCGGCTGTATTCGGCGACCGAGGACCGCGACGTGTCCTTTCATCAAGTGCACGCCGAGGATGCTGCTCGGGTGCGCTACCGCCGAGTGTGCGAGGCCTGCGACGAAGAGGTCGCCTATGCCGACATTGCCAAAGGTTACGAGCTGCCCTCCGGTGAGACGATCGTGCTGACCGACGAGGACTTCGCGAACCTGCCGCTGCCCAGTGCCAAGACCGTGGAGCTGCAGGCATTCGTGCCCGCCGAGCAGGTCGACCCGCTGTCCCTGGCTCGCGGGTACTACCTGGAACCCGAGGCCGCCGGACGCAAGCCTTACGAGTTGCTGCGCGCCGCGCTGGACCGTACCGGGCGGGTCGGTCTGGCCAAGATCGCGGTGCGGACCAAGGAATCGCTGGCCGTGCTGCGCCCCCGGGGCGACGTGCTCACGCTGCAGACGATGATGTGGCCCGATGAGGTACGGGACCCGCAGTTCGACGTGCTCGACCGCGAGGTGACGGTCAGCGATGCCGAGCAGACTATGGCCGACACCCTCATCGAGGCGATGTCCAGCGATTTCGAGCCCGGCGCCTACCACGACGATTACCGCGAGGCGCTGCTCGCTATCGTCGAGGCCAAGAGCAACGGACACGACGTCGCCGCCCCGTCGGCGCCGGCGCAGCCGGTGCCCTCAGTGGACTTGATCACCGCTTTGCAGGCCTCGGTCGAGGCAGCCAAGGCTGCTCGTGGCAAGCCGGTGGACGTGCCGAAACAACGTAAGGGCGACAACGGACGGCGGGCGTCGAAGAAGTCCCGCACCTGATCGGGAGGAGACATGTCCGACCTGGTCCGCCCCATGTTGCCGACCGCGGGGCCGCTGCCTGCCGGACCGGAATGGGCATTCGAGTTCAACTGGGACGGAGTGCGCTCGCTGGCGTGCGTCCAACCAGGCCGGATGCGTCTGTTCAGCAGCACCCACCGCAGCATTTCGGCCGCCTACCCAGAACTCGAGGCGTTCGCTGGGCGCCGCCGCATGCTGCTGGACGGGAAGATCGTTGCCCTGGATTCCTGCGGCCGGCCGAGCTTCGCGCAGCTACAGCTGCGGATGAACGTCCAACGCCCGAGCTCGGCAATGCTGCGCCGGGCGCCGGTTGCCTACTACGTGTTCGACGTGCTGCGCCTCGACGATCAGTCCACCGCCGGGCTGCCTTATCAGCGCCGTCGCGAGCTGCTCGAGGAGCTGGACTTCGCCGGCGGTCCGGTAGTGCTGCCGCCGTACTTCATCGATACTGACGGCCAGGTCGTGCTGGACACCGCTGCGCAGTACGGCCTGCACGGCGTGATCGCCAAACGCGCTGACTCCAGCTACCAGCCCGGCCGGTCACGGAGCTGGGTGCAGACCACGCTGCGGCAGACCCAGGAAGTGATCATCGGTGGCTGGATTCCGGAACGACGCCGCGCCGCCGAGATCGGCGCGCTAGTCGTCGGCGTGCCCACTGAGCGAGGCCTGAGGTACGCCGGCCAGGTCGGGACGGGTTTCACCGCCGCGAGAAGGCGGGAATTGCGGGATCTGTTACCCGAGCTGGAAGAGCACAGCAGTCCCTTCGCCGACGAGGTGCCGCGAGACTCCGCTCGGGTCGTGCACTGGGTGGCTCCGCGGCTGCTGGGCGAGGTCTCCTACCGGCAATGGACGCCGAATGGCCGGCTGGGGCATCCCACCTGGCGCGGTCTGCGGCCCGGCAAGCATGTGGCGGCGGTCCGAGCGCCGGTTGTGCTCAGTCAGCCAGGAGCTCGGGGGCAGGAGGGCGGGGGCGAGGTGACCGATCAGCAGATGCTCGCCGACCTGGAACGCGCCGTGCAGCGACTTCGCGCCGAATTGCGGACGTTGCGCGACCAGATCTCCCCACACTTCATGAACAACACGTTGAGCACGATTGCTGCCTTCGTCAGCACTGACCCGGCCCGCGCTCGTGACCTGCTGATCGTATTTGCGGAGTTCGCCCGGTACTCCGTCCGGTCTGTCACCGAGACCACCCTGGCTGAGGAGCTGGAGAACATCGAGCTGTACCTGACGCTGCAACAGGCTCGCTTCGGCGAGCGACTTCAGGTGCAGCTGCACGTCGCACCGAACGCGCTGCCGGTCGTGCTGCCGTTTCTGGCCGTCCAGCAGCTGGTGGACAATGCGGTCCGCAACGGCATCGAGCGCAAGCAACTCGGTGGCACCGTCACGCTCACCGCCTACCTGGAAGGTGACGACTGCCTGATCACCGTCGAGGACGACGGCCCCGGCAAAGAGGAGGCTGCTCTCTGGGCGAACGTCCGCACCATTGAGGACCAGCTGCACGCCAGCTTCGGCGACGACTACGACTTGGTCGTCGATACCGTCCCGGGCACCGGTACCAAGATCTCGCTCCGGTTGCCAGGTCAGGTCAGACCCGACCGGTGAACATCGCCACGCCGTCCGAGGTGCTCACGGCCAGGCTGAACTGACCGCCGCCACCGAGAAACACCTTGCTGAGAGTGACCGACGTGTGCGGGGCGATCGGCGTCGAGTATCTCCAGTCGCCTTCGCTGGACTCCTGCACCGGCCCGCGATTGAGCGTCCCGTTGAACGTGGTGAAGACCGGGCTCCACTCCTTGTCGCCGTTGTTGGTGAGAGTCACTGCGACCCGGATCACCGACGCCCCCGGATGCAGCGACGAATCGGACGTGCTCAGTTTCGGCTCCCCAGCGACGATCGTGTTGCCGTCGCTGGACGTCCACATCTGATCGAAGGCCACAGTGGAGCCCAGCGGGGTCGGTTCCGCGGGCAGCGCACGCACCGGTGGAGTGGCGGCGATCTGCTGGACGGGACCACCACCGATGGCCACCCCGGCAAAGATCAGCCAGGCAGCGCACATCATGAATCCGATCGTGGTCAGCAGACTGAGCACAGCACGCGCGATGTCCCCACGATGACGAACAAGGCCGTTCATCGGGTGCGACGGTCTCAGCGGCGCGAAGGAACCGTACGGCGGCGCAGACACGGACACAGAAGCCTCCCCTGGAGTGAGTCGAACAGCTGCCGCTACCGCCCCCGTGCCGGTTACCGCACGTACCCATCACACTGGGTTTCGCTGCCCACGCCACACTCGTTACCGACTCCAAGGAGTGATTATGTTACTTCTTGTAATCGTCGACCGCTGCTGCTAGATGGGCGATCTCCCGCATTCAGTGGGCGCAGCGGGGTAGACGGGTGCCGATAACCCCGTTGAGCCTGCGGAGCGGGGTGGGTCAGTGCTGGCGGAAGCTTCGGGCTGCGGTGAGGAAGGCCTCGTTCTCGGCCGGATCGCTGACCGTCACTCGGGCGCCGGCGCCGGGGAACGCGCGGATCACGACCTTGTGCTCCAGGCAGTGGTCGTCGAAGGCAGCGGTCAGCTCGCCCAGCGGCAGCCAGACGAAGTTGGCCTGCGAGTCCGGCACGGGATAGCCCATCGCGAGCAGCTCGGCTCGCACCCGGTCCCGTTCGGCGGCGATCCGCTGGCAGCGGGCCAGCAACTCGTCAGCGACGTCGAGGCTGGCCAGCGCGGCAACCTGAGCCAGTGAGTTGACGCTGAACGTCACGTACATCTTGCGCAGTGCCGCGGTGATCGGTTCCGGTGCCACGCAGTATCCCACCCGCAGGCCGGCCAGCCCGTAGGCCTTGGAGAAGGTGCGCAGTACCGCGAGGTTGTCCCGCTGCCGGCCCAGCGCCACGCCGTCGGGTACCGCGGGGTCGGTGACGAACTCGAAGTAAGCCTCATCGAGGGCGACCAGCACGCCACCGGGCACCGCATCGAGGAACGCGACCAGCTCGTCGCGCCGCACGGCGGTGCCGGTGGGGTTGTTGGGACTGCAGACGAACACCAAGCGGGTTGCCGGGCTGATCGCATCAAGCATCTCGGGGAGATCGTGAGTGTGGTCCGGGCGCAGCGCGACGTTGCGCGGCCGGGCCCCGACGACCTGGGTGATTCGCGGGTACTCCTCGAACGAGCGCCAGGCGAAGAGCACCTCATCGTCGCGTCCGCAGGTGGCCTGCACCAACTGCTGGCACAAACTCACCGACCCGCAGCCGACGGCGAGATGGGACGGCGGCACGTCCAGCCGGGTCGCGAGGCGGTCCACCAGCGCGGTCATTCCGTTATCCGGGTAGCGGTTGATGCCCGCGGCGGCGTCGGCGATCGCGGCGGCGACACTGGGCAACGGGCCCTCGGGCACCTCGTTACTGGCGAGCTTCACCGCGCCCGGGATGTTGCGACCCGGGACATAGAGTGACAACGACTCGAGGTCAGCCCGGGTGTACGCAGTCATCACGGTTCCTCTTCGTGGTGGTATGGCGCAGCAGGTCGAGATGCAATTTCACCCTAACCGCCGGACCATTTCACCCGGCAGGTGATCTTCTGCGGTCATCCTGCGGTAAACCGGTACGCTGCCGCGTCAACGGTGTTCACCGTCGAATAGTTGGGGTGCACCATGACGCAGCGGAGCCTCGAGCACGTCTCGCTCTCCGACGGCGGTGAGCTGCGTCTGACCGTCGCTGCACCGGAATCCGCAGTGCGCGGCGGCATCGTCGTGGTACCGGAGGCTCGCGGGATCACCGACGCCGTCTGGCAGCTCGCCGAGGGATTGGCCGGTGAGGGCTGGCTGGCGGTGATCCCGCACCTCTACCACCGGGCCGGTGTCGATGAGTTACCCGAGGGCGGCGATCTGGAGCAGGTGAACAGCTGCGTCGCGGGGCTTTCCGCGAACTCCGTCGAGGCCGACACCGACGCTTCGTTTCACTGGCTGGTGCAGTGCGGGGTGACCGCCGACCGGATCGGAGTGGTCGGCTTCGGGCTGGGAGGTGCGGTGGCGCTCATCGTCGCCACCCAGCGGGACCTCGGTGCCGCGGTGACCGTCGACGGGATCGGGGTCGTGGCGCCGGTGGCTTCGACGTTGCCTGCGCTGGTCGAGGTGGCTCCGGGGCTGCGCTGCCCCTGGCTGGGCCTCTACGGAGATGACAGTGGGGTTCCTGAGGAAGAGGTGCACAAGCTGCGGGACGCGGCGCATTCCGCTCGGGTAGCCACCGACCTGGTGCACTACTGCCTCGACACCAACCAGTCCACCGCCGACGAAACCTGGGCCCGCACGCTCAACTGGTTCGACTGCCATCTGCGCTGAGCCCTGCTACGAAGGGGACATGAGCGAGCCCCGGATCCTCTGGGAACCCGATCCGGCCACCGTCGCGTGCTCGCGGATGGCGGCGTTCCGTCGGTGGTTGGCGTCGGCCCGTGGGGTCGTAGCGGCTGACTATGACGAGCTGTGGCGCTGGTCGGTGGCTGACCTTGAGGGCTTCTGGGGCGCCTTCGCCGAGTTCGCCGGCGTCCGGTTTCACGCAGTGCCGCAGCGAGTGCTCGCTGACGCCTCGATGCCTGGGGCACGGTGGTTTCCCGGCGCGACCCTGAACTACGCCGAGCAGGCGCTGGCGCTTGAGCCCGGCAAGGGTGACGACGACCCGGCTGTCGTCTTCTGTCGCGAGGACGGTTTTCGGGACCAGTTGAGCTTCGGGCAGCTGCGGCAGCGGGTAGCCGCGGCGCGCTCGGCGCTGGCGTCGCTGGGCGTCTCGCGGGGTGACCGGGTGGTCGCGTTGGCACCGAACTCGCCGGACACCCTGGTGGCCTTCCTCGCCACGGCCAGCCTGGGTGCGGTGTGGGCCTCGTGTTCGCCAGATTTCGGAATCCGCGCGATCGCCGACCGGTTCAGCCAGCTTGCACCCACCGTGCTGATCGCGGTGAACGGGTATTGCTACGGCGGCAGGTACTACGACATCCGATCCACTGTGGACGCCTTGGATCGACAGATACCGTCGCTGCGCGCCACGGTGACGCCAGCGCGATGGGACGACCTGCTCGCCGCGCATTCCGGTGCCGAGCTGGCGTTCGAGGCGGTGGACTTCGACCACCCGCTGTGGGTGCTCTACTCCTCAGGAACCACCGGACTGCCCAAGGGCATCGTGCACGGCCACGGCGGGATCGTCGTGGAGCACCTCAAGATTTTGATGCTGCAGGCCGATCTCGGACCGGGGGAGCGTTTCTTCTGGTTCAGCACCACCGGCTGGATGATGTGGAACTTTCTGATCAGTGGATTGTTGGTGGGTGCAACGATCGTGCTCTACGACGGCAGCCCGGTGTATCCCGATACCGGCGCGCTGTGGCGGCTGGCTGAAGCCGAGGGCATCACCTACTTCGGTACCTCCGCGCCGTTCATCCAAGCCTGCCGCAAGGCCGGCCTGCGCCCGGGCGTCGAACTGGATCTCACCGCGCTGCGGGCGATCGGCTCGACGGGGGCGCCGCTGGCTGCGGAGGGGTTCCGCTGGATCACCGAGGAGGTCGGTCCCTACGTGCAGATCTGCTCGGTGTCCGGGGGAACCGACCTGTGCACCGCCTTCGTCGGATCCGCGCCCGACGTGCCCGTCTGGGAGGGCGAGATCTCCTGCCGCGCGCTCGGGGCCGCGGTGGTGGCGCTGGACGAGGCCGGCGCGGTGGTGCACGACGAGGTGGGCGAACTCGTGATCACCAAGCCGATGCCGTCGATGCCGGTGTCCTTCTGGAACGATCCAGACGGCGCGCGACTGCACGAGGCGTACTTCGACATGTACCCGGGCCGGTGGCGGCACGGTGACTGGATCAAGATCACACCACGGAGGTCGTGCGTGATCTACGGTCGGTCGGATGCCACGCTCAATCGTGGCGGGGTACGAATGGGCACCGCCGAGTTCTACACAGTGGTCGAGGGCCTGGATGAAGTGCTCGACTCGCTGATCATCGATACCTCCGGCGCCGGCCAGGAGGGCGAGTTGCTCTGTTTCCTGGTGCTCGCTGCCGGAGTGCCGCTGGCTGACGTCGAGCCGCGGCTGCGCGTGGCGCTACGGGAGAGCCTGTCGCCACGGCACGTGCCCAACCGGTTCATCGTCGTCGAGGAGGTGCCCCGCACCCTCAACGGCAAGAAGTGCGAGGTACCGGTGAAGAAGATTCTCACCGGAGTCGATCCTGCGCGCGCGGTAAGCACCGACGCATTGCGCAACCCGAATGCGCTCGCACCCTTCGTGGCCTTACGTCCGTAGCGGCTTTACATCCTCGATCACCCGATGGGCCTCCGCGACGTCATCCAGGTCATGTCAATCGCCGTTGGGACAGTGACGGCAGGTGGTGTATGCAGTGGCTCAGGGTGTCAGGTACGCCGGTATGTCGTGAACTCGACACGGCCGACATCTTGCCCACCGCAAACGTCGATGGGGTCGAGTTCACGGCGTGCACCATCGCTGCGCAGGGAGTGCCGGGTGTTTCAGGACGCTAATTGATTGCCTCATTCCCCGACGGACTCCAGTTGGCGACCACTGAGTCACGGGCGCGTGCGCAGCTCCGCGTCTGTTCCCAGGTGGCGATCGGAGCCGCGCTGCTTTGCACAACCCAGTCTGATGGAAACTCAAGACATGCCCGAAATGCCTGCGATGGCCAGAGCGCTGGCCGTCAGCCTTCCCTCCCGGATCCTTGCCCGGCGGGTCGTTCTTCCCTGGATCTTGGGGGGTGAGCGGCCGACCGGTGAGGGTCTCGAAATCGGTGCCGGCAGTGGGGCCATGTCCGCCGCGCTGCTTGCTGTTTCGCCGACCCTTCGCGTCGTCGCTACCGACTACGACGCCGACATGGTGCACACGGCGCGGCGCACGTTGGCGGCCGCTGGCGATCGGGCCAGCGTCGAACGAGTCGATGCCGCCGAGCTTCCCTTCGCCGACGGCCGGTTCGATTTCGTGCTGTCCGCCGCCATGCTGCATCACGTCATCGCCTGGGAGAAGGCACTTGCCGAGGCCATCCGGGTGCTGCGCCCCGGCGGCCGCCTGATCGGATACGACCTGCTTGAGACTGCGCCGATCCGGCTCATGCACTTTGGCCACGCCCACGACACAAGGATGCTGCGCGCAGGACAGCTGGAATCCGAGCTGGCCCAGCTTCAGGTCACCAATGTGCAGACGAGGACCGCTCTAGGTGGTCTGGTCGTCAAGTTCGCGGCTACCAAAGTGCCTGAGTAACCGCAGAGGCGTTACGCACCTCGGTAGGTGCCGAAGCTCCACAGGTTGCCCTCCGGGTCGCGGACGGTGAAGCCGCGCGAGCCGTAGTCCTCGTCCTTGAGTCCTCGGACGACTTCAGCGCCGGCTGCGGCGGCCCGCTCGAACAGCGCATCTGGCGCGTCGGTGACCACGTAAAGCGATGCGTTGCCCGGCTTCACGGTGAACTCGCCCTCACCGGATCCGAACATGATCCCGCCGCCTTCGGGCCAGCGCAGTTCGACGTGCACGATCTCACCGTTCCGGTCACCGGGGACGACGAGCGTCTCCTCGAAGCCGAAGGCTTCCACGAGGAAGCGGATCGCGGCCCGCTCGTCGGAGTAGGACAGGCACGGCCAGACGGTGGGTGCAGGAGTGCTATCGGTCATGCCATTCAGGATGGCCCTCGGTGTGCTCGTGGTCTTGAACGGATGGGAGCTCCTCTGCCAGCCAGGTCGACGGGTTGCAGCCGGCCAGTTCTCGCCACTCTCGGGTCAGATGGGCCTGGTCGGCGTAGCCACAGCCAGCAGCGATCTCGGCCAAACCGGGTCGTGCAGCGGTTCGGAGCATGCGGTGCGCCACCTCGAACCGCATCACCCGACCTGCCACCTTCGGACTCAGGCCGAATTCGCGCCGGAACCGCTCACCCAAGTGTCGTCTGCTCCACCCGATCTCCTCGGCCAACGTGCCGACCTTGACCCGGCCATGGCAGGCGGTTAACCGCTGCCAAGCCCATCCGAGCTCCGGTGCCGGTCCATCCCGTTCTCGGTGGCGGGCAATGCTAGCCAGGGCGCAGTCCAGTTCGAGGAATCGCTCCGTCCAGGTGCGCGCGGTTCGCAGCCGACCGACGAGTTCACCGGCGACCGGCCCTAGCAGTGTGTCCAGATCGACGACGGTAGTGGCCAGCTCGCCGGCGGGCAGCCCAAGCAGCACCCGGGCGCCCAGCGGGGTGAGGCTCAACTGGATGCCGTGCTGGTAGCCGTTGTGAGCGATCAGGGCTGGGGCGGCGTGCAGCCCACCGACCAGTGCGACGAACGAGGCCGGTGGCTGAGTTGGATCGGGCATTGCCGCAAGGTCCACGGTGCCGCCGAGGGTGACGATGAAGGTGAGGTGACGCGACGGCAGGCCGCGATGTACCCCGGGTACGGCACCCTCGATCCGGTAGCCGGTGTAGCCGGCGACCAACGGACTGAGCCGTGGCCGCGGTCGACCCACAACCATGTCCACCAGTGGCTCGCTCACGGGTCCAAGCCTACGGCGAGGGTCCGACAACTCGGTGCGCATGAGGCTGTGACCAGCAACGTCGGCGGCGCCGTGCGGCCAGCTACCCGCTTTGCCCAACCAAAGGCACGCTGTGTACGCTGATCGCCTGGCGGCCTCGAAAGGCCCCGGGAGGCTTCGCCTAGTCTGGTCTATGGCGCCGCACTGCTAATGCGGTTGGGGGTTACGCCCCCTCCCGGGTTCAAATCCCGGAGCCTCCGC
>JALZDN010000063.1 GCA_030862525.1 Actinomycetota bacterium | reverse complement strand
GTCTCCACCAGCGCGGACACGATGTTCGACTCCCGACCCATCCCACCGGACAACAACTCCTGCAGCTGCTCCCGAGCCATCTGTGACGGCGCTACCTCCGCGCATCGGCCTGCTCCTCTCGTCGGTTCCAAGACACCCGACATGATCTAGGAGCAGGCCACCTACATTTCCAGGAACGCTAGGACGTCACCACTTGTTCAAGCGAGCATTCTGGCGGAGCGTCAGGGATGGCCTTGTCCATTGGGCTGCCCATTAACTCCAGCCCTCTGGGGCTTGCTAGTGACTCGACGGCGTAACCAGAGCAGACAAAGTCCCAGGTAGCGCACCCCTGAATGGGTGGACTTCGCACTCTTAATCAGCGGGTTCGGGGTTCGAGTCCCTGGCGGCGCACCAAACTCTCACCAGCTCAAATCGATGGAAGAAGATCAGGAAGAGGATCTTTGTTCATTGGGCTGTCTAATTGCACGCTCGGCGCTGCAGTTATGGCACGCAGGAAGCAGCCTCCGTGGGACCTGACCGGCATCCGCCAGCGTGGCGGCAATCTACCTGGTCCACACCTCGGCCGGGTACGACTCGGTGACCGCTCGACAGCTCATGCTCAGTGGCTCGACCGACACCGAAGCTGCGGCGGTGCTGGTTCGCGACAAGCTGCGCGAGCAGGTGTGGGACAACACGGCAGCGCGGACGAACGTCACATTTGGCTGCACCGCGCGGTAGCGCTGCTCGACAACAGACAACGCCACCAGGGCCAATCCCGGCGTCCCCACCGCTCACCCTCCGCAAAGGACGAGCGATAGGAACGCCGACCACGGCCACTGCCAAAAATGTCCTGAGACCGGAGTGTCAAAGCATCTCCTGAGAGTCGACATGCGCGATGGCGCGCCCGGCAGTGAGCCCGTCGGCGCCATGGTCTCGGGTCGATCTCAGGTGGTCCGGTATAGACCCTGTTTCGGGCTGCGAGCTACGTGCCACGCCTGACTAGGTCATAGGCGAGGCTAGACGCGCACCAGCAAGGCGCCGGGGTCGACGCGCATCCGCAACCCCCGTACTTCACCCACCGGGTCGCCATCGAGTTGGGCCTGCTGTGGGTCCTCCGCGCTGATGATGACGGTGCTGCCTTGCCAGTGCTGCACTATCCGGTGACCACGGCGGCGGCGGGCCAGCACCCGCGTGGTCACCGCCAGCCATCCGATGATGCCCCTCGGCCCGATGGCCACCACATCCAGCAGCCCGTCGTCCACCTTGGCCGCGGGCATCAGCACCAGCCCGGCGAGAAGCTTGCCGCAGTTGCCGACCACCACCGTGCGGACTCGACGGGGCGGTTCAATGCGGCCATCCACGGCGAGGGTGATCGAGGCCCTGGGAGCACTCAGCGCGCGAATACCGGAGACGAAATACGCCAGGGGGCCCAGCCGGGCCTTTAGCTCATGGGATGCACCGGCCATGATGGCCGCGGCAAAACCCACCCCGGCCATCACCAGAAACACCTGCTCTTCGGCGCGGTCGTCGATGAGCACCCGTCCGATGTCGACCGCGTGGTTTTTCCCGGACAACGCGATCCGAGTGGCGTGGGCCGGGTCATCCAGCACCATGGCGAGGTTGCGGGCCAGCAGGTTGGACGTACCCGTGGGCACCAGGCCCAGCGGGATGCCCGATCCGGCGAGGACCAGCGCCACGTGGCGCACGGTGCCATCTCCACCGCAGACGAGCACCACATCAGCGCCGGCAGCCAGCGCGCTTTTGGCCTGACCGCCACCGGGGTCTTCGACCGTGGTCTGAAGCCACAGTGGGGACGCCCACCCCAGCTCCGCGCACACCCTGGCGATCTGGGTATGCAGCTTCGCCAGGTCATCGATGTGAATGGGGTTGACCACCACTGCCGGCAATGGGCAGTCCGGCAGTGAGCGAGACGCCAGCTCGGGTTCCACAGACGCTGAAGATACGCCCTACGATGGGCGCAAAGCCGACTCCTCAGCACCGGGACGCCGGCACGGTGCAAGGTTAACCGGCCGCCGCCTGTGGCCACCCCACCAAGGGGGACGCCTCTGGTGGCCACAACTTCCACACCATGTATGCCGCGCCCAGTCCGATCGCGCCACCGGCGAGCACGTCGCTCACGTGATGTTTCTCGCTGCGGATCAAAGACCAGTGCGCTGCGGTCGCCGCAGTTGCCAGTGGAATCGCCAACAGGGGCAACTCCTGAGCGACGCTGAAGACAAAGGCGCTGTCCGATGCGGTGTGGCCTGACGGGAACGACGATGTGTACGGAGTGATTCGGCCCTCGCCAGCACCTTGAGGCCGGCGCCGGTAAACGAGGGGCTTGATAACGATGTTGGCGATGAAGGCAGCGACGACGTAACACACGCTGCCTCGCAGGGCCACTTGCTGACCCCTTGTCCCACCCTTAACTGCGAGCGCAGTGGCGACGCCGCCCCAAAACGGCGGCTGCTCAAGAATACGAGCGGCCAGGGCCAGCCGGGTGAGCACAGTTGCCACGTTCTGCGCCTCCTCATTGGGCGAAGATCGTTCTGGGGGAAGCGACGCGGAGGAGCGCCTGCGTGGTGTATGGCACACACGCTACCTCAACGCCGCACTCGACCAGCTCTGCTAATACGTGCCGAAGCTTCGAGCGAAACACATCGACACAGCGCCGCCGCACGAGGCCAGTCGCGGTGAGCGGCGAGGGTCACCATCCGGACCGAGAGGTCGGATCCGGACGTGAAACGCCTAAAAAGTGGAAGGGCGTGCTCGGTTCGGGGCCAGCGGCACCCAGCGACACTTCCAGGCAAGCGGATGCACGGCCGATCAGCTTCACACAGAGCACAATTAGCACGGGACCGGGCAGCCGCTCCAGCAGGACTTGCACTCCTGGTGATGATCGTCGCGGTCGTTGACGACGGCCACGATCGGCCCCATGTCCACCAGGATCACGCAGCGGCTCCTGATTCGCATAGAATCTCCTCGACCGCTCCGCCAGGTTGGGCTCGGCCGACAGCGTGCCCGCGCTGGCGAACGTGCGGACCGGTTCCGATGCTAGCCGTGTCGAGTCCGGGTGCACGCGCAACTGCTCGGCCAGCCGGTGCGCTTGACCGTCGGCCATATCAACCTCGACGGCGGCGCGCAGCACCTCGCCGAGCTGAGTCGGTCCCGGAGGAAAGGCCGCGACGGACGGTCGAGCTGACCGAGGAGAGCCTGGCCGCACTACGCGAGCGTCTGGCCCGGTTCGCCAGACGCGCACAAACACGACCTCATTGCGCTCCAGCGGAAGTTGAGCACCTCGGTCAGGGCTCCGTATCTGGCCCGCAGTGTGCCTCCTTCACGTAGCCCAGTGGTCGATGGGCTGGCGGCCGGGCGCTCCGCACCGGGGGCCGTGGCAGCCGGCCAACCGGCCCAGACCTGACCGCCTGTTCGTCGGCAGTACGACAGGCGCCCTGGATCAAAGATGCGGAATACTGGTTGAACACCCACCTTCCGATTGGAGGCCAGTTCCGTGCCCAAGATCGCTCTTGCCGTCGGGATCGTACTGATCGTGGTGGGAGGTTGGGCTTTCACGGCCTCCGGTCCCGGTGCCAGTCCGACCGCACTCATCCCCGCATTACTCGGTCTGGGGCTCGCAGTCGCCGGACTCGTCGGCCTACGCGGCGGCCAAGCACGCCGCCATGCGATGCACGCCGCCGCGGTAGTGGCCTTGATCGGAGTGCTGGGCTCTGGCTACCAACTCGTTGCCAGACCTTCCGCTGGTTCTGAGCATGCCGACATTGCACAATCTGCAGGTCTGCTCAACCTGGCCCTTTGCGGGGGGTTCCTGGTGCTGGCGATCTGGTCTTTTGTACAGGCTCGCCGCGCTCGCGTATGAGACCCGCGGTAGCGCCCAATATGCCCCTGGCCTGCTCGTCGCCGGTAACAAGGTGGACAATTGTCAGGCTGATACCGCCGGGCCATCCCTCACGCGGAACAACTCTATGAGGCCTAGCTGAAGAACGAGCGTCGCGAGGACGTTGAGCGGGGCACGTCCCGGCGCAGCTTCCAGATCCGCGCCCACCGGCTCGCCGACATGCGCAAGCGGCGCGGCCTGACCCAGCGCGAAGTCGCCCGCACGAGGGGTAACCGTCTGACGGGTCAGCCAGACCGAAAAGGGCGAGCGCTCCGGGCATCGACGTCCTCGATCGCTACGTCATCACCCTCGGATGCCTCCTTGAAGTCGTCGCGAACTTCGGCGACGAACAGTTCAAGGTCGGCTGAGCACGGTCACGGGTGGCTTCACCCTATCGGGTAATCGGGTATCCGCTGATCTTCCGGTGCTAGGGACAGTCCCTGATCGGCAGGCACGGGAACAGCCGGACCAGTGCGTTCGACGGATCATGTAGACGGGCGCCGTCGGTGGCCACGCGATGGCCTGGAGGATCGATGGGATCGACGCTGACTCAGGCCGAAGAGCCGCAACCAGCTCCGCCGTCCGGTGGCGGTCAGTGTCGTGGTGGACAAGGATGGGCCCATGTCTGTGCGGTGGGGGGCGGGTAGACGCAGGCTCGGCGCCATCAAATATGTCTGACATGGGGCGTGACACCCACCTGTGGCATCCGTTCGCCGACATGGCGAGCGTCCGCCAGCGTGAGTTCGTCATCGAACGGGGCGAGGACGTCTGGGTATGGGATGACGCAAACCGACGGTACCTTGACGGCACGGCGAGCTTGTGGCACGCGAATGTCGGACACGGCCGGTCGGAGATCGCGGACGCGATTGCCAAGCAGCTCGGCCGGCTCGAGACCTATCAGGTGTTCGGCGACTTCGTGACCGAACCCGCCCGGGCACTCGCCGGACGGCTGGCCGCGCTGGCCCCGATTCCCGAAGCAAAGGTCTTCTTCGGCTGCGGGGGCAGCGACGCCATCGACACGGCCGCAAAGTTGGCCCGGGCCTACTGGGCGGAGCAGGGCCAGCCGCACCGGACTCATCTGATCGCTCGGACGGCGAGCTTCCACGGTGCTCACGGGTTCGGCACCAGCATTGGCGGTACGGGTATCGACGCCGGACTCGGCGAGCTGGTGCCCGCCACCTCACTGGTTCCCTACGATTCAGTTGCGGCACTGCGGGCTGAGCTGGACCGGCTGGGGGCGGAACGGGTCGCCGCGGTCTTTGTTGAGCCAGTGCTGGCACCGGGAGGTATTTACCCACCGCCGGAGGGCTACCTCGAGGCCGTGTCCGCGCTGTGCCATGACACCGGCGTGCTGCTGGTCATCGACTCGGTCGTCTGCGCGTTCGGTCGTCTCGGCACCTGGTTCGGCACCGAGCGCTGGGACCTCACGCCAGCCATGATTTGCTTCGCCAAGGGGGTGACCAGCGGCTATCTTCCGCTCGGCGGCGTGCTGGTGGCTGGGTGGGTGGCCGAGCCGTTCTGGTCCGATCCGGGTGGCCCAACCTTGCAGCATGGCGTCACCTACGCCGGACACGCGACCTGCTGCGCGGCCGCGATGGCCAACCTTGACCTGCTCGAGGGCGATGGGTTGCTGCCCCGGGGACGCGACCTTGAGCAACCGCTGCTCGCCGCCCTGGCCGAGTGCCGCGACCACCCGCTGGTGGCCGAGGTGCGAGGCGGGGTGGGCCTACTCGCCGCGGTTGGCCTCGTACCCGACCTTCTCGAACGGCAGCCCAGCGCGGCGACCGACCTGTACCGTCTGGTTCGCGACGCCGGCGTCCTGGTCCGACCAGTCAGCGACGGGGTCGCCGTGTCACCGCCGCTGACCGTCCAGCTGGAGCACCTTGACCAGCTGGCCGCAGCGATACAGAGCGGCCTGGACAACCTCGCCCGGGGATAGCTGAAACCGACGTCCTTTCGGCGCGCGCGACGGCCATACGCGCCATTTACGCAACGCCCCAAACCTTAGTTGTTGCGCTCAGGGTCGTAGATGCAGCCGGCATCGACAGCAACCCGGGAACCCGGCAGGAGCGGCACTCCATCGATGAAGGTGAGCTTGACGAATCGGTCGTCCGAGTAGGGCAACAGCATGTAGTCCTCGTCGTCCGTCTTGTCCCTGATTGGACCCGTCCGAGGTCAAGGGCCGGACCTACCGCTGCCTTCGTACGAATGCTTATTCTGCGGCGACGTGCGATTCGTGCGGAACGGAGTCGGATTGCGTGGCCGCCCACCCGCGCGATGGCGAAGCGCAAGGACGAAGCCCTCGTTGAGGTAGCCTGCGGCGACCGCCGTGCCAAGGTTTCAGCCGATGCTGCTTCCGTCTGCCCGAACTGGTGCCACGCGGCAGACGAAGTAAAGCATCCCGCGGGACCCTTCTCCTATGTGGCCGCCGTAAGCGGGCACTACGAGGTTTCTTGGCCGATCGGCACACCAGGCGCCAACTCTTCTCAACTAGCTGGTTTACAACAGGACGAGACCAGCGTACGGTCGTCTGCAACCAAGCGGTTGAAAACGACCAGCAGGAGGTGTGCGGTGACCGACGATCGGCTCTCCCGGGTGTTCGCGGCTCTCGCGGATCCGACCCGGCGCGACATCGTGGCCCGGCTCTCGGTCGGTGACGCGACGGTCGGGCGGCTGGCCGCGCCCTACGACGTCTCGGTCCAGGCTGTCTCCAAGCATCTCAAGGTGCTGGAGGATGCCGGGCTGGTCAGCCGCAGCCGAGACGCCCAGCGCCGACCGGTCCACCTCGAAGCGGAGGTCTTCGACCTGATGACCAGATGGATCGAGAGGTACCGCCGGCAGGCCGAGGAGCGGTTCCACCGCCTCGACGCCGTGTTGGCGGCCATGGACGACGACCAGGACACCACCAACCATGAGCAAGGAGCAGCATCATGACCACAACCACGCATGAGACCCGCATCGAGGCCGATCCCGACTTGCCGACTGTCCGCATCGTCCGTGACTTCGACGCACCTCCCGACCGGGTATATCGGGCCTGGACCGATCCGGAGCTCGTCGCCCAGTGGCTGGGTCCCAGGAGCATCACCACGCGGATCGACACCTGGGACGCGCGCACCGGAGGTAGCTACCGCTACTCCGCGTGGCGCGACGGCGAGGAGATCGCGTCCTTCTACGGCTCCTTCCACGAGCTGCGGCCCGACGAGCGACTGGTGCAGACCTTCACCTACGAGGGTGTGCCCGACGGCGTCTGTCTCGAGACCGTGACCTTCGAGGACCTCGGTGACGGCCGCACCCGGGTCACCGCCCTCTCGGTCGTCGACACCATGGAGGCCCGCGACGCGATGATCGCCAGCGGGATGGAGCAGGGTGTGGTCGAGGGTTACGAGAAGCTCGACGCTCTCCTCGCCGAGGGATGACCCATCCGACTCGCACTTGGTTCATCGCCGGCACCTTCACCAGCGGGTGTTCGGTGTGGCTCCGGAGGCGTGGGAATCATCCTGCGCCTCCGGAGGGCTGAGGCGCCCGCAACGTCGTCGGCCACCAGGTGCAGTGATTCCGGGTGTTCCTCACCGCCGGCGTCGGGGCTGACCCGGTCCGAGCATCGCTGCAGTGGACAGGCTCCGCCCCGGCGTGTGGCATGGACGCCAGCTGGTACCCGACACGGAGGGCCGCCATCGCTCGGTCCCACGTAGTGGCGGCGTCCGTGTCGCGTTGTGCATCCGATTTCAGCTATTTCAGCTCAAGGAGATACCCATGTCCAGCGGGAAGATGCACGTCGGCGAGGTGAACATCGACGTGTCGCTCGCGGGCCGGTTGATCGCGGCGCAGTTCCCCCAGTGGGCAGATCTTCCCCTCGAGCCGGTTCACCCGGCTGGCACCGACAACGCGATCTACCGGCTCGGCGGCGACATGGCCGTGCGACTCCCCCGCATCCGCGGGGCCGCTGGGAAGGTGGGCAAAGAACACCGTTGGCTGCCGCGACTGGCTCCGCGTGTGCCGCTCGCGATCCCGGTCCCGCTCGGGAAGGCAAAGCCCGCCGAGGACTACCCCTGGTCTTGGTCGGTTTACCGGTGGCTTGATGGTGAGGAGGCGACCGTCGAGGGCATCGCCGATTCACGCCATGCGGCCGTCGAGTTGGGGCGCTTCGTCGCCGCCTTGCAGCGGATCGATCCCGACGACGGCCCGCGCCCTGGGGAGCACAACTCCTTCCGCGGCGTGGCGCTTGCCGAGCGCGACGCGTCGACCCGCACGGCGATCAGCTCCCTGGGCGACACGATCGACGCGGGCGCAGCCACCCGGCGTGGGAGGCAGCCTTGCATGCGCCTGCGTGGGACGGCCCACCCGTGTGGATCCACGGCGATCTCTTCCTGGGAACCTGCTGACTCGGTGGGGTCGACTGAGCGCCGTCATCGACTTCGGGTGCCTGGGCGTGGGCGACCCCGCGTGCGACGCGATGGCCGCGTGGACGTTCCTGTCCGCCGACACCCGGGACGTGTTCCGCGCGGCGGTCCAGATCGATGACGCGACCTGGGCGCGAGGTCGCGGTTGGGCACTGTCCGTCGGGCTCATCGCCCTGCCCTACTACCGGGTCAGCAACCCCGTATTCGCCCGCATCTCCCGGCGTGCGATCAACGAGGCCCTCGCCGATCAGTAGCGCAACGCATGACGCGGGTCAGGTCACGAACCTCTGCAGACGCCTCATTCCGACGATCGTCGCATCGCCCCAGCGGCCCGTTGCCCAGCGAGGAGGGCGACCCGCGAGCAGTCCTCTTGTGGACGGCTCCACTCCGTCAACTTCCTCACCGGTAGTCCGTGGCGTCGGTGGGCTTCCGCGCAGCCCCACGCCGTAGTAGTCCGGGTGGTACTCGGGCCACTCACGCGGGGTGTGCAGAATCTCCGCGCCCGCCGTCACAGCGGCGTCGTAGACCGCGTCGACGGCATGGTGGTTGGTAGCGACCTCAGGGTGGAGCCCCGCCGGGAGCGGCCTGTGAGTTCGAGGGGTGCAGGCGTACCCACTCAGAGCGGACTCGCACCCGCCGCGGCGGCCGCGCCCACTACCAGCAACAGCGGCCAGAACGCCACGGCGAAGGCACCGAGAATGACGCCAGCGACCGCCATGCCTTTGTTTGTGGCCCGACCCTGGTTGGCGTAGAACCACCCGATGCCGCCGAACACGACACCCAGCACGCCGAGGATGAAACCAAGACCGGGTACCCAGGCCAGGCAGGCGCCGACGATGCCGGTCACCAGGGCGGTAATGCCCATACCGTTGGAGGGAGTAGCTGATACTGCAGGGTAGGGATAGGAGTAGGGCTGCGGATCAGGGGGCGGGGACTGTGGGGTGGTCGGGGTAGTCATGGCGCTGACCCTTCGGTGGGTTGAATCGAGCATCCTCAAAATCGAGGGCGATTTCCAGGAGATAGTTGACGGCCCCATTGCGGCTACGCCTAGTACGCGTTGCGTAGGCGTCGAGGCGAGCTAGGAAGTCCCGGTCGACACGGAAGGTGGTGACCTTTGGTGCGGTTGCGGCCGTGCGGGGCGCTAGCACCTCGCAGTCATCGTGCTTGCGTGGCGCTATCACGTCTATTCATCGCCGGCAGCGGGAAAGCGTTACACCCTTGGCGGGTTAATGGCTTTAATGGCTCATCTGGTTACAAAGGGTAAGCAGAACCGACGTTGTTTCTCGACGCGCGCTGGACACCTGCAATCTGGCGGTGACCGGTCACCGCCAGATCGTCGACGAAGGATCGCTTTTGAACCGTCGGGCGTCGAGTTGTGTCAGCTTCGTCGGGCCCGGATGAGCCAGGCCGCCGAGTCGTAGAGCATACCCCGCTCGGTGTGGTGATCGGCCAGGCTGGCGCGCAGGTTGGCGAGTGCGAGAGCCCTGGTGTCGGGGTCGAGGTCGCGCACCATCCCGGCGTGTTGACCAGAGATGAATCGGAAGGCGTCGTCGGGGTCCGGGCCGAAGTACATGGCCTCGCTGAGGCCCTGCAGGTGCACGTCGGAGAAGCCGGCCGAGGTCAGCAGTGATCGCACCCGGTCGGGGTCGCTCAGGGCGAACGGGCCCGGCGCGTCCGATGGCGGTGTCGGCAGCTCGCGACCGGCAGCCAGCGCGGTGAAGAAGGCGCTGAGCCACTCGTTGCGCTCAAACGGCTGCCAGGTCAGCAGAACGAGGCGCCCGCCGGGGCGTAGGGCTCGCGCGATGTTGGTGAACGCGGCAACGGGATCGCCGAAGAACATCGCCCCGTGCCGACTGATGGCGATGTCGAAGCTCTGGTGGGAGAAGGGGTGGACCTGCGCGTCGGCCTGCTGGAACGTCGCGTTCGCTACCTGCTCGCTCTCGGCTCGCCGGCGCGCGAGCTCGATCATGCGTGAGGACAGGTCCACTCCCAATGCCGATCCGGCGGTGGCGCACCGTGCGGCGTCTCGGGTGGCCTGCCCGCTGCCGCAGCCGATGTCGAGCACGGTCGCGGTCTCGTCGATCGCTGCCGCGGCGAGGAATTGACTGTGGTAGGCGGCGACTGCCTCGTCGAAGCGGTCGGCGTGGGCAGCCCAGAAGGCGCCCGCGTCGCCGTCCCAGTTGCCGAGCTGTCCAGCGTTGGACGAGTCGACCGACTCCATGGTGCTCACAAACCTCAGGCTCTCAGACGGCTCGAGGAGACAAGCAGCGCGGCACTGCTAAAGCAGGTAACTGCGACTTACGTCAGTTCGGAGCTCTTGTGGGCCAGGAGAAAGGCTTGCGGGACGCTCTCGGCCTCGTCGGGTTCCCGCTGCAGCTGCGCCCGTAGAGCTAGACCGGCTGTGGCGAGTTTGCCGGCGACGTGGTCAGGGCGCCAGCAACGGAAGTCGAGACAGATCGTGTGGCCGAACGCCTGCTCGACGTGCAGTGGCCCGTCGCCGACCTGGACGGCGAGCAGGAGGTGACCGCCTGGGGCCAGTACCCGGTGGAACTCGGCCAACACCAGAGGAGCTGCTCGGGCGGAAGGTGAATGATCGAGTACCAGGCCACGAGTCCACCAAGGCCGGCGTTGGGCAGGTCGAGGCCGGTCATAGACCCCACCGCGAACCTCAAGTCCGGATGCGCACGCCGCGCTTCGGCGACCATCCGAGGGGACAGGTCGATGCCGGACACCTTCAGGTCCAGCTCATGCAGCCGAGCGGTGACGTGTCCGGGGCCGCATCCGAGGTCGGCTACCGGCCCGTTGCCGGCGTCGTGGACAGCTCGGTGAACGCGGCGAGCAGCGCCCAGTCCAGTGGGTGCGTGGCAAGCGCGTCGCGGAAGCGCTCGGAGTAGTCCGAAGCGACGGCGTCGTAGGCCGCTCGGGTACTGCCGCCGCGGCCTGGCGTTCACCGTCGGCGCAAGCGAGCAGCACCCCGGTCTCGGCACCCGGCGGGCGCACAACACCCACCGCTTCGGGCGGCCGTCGTGGTCGTGGCGGGGGAATCCTCGACCAGGTCGAAAGGCCCTGTCACCCAAAGGGACGTACGCAAACCTCGATTCATAGCTAAGCTGAGAGGATGCGCGCGGGGCGCCTCAGGCTATTCGTGACTCTCGCACTGGTTTTCCTGTCGCTGGTGCTTTTCACCGCTGGATGCGCAGAGGCGAAGGGATTGCCAAGCAACGGTGTCACGGCGCTACCACCGCCGAGCACCGCAACCATTACCACATCCGGGATCGATACAACGGAGTGCCCGGAGTCCGAGTTGAGGGCCATCGCGGAAAATCAGATCCCTCGTGCAGAAGGTATCAGTATAGCTGCGATCAGAGTTACTCACTGTCGGAATGGATACACCCGTATCGTGCTTGAGCCGGCACCGCAAGGAAGCACCGACAACCTACCGGTTTTTCTCCACAAGGTTGACGGACGCTGGTCGATCATTTACGCGGGCACAGGTTTGGACTGTTCTTATGAGGAGGGCCTCGATCCGGAAACCTTGACGGCATGCCGCGCACTCGGCCCACCGTGACACGCACGAAGGGGAATGCCGTCGGGCTGATTCTCCCGTGGCCATATCGCCAAGGCCGTGGGTGGCGAGCTGGCGGTAAACCTCGTCGCTCACCTTCGAGGGCGCTCACCTAACAGCCCCCACTCGTGCCAGTGCTCGATCTCGATCCAGCCGTTCACCCGCGGGCGCTCGCGATCAGGATATGGCTCGCCGATGTAGTGCTTCGCCAGTCGGTCGATCCCCGACAGATCCGAGTCGTCTGTCAGCTCGATCAGTCCCTGCATGCTGATGTGCACGAATCGGTCGTCAGGATCGAGGACCGTTAGCGAGACCTTCGGGTTGGCCCGGAGGTAGGACAGGCGGCGGCGCTGCGCGTCCATGTTGACCAGAATCCGGCCCTCGTCCCACAGGTACCAAGTCGCGACGGTGACGGGCGCGCCGTCCGGGCGCACGGTGCCGATGACCGCCGGATTGGCACGGACCAGAAGGTCGACGATGACTTGGGGCATGGGTGGCTTCGGCAAGGGGACCTCTCGGCCCGGCTGCTCGGCGAAGAACTCCGACGGTTCCCACAATACCGCCGATCACGCCAAAGAAACCGCTGGTGCGTTAGGGATCCGTCCGGGAAGTCGCATATGAGCGCGGCTGGACCTGAACGAGAATGCTATTTACGTATGAGCCGCGTCTCGCAAGCACGCGATTGCAGAGTTGGGGTGCTAGTCACCTGGGCTCAAATCCGAGGAAAGGTACGCCAACAACACCGTATCCTCCCCGACGTGCATTTCGATCAGACGCCCGGACTGTGCAAGCCCGGCAGACCCCCTAGCCGGCGGGCTCGCTGACTTCCAGTGCGATCGGTCGCTCTGTCCCCCGCCTGACGCTGATCCGTCAGCGCTCGTCGGGCCCCGCGGTGTTGGGCTAAGAGTTCGGCTGATGCCGCTGGCAACGTGGACCGATTGACGGTGATGTTTGTGCTGACCGACTACTCTCCGTACGCATGGCGTCATAGCTCGCGTCGTTCTCGGCCTCACCATGACACCGGTTGTCGTTCACGCCGGGACGGGAACGCTGATATGGCGTGGGTTCGCACCGCCAACCTCGATCACGTCGATACGCACGGCTTGGCCGCTCGCGATTGCCCGGCACGCCTGAGCCTGAAGCCGAGTAGCTCAGCCAGAAGTGCCCTCGGCGGCGGGTGGTGGCCACGGTCGACAGCTCCCGCCACATTGCAGTCCGTGCTCGCCACGCTGTCCGAGCGCGAGGCCGGTGTGGTGCGGCTGCGCGGGCGCACCGACGGCCAACCACGCACGCTCGATGAGATCGGCCAGGTCTATGGGGTGACCCGTGAGCGGATCCGGCAGATCGAGTCCAAGACGATGTCCAAGCTACGCCACCCCCCACTCCCAAGTCCTGCGCGACTACCTGAATTAACAACACAACCACGTCCGCACCCCCGTGAAGGAGACGCATTATAAACAACCACACCATCGCAATCGAGAGAGTTCCATCAGATTATCAGGCTGAATGCTCGTGTGGCTGGGTGAGCAATCGGGCCTGGTTGGAAGCCACTGTTCGTCGCGTCGCCGAGAACCACATGTCAGCGGCGATCAACCCGTCAACAGCATAGAACGCAACCTGTTAATCACAGGGTTGTCAGTTTAGACCCAACTCGGGGGGCCAGGCACAACTACAAGTGCCGGCCTCGAACGAGCTGGCCTTGAGCAGATTCGACGTGCAGCCCGCGTACGTAAGGGCTATACTGGTGCTCCATCCAAACTATTGAGGCACCATCTTCTACCGCCGACCTCGATCCGCCACCCCAACTACCGCCCGCTGTGGGTGGTCGCCTCGACACTGTCGGGGTGTTGAACCGCTGGAATAGATGAGGACACATGCACATCGTTGGCTACATCGCAACCGTCCTGGCAGCAATCATCCTCGTTGGCGTGATCATTATCGGAGCGATTTCGGTCCCAGATGTCCGTCGCTACCTGCGGATCCGCAACATGTGAGCGGCGAGTCGGTGACACGTCGCGGCCGTTCCAACGGTGTTCACGTAGCCGTGGATCAGGTCCGGCTGACGGCTCAAGGCCGTCGTCACGCCGGCCTCTCGGAGCCGCTTCGCGTACGCCTCACCCTCGTCCCGCAGCGGGTCGAAGCCAGCGGTCGCGATGTACGCGGGCGGGAGTCCGGACAGATCCTCCGCGAGCAGCGGGGACAGCCGCGGCGGTGCACCCCCGCCGGCGCGTAGTGGTTCACGAACCACGTCATGTGTTTGTCGGTGAGGAAGAACTTGTCGCCGAACAGTAATCGCGAGCGACGGCAGGTGCTGACGTCGGTACAGGGATAGAACAGCAGTGGGAACTTCGGGGCGGGGCCGCCACGCCGCGTGGTGACCTGTGCGGTGACGGCAGCGAGGTTCCCGCCCCCGCTATCGCCTCCGACGGCGATTCGATTCGAGCCCTTGTTGTCGTGGCTGTTGCGGGTACCGATCACCCAGCCCCCACCGTGGTAAAAAGACCAGCAGCCCGGAGGCTTCCGGTAGGCCTGTCGGGGTGTACAGGGTGGCCGAAATCTCACCGCTCTCGCGGGGAATCACCACCTCTCGGGTGCTGACCGGCTCGATCGGCTTGCCGCTGACCAGATGCCGTGACACGTCAAGGTCGGCACGGGAGCTTTCGACCATCTCACTGACTAACGACGCCGGACATCTGCTGCATCCGGAGGAACAACTGCGCGTCAAGGCCGAGTTCCTGGCCATCGAGCCGGACCGGCCGACCGACGATCAACCGGCGCACCGGCCGCGGCAGCGCATACAGCAACTTCGCCACGGCCGCCTGGACGACGATCTGGAGGGTACTGACATTTGTTCCTCGTCGTGCTGCCTTGCCGGTGGCGTGATTCAGCGGGCCGTCCAGCCGCCGTCCATCGATAGCGACGAGCCGGTGATCGAGAATGAGGCCGGTCCGTAGAGCACCGCCGCGACCTCGGCGACCTCGTCGGGTTCGATAAGCCGTTTCACCGCCACCGGGGTGAGCATGATCTGCTCGATGACGGTGTCCGCGTCGATGCCGTGCGTGCGGGCCTGGTCGGCGATCTGCTTCTCGACCAGCGGGGTGCGCACGTAGGCGGGGTTGATGCAGTTGCTCGTAACGCCCTGCGAGGCACCCTCCAGGGCGATGACCTTCGACAGCCCCTCGAGGCCGTGCTTGGCGCTGACGTAGGCCGCCTTGAACGGACTCGCCCGCAGGCCGTGCGCGCTGGAGATATTGACAATCCGGCCCCAGCCGCGGCCGTACATATGCGGAAGGATGCGCCGCGCCAGCCGGAACGGGGCTTCCAGCATTACCCGCAGGATTAGCGAGAACCGGTCGGGATCGAATTCGGGCACGGGGGCGACGTGCTGCAGGCCCGCGTTGTTGACCAGCACGTCGACCTCGGCGGGCAGCGCGTCCACCGCCTCGAGATCGGACAGGTCGCAGGGCACCGGCTCAATGCCGGGCACCTCGTCGGCGAGGGCCTCGAGCCCCGCCTCGTCGCGGTCCACGGCGAGCACCGCCGCACCGTCGGCCACCAGCCGCCGGGCGAGCGCGGCTCCGATCCCCGACGCGGCCCCGGTCACCAGCGCGGTACGGCCCGCGAGCACGGCCGCACTCGAACCAGTGGTCATGGCCGCCGACGCTACGCCGGGCGCGCGGCAGCTGCATCAGAGCAGATGTCTCTTAGCATGATCTCTTGGATCGAAACAGGCGTACAGTCAACATCCACGCCGGACGCAGCACGCCGGTAGCGGATGTTCTGGGGAGTCTGGGCTGCCAGCGGCGCGGTGCATGTGTAGTCCCGGCATTTCGGCAGTAACGCAGGTGGACCATCGTTATCACATGCAGCGGGGTGGCATGGACATTCCGGGTCGCGGAGTTGCCTAATGACGTCCGGGCGGACGAACCGCGACGGCGGAGGAGTTCGCGATCAGCATGTCGTTCTGGCCTCGGCCGACAGCCGGGGGTTTGTGTCGCTGCGCCAGCCGGCGACTCCTCGACAGGAGCGGTACGCCATCGGGCGGTCGCTGCGCAAGCGGGTGCCCCGCTCAGCGCTGGGCGGATGGAGCGTGCCCGACGGCCGCGCCGACCCGGTGCAACAGATCATCGCAACCCACGAAGGTCGGTTGGACCGGTTGATCCCGATCCGGATCGGCCGAATGATCGGCTCCCCCTACGCCTTCCTGCGCGGCGCTGCCGCGATCATGGCCGAGGACTTCGCCCACCTGCCATGCAGTGGGATCACCCCGGTGATCTGCGGCGACGCTCACCTGGGCAACTTCGGCTTCTACGGCTCACCCGAGCGGGATCTCGTCTTCGACCTCAACGACTTCGACGAGGCACACCCGGGAGCCTGGGAGTGGGACCTGCGCCGACTGGTGACCAGCGTGTGGGTCGCCGGCCGGGACAACGGCTCGTCCGAGTACGGGTGCGAGGAGGCCGCTGCCCGCTGCGTCACCGCCTACCGCGAGCACATGACATATCTAGCAGAGCAACCGCTGTTGGCCCGCTCCTATGAGCGCCTTGACCTAGACCGGCTGCGGACGACCGCTACTCGTGACCCGCTGCGCCAGGAGATCAAGCGAGCAGCCCAACGGGCGCGCCGGCGCACCAGCGACCGCGCGCTGCCACGATTCACCCGAACACAGGACGGAACCCGCCACCTCGTCGAAGAGTTCCCGCTCATCACCCGCCTGGACGCTGCCGAGGCCGACCAGATGGCGAAGGCACTGGACTCGTACCTGCAGACGCTGCCTCCGCACTGGGCGCGCATCCTGGCCGGGTACAGCATCGTCGATGTCGCTCACAAGGTTGTTGGGGTCGGTTCGGTAGGTCTGCGTGCTTACATCGCGCTCTGTGAGGGCAGCAGCCCCGACGACGTTGTATTTCTCCAGGTTAAACAGGCCCGCCGGTCCGTCGTCGCGCGGTTCGTGCACGGCGACTCGGCCTGGCACGCTCACCAGGGCCAGCGGGTGGTCGAATACCAGCAGGCGCTGCAGACCGTCAGCGATCCACTGCTGGGATGGACCACCGTCGGAAACCACCAGTACTACGTCCGGCAATTCCGAGACATGAAGGGTGCCGTCACGGTCGACGGAATCAACGCCTCCGCCCTGGCCGACTACGCCGGGATCTGCGGCCTACTGCTGGCCAAGGGCCATGCCCGCACCAGCGGCGCCTCCATGATCGCCGGCTACCTCGGCAGCAGCGACAAGGTCGACCGGGCCATGTGCCGGTTCGCTCGCGACTACGCCGAACAGATCGAACGCGACCACCAGACCCTGCAAGCCGCCGTCGCCCGCGGCATCCTCCACGCCGAGATCGGCCAATAGAGCGGCCGCATTACCCCGTCCCCGGTCGCCTCTGCATGCGCGGCTGGCTTCCGAAACCGTCCTCAGTTCGTGTCCTCAACGGGTGCATTCATGACGCGGATCACCTCGAAGAGCCCATCCGGGTCCCAATCCGGCTTGATATCGTCGAGCAACTCTGCTGCTTGGCCCAGGCTGAGGGTAGCCATCCGAGTGCCGTCATCGATCTGGATGAAGTAGCGAACGAAGGTTGGGCGCCCCGCGCCGGCAGGAACCGACTTGGGCTTCATCTCGTCGGGCTTGACCGTGGCCTTGACCCCTTGGCAGCCGCCGGCGTTGAGGCGTTCCTCGATCGCGGCGGCGATCTCCCGGGCATCGTCTGCAAGCATTGGACTATCTCCTTGGCAGGGTCGCGACGAACATGCCGTAGATACTTATCACCCGATGGTCGGTTGTGCCCATACCATCCCCCTCTCACGATCAACATGTCAGACGGCCGCGGCGCAGGGATAGCCGGTAGCTGCGCTACCCCTGTGACCTTCCAGCACACGGTCAGCGCGCGCCGTCCAGGTCCACGCGGGGAGTGCATCGCGTGATGCCGCGCTAGCCTCATACCATGTTGCTACCGGCGCAACGGCGATTATCGGCAGCCCGCCCACCGCGGTTGCAGCGGCGTCACGCAGAGGTGATGACTGGCCGAGCCGGGAGACGGAGGTCCGTCTCGGGCGCCGAGCTGGTCAGCGCGGATGGGGCAGCCGCGTAATGCAGTCCTATCTGCAGTACCTGAAAGAAAACTTCATCGAACTCGCCTTCTACGTCGAGCAGCACTTTCTGTTGGTGCTCTACTCGGTGACCTTCGCCACGGTGATCTCGCTGGTATTGGCCCTGCTACTGCACACCAACCAGCTCACTCCCCCGTCGTGGACGCGCAGCCTGCGGGTAGGCAGCCGCGAGGTTGCGCTGCTACTCGCCTCGGCAGCGCTGACCATCCCGTCGTTGGCAGTGTTCGGCCTGCTCCAGCCGCTGCTGGGGCTCGGGGTCACCCCGAGCATCGTGGCCCTGACCCTGTATGCGATCTACCCGGTGCTGCGCAACACCGTGGCTGGGCTGTCCTCCGTGGACCCTGCAGTGCTGGAGGCCGCGCGCGGCGTCGGGATGGGCCCGGTGCGCCGGATGCTCAGGGTGCAGCTGCCGTTGGCCTGGCCGGTGATCATCTCCGGCATCCGGGTCGCTGTGCTGATCACGATCTCGATCGCCGTGGTGGCAGCCCTCATCAATGGTCCAGGCTTGGGCAAGCCATTGCAAAGCGGCCTGGCCCGGCTCGGTGCCGTCAATTCGTTCAACGAGGTCATCACCGGCACGCTGGGATGCCTCGTGGTGGCGATCGGCTTCGAAGTCATCTTCACCGTGGTCAAGCGCTTCACCACCCCGAGGGGCATCCATGTCTGAGACCGTGCAACCCGTGGCCGACTCGTCGCGCCGGACCGGTCAGCGCTCGATGATCGTTCTTGAGGGTGTCAGCAAGACCTATCCCAAGCAGGTGAAGCCAGCCGTTGCCGAGTTGACTCTGGACGTTCCCGAGGGCGCCATCGTGATGCTCATCGGGCCGTCGGGGTGCGGCAAGACGACCACCTTGAAGATGATGAACCGGCTCATCGAGCCCAGTACCGGACGCATCGTTCTGGACGGCGAAGACGTCACCGACGTCAATGCCGACCAGCTGCGCAGGCGGATCGGTTACGTGATCCAGCAGGTTGGGCTGTTCCCGCACCTGACCATCGGCGACAACATCGCGGTGGTGCCCAAGATGCTCGGCTGGGACAAGGTCCGCATCGCCGGCCGGGTCGACGAGCTGCTGCACCTGGTGGGGATGGAGCCCGCCGACTTTCGAGACCGATACCCACGGCAGCTCTCCGGCGGGCAACAGCAGCGTGTCGGGGTGGCACGTGGTCTTGCGGCTGACCCCCCGGTGATGCTGATGGACGAGCCCTTCGGGGCCATCGACCCGATCACCCGTGAACGGCTGCAGGACGAGTTCCTCGAAGTGCAGCGCCAGGTCGCCAAGACCATCTGCTTCGTCACCCACGACCTGTCCGAGGCGGTGAAGCTGGGTGACCGGATCGCCGTGTTCGCTCCCGGCGGGCGGTTGGCGCAATACGATACCGCCGGCAACGTGCTCACCCACCCGGCTGACGACTTCGTCGCCGAGTTCGTCGGCAGCGGCGCCGCGGTCCGCCGGTTGTCCCTGCTCGAGCTCAGCCACCTGGAGCTGGAGGAGGTAGTGATCTCCAGTGCCGGCGCACCCGCCAACGGCCACCCGGTGCTCGCGGTGGACGACGCGGGCCGGCCAACCGCTTGGCACCACCTGCCCGGTTCCGCGGATCCGCCGCCGATGGTGACGGTGCCGCTGTCCGGCACGGTCTACGACGCCGTCGACGTCATGCTTGACGCCCGCGCCCCGCTGGTCGTGGTGGTCGACGACCGCGAGCAGCCACGTGGCGCGCTGCGCTGGGACTCACTGGTCAACGATCTGCGTACCAAGGGCAGGCGGCCATGACCGCCGGCCAGGCACTGCCCACCTCGGCCCCGGCCCGCTCGCCCAGCTGGATCTGGCGCAACCGTGACCTGGTCGCCACCCCGGTGATCACGATCGTGGGGTTGGCGCTGGTGCTGCTCTACACCGCTAATCGGCAGCTGGACAGCGTCGAGCAGCGCGCGCTAGACCCCTCCTACCTGTGGGCGAAGTTCGTCGAGCACATTTGGCTCACGGTGGCGTCCACCGTGCTGGTGATCGCCATCGCGTTACCGCTAGGGATCGCGCTGAGCCGGCCGGCGGTGGGTCGGATCCGTACCGGGACGCTTGCGCTCGGTGGCTTCATGCAGGCCCTGCCGGCCTACGGTGTGATCATCCTGCTGGCCTTCATCGTCGGCTTCGGCACCACGACAGCGATCATCGCTCTGGTGTTGGCGTCATTCCTGCCGGTGCTCACCAACACCGTGGTCGGGTTACGGCAGGTGGATCAGGCGCTGATCGAGGCCGCCCGAGGCATGGGGATGTCGGCGCGACAGACCCTGCTGCAGGTGGAGATCCCGCTCGCGGTACCGGTGATGGTGGCAGGAATCCGGGTGGCGCTGGTGCTCAACGTCGGCACTGCCGCGCTTACCACCTTCATCGGCGCGGGCGGCCTCGGCGAGCCGATCAGTAGCATGCTCAACCTCGGCCGGTCGCAGGCGGTATTCGCCACCTCGGCCATCGTGGCGGCGTTGGCCTTGCTCATCGACTGGTTGGCCGGCGTCGCCGAACGGCTCGTGAGCGGCCGGATCGGGTGACAGAGCAACGCGTGCAATCGGCATCACCGCGTTTCGGCCGCGGACGCACCGCGGCCTTGCTGGTTGCGTTGGCGGTGGTCACCGCGTTGGTAGCCGGATGCGGCGGGTTGAGCAGTAGTGGCCCGCCAGCGAAGGCCGGCAGCCTCGCTCAGCAGGTCAGCCTGCAGGGCCAGTCCTACATCGTTGGGGGCAAAACCTTCGACGAGCAGGTGGTGCTGTGCCAGATCACGGTCGCTGCCCTGGAATCGGTCAACGCCGAGGTCACCGACCAATGCAACCTCGGTGGCAGCGAGGCGACCCGCAACGCGCTTCTCGGTGGCGACATCGACCTGTACTGGGAATACACCGGCACCGCCTGGGTCGCCTTCCTCACCCAGCAACCCATCCAGGACAGCAAGGCGCAGTACGAGGCGGTCAAGGAGCGGGACCTGACTCAGAACAACATCGTCTGGCTCCAGCCGACCCCGTTCAACAACACATACTCCTTTGCTCTCAAGAGTGAGCGAGCCCAGCAGCTCGGATTGCGGACGCTGTCGGATATGGCCGCATACATCCGTTCCGGCCAGCCCGGCAACCTGTGCATCGAAAGCGAATACCTCAACCGGGACGACGGGTTCCCGGGTCTGCAGCGGACCTACGGCTTTCAGATCCCGTCGGATCGGCTGCAGGTGCTTCAGACCGGTGCGATCTACCAGGCCATCGCCGATCAGAAGGAGTGCCTGTTCGGGGAGGTGTTCACCACTGACGGCCGCATTCCCCAGCTCGGGCTGACGGTGTTGCAGGACGACAAGCTCTACCACCCGCTCTACAACGCGGCACCCATCATGCGCAAAGAGGCCTACGACCGTAACCCGGACATCGCCAAGGTGCTCGCGCCGATCTCCGCCGTCTTGGTCAACGAGGTGATGGCCGAACTGAACCGGCAGAGGTCCGCGGAAGGAAAGTCGGCGCGCCGGGTCGCCCGCGACTGGCTAGCGCAGCAGGGCTTCATCGCCAAGGAATCGTGATCTGATGGCCATCACGCATGCTGTCATCGAAGAACAAGGTTCAACAGCACCGTCAGTATGACCGAGGCGAATACCGAGAAGAGAATCATGAAAAGGCAGCCGGCGGCACCCCCAAGGGGACGGATCTTCATGTGCGTCGCCTCCATTTCTTAGCAATCCCCGGTGGTACGCCCCTAGCTGCCTATAACTGCACAGTGGTGGTCAGGCGCACGACGCAGGGCTGGCGTGGCGCCGAGCCGAAGCCGAATCGGACGGCCGGAAAGACGTCGGTCATGGAACCGAGGTCCGTCTCCCGCCAGCTGGCGGTCACGGACCTCAGCCGATGGTGGTCCCAGGCCCCGTACCACTCCTTTCGCCCGGCACCAGCGCTTCCCCTGGTGCGCACACCGGGGAGCACGGCCCGGACCAGGGGGTCCACCAAAGTCGCCCAAGCGGTGGCCGTGGCAACGGGGCGCGGCACGGCGCGCAGCAGCATCCCGAGCCAGCCTCTGCGCCCGACGGTCATGGTGGCTCGCAGCTGCCCGGCCGCTACCTCCAGCCGTCCCGGCTGGCGAATCACCTCGACCGGGCCCACCTCGACGGAGTCGAAGCGGTAAGTGCTGGCGACGAAGTGGGCGATCTCGACACTCGGGGCGATCAGCAGCCTGGTGCCGTCGGGTGCTTCGATCATAACGTCGCTGATCGACCCGAAGGGCGATACCGGCCATCGTCCGACGACGACGCGATACCCCGATGTCGTGCCGAAGGCGGCGATCTCGCCATCAAAGCGCCAGCGCGTGGGCGCGGCCGACTGCTCGGTCACGAGTTCCCGGTCAGAATTAATGACTGACCGTACCTGCTTTGGAGATCGCTGCAGAGGTGATGATGCGATCCGCGAACCAGCCGGTGACGAATGAGTAGATGGCCTTGTGCAAGACGTCGATCGTCTGCTCCTGCCGGGGCCATGTCCAGGGCGGTGCCCCCACACCCACCGCATTCTCGAATGTCTGGTCGGTGGCGAGCCGGACAACGGTGTGGACCAGGTTGGCGCGCGGCCCGCGCAGGCCGGTGGCCGCCCAGATTCCGCGAAGTCCTCCGAGAAGCGCACCAGTGCCCCAGTGCATGGCGTGGTTCCACACCGTCGGCTGCGCCCACTCCGGTGGGCGCTCGGCGACGAGTGCGAGCAACGTGCGACCCGGCACGTAAGAGCTGGGTCGTCTGGTCAGCCGCTGCTCGACCTTCTCGGCCGCGGTCATCACCGCCACCCCAGCCAGCCCGGCGGCCACGCCCCGCAGGGCAGCAGTGTGCAACATGACCGCTGAGTACCCAGGATATGCGGTCCGCACACCCGCTCAGAGGTACGGTGGAGGTCGCTTGGCGGTCCGCCGGCCGAGTGGCACGGGAAGATCGAACCAGACGGCAGCGGTGCTTTCAGGAGAGATAACGCGTGCTCGTCTATCTGGCAGTGGGATCGGTAGCGGCCGCGACCCTGCTGTATGAAGTTGCTCTCACCCGGATCTTCTCCATCGCCTACGGCTACCATTTCGCTTTCCTGGCAATGAGCCTCGGGCTCCTGGGATTCGGGGCCAGCGGCACCCTGCTCGGGCTTCGTCCACCGTCTCGCCAGCCGTTGCGTCCGGCGGTGCTTGCCCGCCTCGCGGCGGCTGCTTCCTTGGCACTGGTCTGTGGCTATGCCGTCTCGAACCTGATCCCGTTCGATCCCTACCGGGTGGGCTGGGAGCCCAGCCAGCTGGCGCTGCTGGCCGCATATCTCCTCTGCTATGCCGTCCCGTTCCTGCTCGCCGGGCTGGTCCTCGGATTGCCGCTGACGAGGTGGCCACAGCGAGCCTCCGGCTTGTACGGAGCAGGTCTGGCAGGCTCGGCGATCGGCGCGGTGATCGCGCTGGTCGCCTTGAACCGGGCCGATCCCACCGTGGCCGTCCTGCTGGCCGGGCTGACGGCTGCTCTCGGTTCTTTCGGCTTCGCGTGCGCACGGCTGAAGCGGATCGAAGCTGCCGAGGCGCCCGCCGGCCGCGCCCACCGGATGGACCGGCTCGCCGGGTTGACGGCTATCGGCCTGGTTCTCGTGTTCTTGTGGCAGACGCCTTCCTGGCTCGAGATCCGGCTGTCGCCGTACAAGCCGTTGTCCCAGCTACAAAGCTTCCCGGATACCCAGGTGCTGGAGCGCAGATCCAACGCGGCGTCGCGGCTCGACGTCATCTCAAGCTCTGCCATTCATTCCGCTCCCGGGCTGACGCTGCAGTACCAGGGCAACCTGCCCGAGCAGAGCGCCGTGGTCGTCGACGGTGAAGTCGTGCTCCCGCTCACCGCCCGGGAGGGTCTCACCCCCGGCTTCGTCGACGGCCTGCCCACCTCGCTGGCGCATCGCCTGCGGCCGGCGTCGCGGACCCTGGTCCTGGAGCCGGGCGGGGGGCTGGAGGTGCTGTCGTCACTGGAACTCGGTGCGCGCTCGGTCGTCGCCGTGGAGAACAACCGCCTCCTCGCCGAGCTCCTCACGTCTGACCTGTCGTCCCGGGTCGGCGATATCTACCAGGATCCGCGCGTCGAGCTCGTGGTGTCGAACCCGCGCGGGTACCTGTCGCGCTCGCAGGAGGAGTTCGACGTCGTCACGCTGGCACTGTCGGAGAACCGCCGCGCGGTGACCGCCGGCGCCTTCTCTCTCTCGGAGACCTACTCGCTGACTGCAGAGGCGTTCGACGCCTACTTTGCTCAGCTGGCTCCCGGAGGCCTGCTGGCCGTCCACCGATGGCTGCAGCTGCCTCCGACCGAGGAGCTGCGCGCGGGCGCGCTGGTGGCCGATGCCCTGCGACGCGCCGGCAAGGACCCGGCCACCAGGATCATCGCCATCCGGTCGTTCTCGACGATGCTGATCCTGGCGAAGCAGGAACCGTTCAACCAGTCGGAGATCGAATCGGCGAAGGCCTTCACCCGGGAACGCCAGTTCGACCTTGTCTGGTACCCGGGAATCCAACCCGGTGAAGCAAACGTCGCCAACGTGCTGCGCCGGGATCGCTACCACGAGTCCTTCCAGCAGCTTCTGTTCGACGAGCAGGCCCTCTACAACGGGTACGAGTACGACGTGGCACCGCCGCGCGACACTCGGCCGTTCTTCTTTCACTTCTTCACATGGGAGCAGACGCCAACGGTCATCGCCTTGCTCGGCAAGACCTGGCAGCCCTTCGGAGGAAGCGGGTATCTCATCCTGGTGGCCCTGCTCGTGCTGACAACGGGTCTGTCGCTGGCACTGCTCCTGGTGCCGGCCGCCGTTATTCGCCGGCGAGACCCTCATCGAGCAGAGCGCAACAGCCGGGCGCCGCCGATGGCGTACTTCGCGACGCTGGGGCTGGGATTTCTTCTCGTCGAGGTGGCCCTCGTGCAGCGCTTCGTGCTGTTCTTGGACCATTCCGCCCGATCGTTCGCCATCGTGGTCTTCGGGCTGCTGGCCTTCTCGGGGCTGGGGAGCATGTTGTCGGACCGGATGCCCTGGCGCGGTGCGCTGGCCGCGCTCGTCGTCACCGTGGCGCTGTACCCGCTGGTGTTGTCGACGGTGCTTCCGGGGGCTCTCGGTGGGGACTTGGGCGTGCGCATCGGGATCACACTGCTGTTGCTCGCTCCGCTCGGGTTCCTGATGGGCATCGGATTCCCCCGCGGTCTGTCATCACTGGGTGCCGCCAGACCCAGCCGGTTGCCACTGGCCTGGGGAGTGAACGGGTTCACGTCCGTGGTGAGTGCCATCCTGGCCCCGATGATCGCCCTGTCGTGGGGATTCGAGGTCGTGTTCATCTGTGCTGCGCTCGCCTACGCGGTAGCCTTGTTGACCGCCCGCAGCGATCGTCGGATCCGCGACATCACCGCTGTCACGGTTCGCGAACTAGAGGAACAAACGCCACGTCAATGATGTTCTCGGAGACCACCTTGCCTTGTTGCTTGGTGAATCGCCACAGCGTCTGGTAGCTGCCCGGCGGACCGATGGGAATCACCATGCGGCCGCCCTCTTTCAGCTGTCCCACCAGAGGGGCGGGAATGTGGTCGGGGGCCGCCGTGACGATGATGGCGTCGTAGGGGCCGTGCTCGGCCCATCCGAAGTACCCGTCCGCGTTCTTCGTCTGGACGCGTGCATAGCCGAGCCGATCGAGTGTCTCGGCCGCGCGCTCCTCGAGCTCCGAAAGGATCTCGACCGTGTAGACCCGGTCGGTCAGCTCGGCGGCAACTGCCGCCTGGTACCCGGAGCCGGTACCGACTTCAAGGACCGTGTCGCCGGGCTGTAGGTCGAGCAGCTCGGTCATGAGTGCGACGATGTAGGGCTGGCTGATCGTTTGCCCCTCGCCGATGGGCAGAGGCCGGTCTGCGTACGCTTGACTTATCTGCGCGGGTGGGACGAATTCGTGGCGCGGAACGGTTCGCATCGCATCGAGGACCCTGGCATCCTTTATCCCTCTGGCAGCGATCTGGGTCTGGACCATCGCCAGACGTTCCGATAGCTGCACCTGAGGCGAGATGGCCGCGCTGGGCACGCCGCCCGGCCGTTCGGTACCCGCAGAGCATGCGCCAAGCATGCCCGTGACCAGGAGCAACAGTACCAAGCCGTAGACGAGTCGACGCAACGCGAGCACCTCTCTTCAATCCCTATCAGGGTAGCTATTCGTCACGGTGGCGGACCGCCCCGCCGACGCCGCGCGTGACCTCCTGCTCATCTCGACCGCGAGATCTCCGTGTGACAGTGGGCAGCTCGCTGCCAGCCGGACCTGGTGCGTGCCTGAGCTATTGGTGCGATCATCACCAGATCGGACCGTCGATGAGGTGAGGTGAGCGGAATGAGCACGTCGGGGGATCCGCGGGATGGCGGCCAGTATCCTCCGCCCGGGGGCTATGAGCAGAATCCGGCGGGGCCCCAGAGACGGCCCCGCAACGGCTTGGGGATCGCCGCGCTGGTACTGGGTCTGTTGGCGCTGGTGCTGTCCTGGACGATCATCGGCGGCATCGTCTTAGGCCTACTTGCGTTGGTCTTCGGTCTGCTCGGGCGGGCCCGAGTCAAGCGGGGCGAGGCCACCAACGGTGGGCTGCCAGTCGCCGGAATCGTGCTCGGCAGCATCGGACTGCTCATCGCGATCGGCATAGTCGCGTTCGGGGTTTCTATCCTCAATTCACCGGCCGGCCGAAGCTACCAGCAGTGCCTCGAGCAGTCAGGTGGGGATCCAGTGAGGATCCAGCAATGCGCCTCAGAGTTCGGCCGCCAGGTCGGGGGCGGTTGAGCGCGCACACCCATGATCATGCCAGCCTCGACAAGCGATGGTTGAAGTCTGAGCGTGTGCTTTCGCAAGGTTAAGGACCGGGGATCGGCTTGCCGGCCCGCAACCATCCCAGAAACCGCTTTTCAACCCCGTAGGCCTCCGTCTCATAAGGCGAGGCCGTCAAGGGGTGGAGGGGCTTGCCCGTCAAAAAACGCTTAGCGATCTCCTTGGCCGCCAGGCGGAAGTAGGAGATCAAGAAAGTGGCCTTGCCGGTGTCGTATTGGGCCACATGAACCAACTCGTGGACGTAAATCAACTCGTTCCAGTGTCCGCTGCGCACGAAGATGTCCGTGCCAAGGGTTATCGCCGCTGCGCCGGGTTGGATGGCGAGGATCAGCCCGTTCTGATGCCACCTCGTCGAGCGGGACCGGCCAGCCTGAATCTTGGCCGCATCGGCCGTGTTGTACCGGGTGTAGGCCTCGATGTCCACGTTCCAGGCCGGAACAGGAGCGAGCGGGCCCGTCGACGTGGCGATGCTTGCGCTCACCACTTTGTCGAAACCCTTTTCAAGCAATGCGTCGGCAGCTTTCCCGACTACATGACACAGCTGCACTGCGACGTGCCCTCGCAACAGGACGCCGAGCAGGCCGCGACCCACGTGGCGAGCCCGGCCATGGCCAGCGGTGGGGGGCCGGCTTGTCTGCGGCCTGACAGTCGGTGATGCGGGAGCAGCGCGGCGTAACAACGGCCGGCCTTCTCCCGATCCTGCGAATGTCATCAGCAGACCACCCCGCCGAGATGAGCAACCGATGAGTTTGCGCGACCGACTTCCCACCGGGAGCGTTGCCGCCCGCACGGTGACATTCCCGACCGCTCCTCTGCCCCCGAGTTACCCGCTGAGGTCCCTGCGGGCAACGGTAACCGAACCTCGGTCGCGGTTCGTCGGGCTCGCGTGGGCGTCGCTCATCCTCGGCATCGTCGGGGTCATGCTGTCAGCGGTGCCGATTCTCAACGCCCTGACCATGCTGGGTGCCATCGTGGGGCTCGTGCTCGGCGGGATCGCATTATTCGGCTCCCGCAAGCGCCTGGCTGCTATCGGCACCGTGGCATGCGTGCTGGCTGTGGTGTTCACCGTGAGCAGCTCAGCCACTGCGCCGAACCAGTCAGTGGGTCCAGTGCCGTCGTTGGACGCGCCACGCGCACCGGTCGAGCCACCCGCACCACAGGTTGCACCGGCACCGCCCACGCCGATCTCGGAGACCACAGGTGCTCGGCAGGCGATACCCACCGCACCGGCAGAGCGTGTTGCGACACCTGACCAACCGGATACCGTGCGTCTCCAACCTGCCGCGTCGGGGCCCGTCGCTTCCCAGCCAGTCATGCCCCGACCTGCCGCTCCCCCACAACCTGTCGCACCTCAGCCGGTCATACCGCAGCCGGTCACACCGCAGCCGGACAACGACAGCAGCGGTCATGGGGCCTACTACCAGAATTGCACCGCGGTCCGGGCCGCCGGTGCGGCTCCGATCAGACGCGGAGAACCGGGTTACCGATCTGAGTTGGACCGCGACGACGACGGCATCGCCTGCGAGAAATAGCCGCGGTGCTGTCCTCCCGTCACCGTGTGGAAGCTGATGACCTGTGCGCCAACGCGGAGGAGCTGCCCGAGCTGATCGCGCTGCGACCGATCAGCCTGTTGTAGAACTGAAGGTATTTCTCGGCCATGACCGCAGGGGTGAAGCGCTGGGCCGCCTCGACGCGACAGGCCTGCGGGTCGAGCTCGCCAGCGTGGCGCAGCGCAGCACCGAGCGCCTCGGCGGTGTCGGCTAGCAACCCGGTATGTCCGTTGTGGACCAGCTCCGGTAGGCACCCGCGACGCAATCCGATGACCGGGGTGCCCAGCGCGAGGGACTCGACCACTGCAGTGCCGCCAGGCTCGTCCCACTGCAGCGGAAACACCGATGCGCGAGCGCTGGACACCAGGTCGTCCCGGATCGGTGCGCCGACGGTGCCCACCCAGCGCACCAGCTCGCCATCAACATGCTCGGCAACCTCCCGCTGCCAGTACCGCACGTCAGGGTTGCTCGCTGCGGAGGGGTCGGCTTGCAGCCCGGCAGCCAGTTCATCCGCGTCGTGGTAGGGGCCGACCGGACCGGCCAGTACCAACGGCACATGCAACCGTCGGGCCAGCCGGGCGATGATGTGCTGGCCCTTGCCCGGCGTGATACGGCCGAGTGTGACGAAGTGGTCCCTCTTGACTGGTGCCACCCTTCGATCCGCTCCCTGCGCCAGCGGTGTCGCCAGGTGCGCGTACCCGAGACTGTGTGTGCGCAACGCCTCCGGTGCGCCCGCGAGCTGGCTAGCGGAAACGCCGTTGACTCGCAGTGCCCCGCCGCCGTTGAAGTTGCCGTAGAACTGCGAGTGTTTGCGTAGGTCCCAGTGCAGGGTGTGCAGTACCGGTGGCGCCGCAGCGCCCATCGCGGCGAGCACGGCCGCTCCGACCACCTCGACGTGGTCGTGCACCAGATCGAGGTCGGTCCGTCTGCCCACCTCACGCACCACCTCCTGGAGGTGCCCGTGCGCGATACCCATCACCTGGTTATAGGGCTGTTGCAGATGCCCGAACTGCGGCTGGTCATAGCTGACGAGGCGTTCGTCGACCGGGAGGGTGCTCGCACCGACGGTGGCGAGCACCACGTGGACACCCCGGCGCCGTAGCTCGGGGATCAACGTCGCCAGCACGTTCTCGATGCCGCCGTAGCTCGGCGGCGGCACCGGCAGCCACGGTCCCGCATTGATCAGCACGCGCAGCGTCACGTGAGGATCCCGGTGTCGCCGCTGTACTCCTGGCCAATGAGCTCGTCAGCAACGCGCTGAGCGGCCAGTGGCGGTCGCTCTTGCACGGCGATGTCCGTGACGACAAGTTCTCGATGGATGCCGCATTCACTGTCTCCCCGGCGGAACTGGGCGAGCACGGTGGAAGGCGGTTCATCCATCACGAGGCGGCCCTGTCGCTGGAGACGGGCGAATGCGGTGAGCATGATCTGACCCGCCATTCTGCCGAGAGCCTCGTTGTCCTGGTGGGTGTGGCACCGGTGGCCCAGATCAACCTGGGCCATCGCGTCCAACCCGATCAGCTCGAGCAGGTCGATCAGCAATCCCAGCTCCGTCCCGTATCCGGTGACGAAGGGAACCTGCTCGAGAATGTTTCGCCGCCCCGCGTACTCACCGGCCAGCGGTTGCACGAAACCGGCCAGCTCGGGCCAGCACATGTTCAGCAGCGGGCGGGCGACCAACTCCGTGACTCGTCCACCGCCGTCCGGCACAGTATGTGCCTGGTGGATGAAGGGGCGGTAGTAGAAGCCCTTGACATAGGCCAGAGTCGGATCGGTGAGCAGCGGCCCGAGCAGTCCGGTCACGAAGTCCGCCGAGAACCCGGACAGATCCGCGTCGATGAAGACGACGAGGTCGCCGTCGCTTGCGGCGAGCCCTTTCCACAGGGCGTCGCCCTTGCCGTCAAGATAAGGTAGCCAGGGCAAGACGTCGTCTTGGGCGACGACCCGGGCACCTGACGCTGCGGCTACCTCTGCGGTGCGGTCAGAGGATCTGGAGTCGACCACGACGATCTCGTCTACCAGCGGCACTTGCTCCATCAGATCATGACGAATCTTGGTGATGATGTCCCCGACCGTGCTCTGCTCGTCGCGAGCCGGGATCACCACGCTGACCGATGTCGCGCCCTTCGCGGTCAGCAACTCGTCGGCCGTCCATTGGTTGGCGTGGCTACTGCGCCGGACCAGCCAGCTGTGCACGTCGGGACCGGCGCTCAAGCCGGTGCCGAACGGCCACCCCGAGACCGCTGATGAACTACCTTGACTGTCCGGACAGGTCGCCATCCTTCACCTCCCAAATAGCCGCAAGTACAATCGTGACCTAATAGTGACCTACTAGTTCCGGCTGTGCAGATCGATCGAAACCCGGGCCCCAGAATCAGACCAAAAGGGAGGTCATGGTGGCTCGGTGCCGGATCGGCTTTGTCGGAGCGGGTGGGGTGGCCACCCGCCACGCCCAGACGCTGGCGCTGATCCCGCAGGCACACCTCGTTGCGGTCACCGACGTCGATCCCGTGCGTGCCGCACGGTTCGCCCAGGACCAGGGCGTGTGCGCGGTCCCCGACCTCGACGGCTTGCTCAACGCCGGGTTGGACGCCGTCTATGTCTGCGTGCCGCCCTTCGCACACGGTGCCGTGGAGGAGGCCATAGTGGGCGCGGGGATGGCACTGTTCGTCGAAAAACCGCTCGGAATCGACTGCGCAGTTGCCGAGCGAGTAGCCCGCGCAGTCGCAGAAGCCGGTGTGGTCACCGCCACCGGGCACCACTGGCGCTATTCAGCGGCGGTTGAACAGGCCCAGCGGTTGCTCGCTGACCGGCCGCGCCGGCTGGTTATCGGGAGCTGGCTGGACCGGGTACCACCGGTGGGTTGGTGGTCACAGCGGTCCTGCTCCGGAGGGCAGATCGTGGAGCAGGCCGTGCACGTTCTCGACCTGGCCCGGCTCCTCGTCGGTGAGGTCGCGGAGGTCTCCGCGCTCGCTGACGGGGTACCACCGGACGAACCCGGTGCGGACATCGACGGTGTCACGGTTGCCTTGCTGCGCTTCTGCGGTGGCGCGGTGGGGACGTTGGCAGCGAGCTGCCGGCTGAGTTGGAAGCACCGCGCGGGTATCGAGGTATACGCCGACGGATCAGCACTCTCGATCACCGAGGACGAGCTGCAGGTCCGTAGCAGTGCTGACGGCAGCACGCCGCACACCACCGCCGTGCTGCCGGAGGAGGCCAAGACGGCGGCCGACCTCGCCTTCGTGGAGGCCGTCCTCGGTGTGGCCGATGACGTACGGGCTCCGTACCCGGAAGCATTGCGCACGCACCGGCTGGCGTGTGCCGTGGCCACGTCAGCCGCGACAGGCCAATCCGTCCATCTGGACGGCCGAATCCGTCCACCGGAAAGGCAGCACCGTGGCGGCTGAGCGAAGACTGGTCATCGAACGGCCCGGCGTTGTCGCGGTCCACGAGGGGCCACCCTCCGAGGGGCCCGCGGACGGCGAGTTCGAGGCGCGCACCGTCTACAGCGGCCTGTCCGCGGGCACGGAGCTGAGCTTCCTGCGCGGCAGCAATCCCTACCTCGCCGGACGCTGGGATGCGGAGTTGGGTTTGTTTCGTACCGAGCAACCGGGGCTGTCGTATCCGGTGACCCAGCTGGGGTACATGGAGGTAGCGCAGGTCGGTGACAGCCGCACCCCGGTGATCTCCAGCGGGGCGCTGGTTGCCATGGCCTACGGGCATCGCAGTCGTTATCTCGGAAATCCGCTGGTGGACCGGGTGGTGCCATTGCCCGACGATCTCGATCCGCTGCTCGGTATCTACGTCGCGCATATGGGTCCGATCTGCGCCAACGGGCTGCTCCACGCGGCCGCTGAGCTCCACGGCACGGACGTGCGTTCACTGGCCGACGGAGTGCGCAGCCGGCACATCGTGGTCACCGGTGCGGGTGTCGTCGGGCTGCTGACCGCGATGTTCGCGCGGCGGCACGGGGCAGCCAGCGTGGTGGTGATCGACCCCACCGAACAGCGCCGGTCCGCCGCCGCCGCGTTGGGCTTCGAGACCACGGATCCGGACTCGGCAGATCCGGCACCAACCCTCAAGGCACGCTGGCGCCACGGACCCGCTGACCGTGGCGCCGACGTGGTGTTCCAGTGCCGCGGGCAGGCCGCCACCCTCGGGCTCGCGCTACGCCTGTTACGTCCGCAAGGCACCGTGATCGATCTCGCATTCCACCAGGCGGGCGCAGAAGCATTGCGGCTGGGCGAGGAGTTTCACCACAATGGCCTCACCCTGCGCAGCGCGCAGATCGGACGGGTACCCCGCGGGCTTGCGCACTGCTGGGATCGGGAGCGGCTTTCCGCCGAGACACTCGATCTGCTGCGCACCGACGGCCCCGTTATCCGCAAGCACCTGGTGACCGACGTGCTTTCCCTCGCCGAGGCACCCGCGCTACTCGCCGACCTGGATGCCCACCGCAAGCACGTCCTGCAGGCCGTGTTCACCTTTGAGCAGTGCTGACACCTCGCATAACGCATTTCCCCTTCAGCCCACGCCGAACTCCGCGCGCAGCGCCGGTAGTAGCTCGTCTTCGGCGTAGTCGAGAAACGGTTCCTGGTGCTGCGGCGCCCCACCAATCTGAACCAGAGCGAGATCGGTGAACCCGGCCTCGGCGAACGGACGCGCCGCCGCCACGTGAGCAGCGACGTCGGGCCCGCAGGAAATGTTCTTGGCGATGTCTTCAGGTCGCAGGAATTGAGTGGCGGCTGCGAATCCTGCGGTGGAAGGCAGCTCGGCGTTGACCTTCCATCCGCCGGCGAACCAGCGGAACTGCTCGTGCGCCCTGGTGATCGCAGCATCGCGGTCGGCGTCGAAACAGATCGGCAATTGACCGATTCGGCGGCTGGAACCCTCGCCAGGCCGCGCGGCGTCCCACATCCTGCCCAGCTCCGCTTGCGGCTCGACGGCGATCATGTGGTCGGCCAGCGGTGCGAACGCCTCGCAGGATCGGGCGCCGGACACCGCGACCGCGATCGGCACCCGCTGCGTGGGCAGATCCCACAGCTTCGCCGAGTCGACCTGGTAATGCTGGCCGCGCCGGGTGACATAACCACCATCGAGCAACGCATTGATGATCCGCAGTGCCTCGGCAAGTCTCTCGTGACGCACCTCGATCGACGGCCAGCCGAGGCCCACCACATGCTCGTTGAGGTTCTCTCCCGACCCCAGGCCCAGGGTGAACCGGTTGTCGGAGAGCAACCCCATCGTGGCGGCCTGCTGCGCCACGACCGCCGGGTGATACCGGAAGGTTGGGCATGTCACGCAAGTCATGAGTTCGACTCGTTCGGTGGCGTTCGCCACGGCACCGAGCACGCTCCAGGCATACGGCGCATGGCCCTGGGCATCCAACCACGGAAAGTAATGGTCGCTACATACCTCGAAGGCGAACCCCGCCTGCTCTGCGGTGACCGCGTACCGAACCAGGTCGACCGGCCCGGACTGCTCGGTCATCAGGGTGTAGCCGATCTGCATACTCGCTCCATCCCGGTCGGCGACCCTGCGAGCGTATTCGCGCCACCACCCTCATGCAGGCTTTCTCATTACCCCGACGGTGAAGCTCCGGTAGGTGGCCGGCGTTGTAACGTCAGAACACCCTTCAGCATGTGACCTACAGTAGTGCCTCGATCGCGGCGCGTACTGGCCACGGGTTGATCAGCTCGGCGGGTGGTGAAGCACCGTACGGGGCCTTCTGGGCAGCGCCGAGGAGATCTGATGCGAGCGCCTGGAATTGAGCGGCAGGGGCCGGCCACCGACGTACTCCAGGTCGGCAATCTGGCGCTGCCCGAACCCGCGGCTGGTGAGGTCAGGGTTCCCCTGCAGTTCTCCGGGCGATCCGGGTGACGCGAAGAAGCGGCGAGGACGGCTCGGGGTCACCGGGTGTGGGTGTACGGCGCGCAGTCCTACTGGCCTGGTGGCACTGCGGCCGAGGTGACCGTCGTGCCCGAGGCGTTGGCCGTTGACCTGCCCGACACGGTCAGCGCAGAGCTCGGAGCGAATAAAACTGAGCCGGTGATGACCCCTTGACATCGTTCGATACGCTCTGCCACCATGAAGTCCTTATTCATAATTCTTTAAAGGATTATCGCAGATTAGTCGGTGCTGGTGGAGGTCGAATATGGTCACTGCTCACGATCAACACAGTCGTATTATCAGTGGTTTTAGCGGGAAGCGTGAAAAATCCGCCCAAAGTGTGCCGAGTGCCCGCCGGCAGTGGGTGGCGCCTACCTGGGAGCGGCTGGAAACCCCCATGGAAGTAACGATGTACGTGGCTCGTCGCTGAGGTTAGTCAGACGCTGAGACTGTCAGCTGGCGTTGAGATGCTCGTTCGCATTTTAGGCTCCGCCGCTGGCGGTGGCGTACCGCAATGGAACTGCGGTTGCCCGATATGTGACGCCGCACGGTCAGGCTCACGCGCCGTGGCTCGGCGACGGTCCTGCACCATTGCCGTCGGCGACGGTGCAGGTGAGTGGTTTCTCGGAAATGCTGGGCCAGACCTCGACGCCGCCCTACGTGAATGTGCTGCTTTATGGCCTGGGCCTGGCGACTCCGTTGCACCGCTACATGGCATTTTTCTCACCGATGCCGAGCTCGACCACACCCTGGGATTACTGTCACTTCGACAGGCCAGCGAGCTACACGTGTACGCAACCGCGGCGGTGCGAGCTCTGTTAACCCACTGCGGGGTGCTCCCGACGTTGGAGAGCTACACGGTGCTACGTTGGCACGAGGTTCGTCCCGGTGAGCGATTCGCGTTGCAGTATCGCAATGGTGCCGCATCCTCGATATGGTGTGAGCCTTTCGATGCCAGCTGTGGCCGGCTTCCCCGCTACGCTCGCGGCAGTTTTCCACCAGGCGGGGATTCGGATTCCGGTGTGGTCATCGGTTACCGGATCACTGACCAGCGCACCACTCGCTCGGTGGTGTTCTTGCCCTCGGTCGCAGCGTTCAGCGATGCTCTGCTCAAGCACATTGAACAGGCCGATCTGGTCCTCGTGGATGGCACGTTCTGGGTCGATGACGAGATGAGCCGGCACGGGCGCGGCACTGCGACGGCCCGCTCGATGGGCCACCTGCCCGTCAGCGGTGCCGACGGCAGCCTCCGGTTGCTTGGCCAACCGGCTGGGGCTCAAACCGGGACTCAAGTGGTGTATATCCATATCAACAACACCAATCCTATGCTGTTCGAGGACGGGCCCGAACGGGCGTTGCTCGCCGGCGCCGGCGCGAGCATCACCGAGGACGGTGCTCAATACGAGCTGTGAACTCACACGAGCGGCAGCGGAGGGGGAAGAATGAATGAAAGCCTGCCAACGTTGAACCGAGACGACTTCGAGGGCATGTTGCGGGCCCAACAGCGCAGCTACTGGGACAAGCATCCTTTTCATCAGCGGATGGCCACGGGTGAGCTTGAGCCTTCTCACCTGCGGTCTTATGTGGCCAATCGGTGGTATTATCAGCGGAGTCTGCCGCAGAAGGACGCCGCCATCATCGCGAACTGCCCGCTGCCAGAGGTCCGCCGGCGGTGGCTGCCGCGAATCTCGTACCACGACGGCACCACCGATGGTGAGGGTGGTTGTGCCCGGTGGCTGGTGCTGGCTGATGCGGTCGGATTGAAGCGGGCGGAAGTCATTGACGAACTGCACTTGCTGCCGGGAGTGCGCTTTGCGGTCGATTCCTACGTCACCTTCGCCCGGACGAGGCCATGGATCGAGGGTGTTGCGTCGTCATTGACCGAGTTGTTCGCCCCACAGGCGATGGCCGCTCGGACGGTCGCGTTGAGAAAGCACTACTCGTGGATAGACCATGACGCGCTGGGATACTTTGACTGCCGGATAGAGCGGGCCCGAGAAGAATGCGCAGATGCGCTGGAAATAGTGTTGTCGCACTGCACGACCAGGGACAGTCAGGACGCTGCTGCGGGCGCGCTGACGTTCAAGACCGAGGTTCTATGGAGCATGCTCGACGCGATCGAGCATGCGCTGCAGGTGCGTCGATGACGGTAGCGTTGTCACTCACCGACCGGCCGCAACTGCGCCGCGGGGTGCGCGCCGGTACCGATCCGCTCAGCGGTGAGACGGTGCTGCTGTTCCCCGAAGGTGTGCTCATGCTGAACGAGACGGCGGCTGCCGTCGTCCGGCAGTGCGACGGCAGCCACAGCGTGGCGGACATGGTGCGGTCGGTCGGCGAGGTGTATGACGACGTCGCGGTCGACGACGTCATGTCGCTGCTGCAGGACCTGATCGGGCAGGGCCTGCTGGTGGCCAGCCGTGGATAGGCCGCTCGGCCTGCTCGCCGAGTTGACCTACCGCTGCCCGCTGCACTGCCCGTACTGCTCCAATCCCGTAACTGTGCCCCGAGCAGTGGAGTTGGCGCTGCCCGAGTGGTTCCGCGTACTGGATGAGGCTCGGCAGCTCGGCGTGCTGCAAGTGCACCTCACCGGTGGCGAGCCGCTGGCCAGGCCCGACCTGGCCGCTCTGGTCGCGCGGGCCCGCAATCTGGGTTTCTACGTCAACCTGGTCACCAGTGGGGTGGGCCTCGACGAGCGGCGTGCAGTCGAGCTTGCGCAGGCGGGGCTTGACCACGTCCAACTCAGCATGCAGGACGCCGACCGCACGGCTGCCGACAAGGTGGCAGGTGCCCGCGTCTGGGACCGCAAGATCACGGCTGCCCGAGCGGTCACGGCGCTGGAGCTGCCACTGACGATCAACGTCGTGCTGCATCGGGGGAACGTCGGTCGCATCGGGCCGATGGTGGACCTCGCCGCGGCACTGGGCGCCGACCGGCTCGAGCTCGCGCACACGCAGTATTACGGCTGGGCATTACTCAACCGGTCAGCGCTGCTGCCGACACGCGAACAGGTCATCGCCGCCGAGCACGCCGTCACCCAAGCGCGAGCGACGCACGGCGACAGCCTCGAGATCCTTTACGTCGTCGCGGACTACCACGAGCCCTACCCGAAACCGTGCATGCACGGCTGGGGACGGCGGCACATCATCGTCGCACCCGACGGGCGGGTGCTGCCGTGCCCGGCCGCAGGGCAAATCGCCGGATTGGACATCGACAACGTGCGGGAGCACTCACTGCGCACGATCTGGCACCGCTCAGTGGCGTTCACCCGGTTTCGGGGATCGCGATGGATGCCGGAGCCGTGCCGGAGCTGCCCGCGCAAGGAGATCGACTTCGGCGGTTGCCGCTGCCAGGCCTTCCAGCTCACCGGCGACGCCGCCCGGACCGACCCGGTATGCCACCTGTCTCCCGACCACCATCTGGTCAGTGCGGTCATCGATGCCACCGGGCCGCAGCAGCCGCTGCGCTCACGGGTGGATCCGGATCGACATCACCGGCGGCCCTACCAGTAGATTCGTCCACTGGTGATGAAAAAGCTGTGACGTACTGTCATCGCCGAGCCTTTTAAATGTTACCGCGATTTTATCGAGAAGGTGGTTGCACGCTGCGCCGATCACGAGGAGGGTGGTTCGCACACGGCTTAATACGGCATCCCCCGAGACCCGGGAGCACCGATACATGCTTACGCATATCAAAGACGACCGACGAGTCGCCGACGTTCGCGATGAGCGAGGCCCGCGCCCGGTCGATGACGCCGAAGGTCCCACCCAGCGCGCGCATGACTCGATGGCCCAGCTCGTGCGTCAAGGGCTGGACACCTCACTGCGGTCGGTCCAGGTGTGGGCGGACCTGGCCCGCCAGGTCGAAGCCACCGCGCTGACCTCGTCCTACGGCCCATTTGAGCAGTTACTCGTGACACAGCGCGAGGTCGTCAGCGACCTCGTAGCCACCCAGCGCCAAGTTGCGCAACAGGTCTTCGACACCTCCGCCACCGCTGGCGACGCCCCCGTTCCCCGGTAGGACGGTCCCAGCCGGCACCGCAGCTGGATGATGCTCTCCCGCGCATCGTGGGGAGCATGTAATGGGGCAAGACGGATGCATGCGGCGATGATTTATTTCATACTTTTTCACGCCGATATGACGAGCTGCATCCTCCAGTCGGTGCAATGGTTCGCTCCATTGAGGCAATGACTATATTCGTCGTTACCGCACCGGAGTGGCAGGCATCAACACGGGCCTCAATGATTCAGCCCGACTACACCGTCGAGCTGTGGGCTCACAAACAACGACTATCCAGAAGGTGGTTCCGCGATGAGCACTTCCCTGCAGCTGGCCCACCGGTGGTGGGCCGATCTCGGCCAGGCCGACCGTCAACGGGTCTGGGACAGCCGTCACAGTTACCTTGCCGGCGACCTGGTGGAAAGCATGGCCAAGGCCGGCGTGCCGGTCGTCAGTGACGGCCGCTGGTCCTGTGTCAGCATCGGTCCCACCGGTTTCACCGTGCCCACCGCCGTCGAGCAACTCCTCGAGGGGCTGTCCCAGAACCCGCAGGTCGACAATCGCAGCGAAGCGGAGAGGTCGGTGCCGGCAGGGCGTCGGGAGTCGTGAACTCGGCGTCACCGACCTCTCCGCTCACCGCAACGTCGGTGGGGTCGAGTTCACGACACGCACAAGAGAGCGTCGGGTGTCGATCACCTGGGGCAACGCGCTCTATCTGCGGCAGCTGGTCGACGGCGAGCTGGAAGCCGGCCGATTGCATCACATCGCCGGGGTGTGGCGTTGGTCGGGCGAGCTTGCGCTGTCGCCGGGGCTGACGGAGCTGGTGGCGGCCCGGATCGCCAGCTGCCTGACGCACTGAGCGACGTTATCGACGTCCTGGCGTTCGGTGAGCCGTTGGGGATACCGCTATTGGCGGAGCTGACCGATGCGACAGCGGTGGAGTAGGCCGAGGCCCGCGGGCTGATCGGGGTGTACCCGGATGGGCGGCGGTGGCAGGCCCGGCTGGCGCATCCGCTCTGCGGCGAGGTGCAGCGAGCCACAGCAACTAGTGCCGCGCTTCCCGGACTCCGCTAGCGCGAGAGCTGATTGGCCTGAAGCACGGCCTGCCCACGTGGAAGTCCTCAGGCGGCGCGGCGGGTGGAGCGGCGTCTGGTCGCTCGCCGTGGTTCACGACGGGAAGCCCCGACAATGCCCCCGTCTCGGCGGCTCTTGGACGGCGCCAAGACGCCAGCTGGGGCCCTCGGAACGACCAGTGGAGCCGGCGGTCCGGTGAGCGCGGCGATCTGCTCGGCGCCGGGACGCACCCGCGTCGTCACCGGCCTGATGCCGGCCTGTCGAGTCAGTGTCCGCAGTTCCCCGGACTGGTCCGGGGTGGACAAGGTGACGACGATTCCCTCGGCGCCTGCCCTGGCGGTGCGCCCGGAGCGGTGCAGGTAACCCTTGTACTCGGCAGGCGGATCGACGTGCACCACCAGGCCGATCTCATCGACGTGGATGCCGCGCGCGGCGATGTCCGTAGCCACCAAGACCCGCGCGCTACCCTCGGTGAACGCCGCAAGGTTCCGTGTCCTGGCGTTCTGGGAAAGGTTCCCGTGTAGCTCCACGGCGGGCAGCCCAGCGGCGGTCAACTGCTTGGCGAGCTTCTTCGCACCGTGCTTGGTGCGGGTGAACAACAGGCTGCGGCGCTGGCCGGAGGCCAGCTCGCGGACCACTGAGGCCTTGTCGGCATGCTCCACAGTGAACACATGGTGCGCCATCGTCGAAACCGGCGCCACCGGCGGGTCGACCGAGTGCACCACCGGATCGGTGAGATAGCGGCGCACCAGAACGTCCACGGCTGCGTCCAGGGTCGCCGAGAACAGCAGCCGCTGGGTGCCGGCAGGGGTGCGATCGAGCAATCTGCGCACTGCAGGCAAGAATCCGAGGTCGGCCATGTGGTCGGCCTCATCCAATACCGTGACCTCGACGGCGTCGAGCCGCACATGGCCCTGGTTGAGCAGGTCTTCCAGCCGGCCAGGGCAGGCGATGAGAACGTCGATCCCGCCACGCAGGGCAGCCACCTGTCCGCCCTGGCCAACGCCGCCATAGACCGTGGTGATCCGCTGCCCGAGGGCGGCAGCCAGCGGGGCGAAGGTGTCGGCGACCTGATTCGCTAGTTCCCGGGTGGGTACCAGCACCAGCGCCCGTGGGTGGTTGGCGGCCCGGTGCAGCCTGGAGCGGTGCAACGCGGTAATTGTGGGAATCGCGAAGGCCAGCGTCTTGCCACTGCCGGTTCGGCCGCGGCCGAGCACGTCACGACCAGCGAGTGCGTCGGGCAGTGTCGCAGCCTGGATGGGGAACGCTGTGCTGATGCCGCGCGCGGCAAGCACGGTGAGCAGTTCCGTGGAAACCCCGAGTTCGCGGAAACTGCACGGTCGGACTGGAACGGGGTGTTTCGAAGGCACGCGGAAGAAATCCTCTCCTCGAGGGATGGTGGCGGCTGATGCGTGCCACCCCGCAGTCCCAGACGCGGAGAAGCTCGTGCGCTATGAAGGCGCCTCGCACTCGACCTCGGTCACACCAGCATCGGTGCGACCATCACGGTCCATTATGCCCTACGTGATCGACACACTGCGCCAGCCCCCACTACCAGCGGTGAGTTGGCTCGGTCAGGTTTGCCTCCGGCGCGTCACGGGTACCTGCTGCTTAACGTGAGGAGCAGGCTGACCGGCTGAGGACGGTGTGGGATATGACAGATACCCGACGACTTCCGAAGCCGGTCGCGAGCGAGTGGGATTGGCAACTCCGAGGATCTTGCCAGGGTCTGAATAGCAGCGTCTTTTTCCATCCAGACGGTGAGCGCGGATCGGCCCGAGCCCGCCGCGCTGACCAGGCTAAGGCGATATGTCAACGTTGCCCCGTGCTGGAGCAGTGCCGCCGCCACGCGCTGTCCGTACGGGAGCCGTACGGGGTGTGGGGCGGGCTGACCGAGGAGGAACGCCGGGAGCTGTGGGTGGGGCGGCAGCCGCTGCTGGCGGGTTAACTACGGTAGCCACTTTGCCAGTCGTGTTCGACTTCTAAGCCGTAGCCGCAGCGCCACCGTGATCGGTCCGGTGGGCCTGCCAGTCACCTTGTCACCGCCGTCACTTCTTCGGGGCCGTGGCCCCCAGCACCGAATACACGCAACTTCGCGTGACGTGGGCGCGCAACTTTTTGGTTGGAGTAGTGCGTATTCCCACAGATGCCGGGCAGGATCGGCCTCGGGCCAGTCCATCGTCGGTAGGAGGCGTCGTGGCAGTGATGGGATCCGGGGGGCAGGCGGGCACCAGCACGCCCGATGATGGCCAACGGCAGAACCGCCGACGTACCGTGGTGATGCAGGTGACAGCCATGGCATCCGAGTTGCCTCCGCTGCGTTTGGTCGCGGCTGACCTTGCCGCTCGCGCTGACTTCGACCTCGACACGGTGGAAGACCTACGGTTGGCGGTGGACGAGGCGGCCGCGGAGCTGGTGGGAGTTGCCGCTGCGGATGCGGTGCTGACGTGCACGTTGTGGCTTGACGCCGCGCAGATGGAGGTCACCGTGTCGGTGCCGGCGAAATCGGGAGCGCACGTGCGGCAGAACTCGTTCGGCTGGCGGGTGCTGACCACGCTGGTCGACGAGGTGCGGGTGACCGGTGAGCCGGACTCTGGCTCTTCGGTGGTGAGTATCACGCTGGTCAAGCGCTGCCACGACGAAACGGTGGCGCAGAGTTGGTAACGCCCACCGAAAAGTCCGAGGAGTGGGTCGCGGCCGAGAGCACCGACTACGGGCACCTCGCCGCGCTGTTCACCGAACTCGTCGAGCTGAATCCGGACAGTCCGCGGCGGGATCAACTGCGTGACCGGCTGGTGACCGCGCACCTGCCGCTGGCGCACCACATCGCCCGTCGGTTCAGCCACCGCGGTGAGCCTCGGGACGATCTCGAGCAGGTCGCCAGCGTGGGGCTCATCCACGCCGTGGATCGTTTCGAGCCCGAACGGGGCAGCGACTTCCTGTCTTTTGCGGTGCCCACCATCACCGGCGAGGTGCGTCGGTACTTCCGAGATCACGCCTGGGCCATGCGGGTCCCACGACGGCTGAAGGATCTGCACGTCGCTATCGGCTCGGCGATGTCGGTGCTGTCGCAGCAGCACGGCAGGGCGCCAACCGTCAGCGAGCTCGCCGAGTACCTGAGCCTGCCGCGGGAGCAAGTATTGGAAGGTCTGGAGGCGGCAGCCGGGTACCGCACCAGCTCACTGGACAGCCTGCTCGACGCCGATGGCGCCGGTACGTTGCTGGAAGAGATCGTCGGTACGGCTGACGCCGAACTCGGCCGCGTGGAATACCGCACGACCTTGGCCCCGCTGCTGGACAGGCTTCCCGAACGCGAGTGCGCCATCCTCAAACTGCGCTTTTTCGCCGGCCTGACCCAGAGCGAGATCGCGCAACAGATTGGCCTTTCGCAGATGCACGTCTCGCGCCTGTTGTCCCGGACGCTGGCTCGGCTACGTGAGCAGCTACGCAGTGAATCCTGAACCGGAGGCGCGAAATGGAGCACGTAGTGGTCGTCGGCGCTGGGCTAGGCGGCCTGCGTACCGTGGAGTCCTTGCGCACGGCGGGATTCTCCGGCCAGATCAGCCTCATCGGGGACGAGCCGCATGAACCCTACGACCGGCCCCCGCTGTCGAAACAGATCCTCGCCGGGCAGTGGCCCGAGGAACGGGCCGTTCTGCACCGCGGCGACCTGGCCGACCTTGACACCTCGCTGTACCTGGGCAGGTCCGCAGTCGGGGTGGACAGCACCGCCGTGGAACTCGCCGACGGCAACCGGCTTCGTTACGACGCGCTGGTCGTGGCCACCGGAGTACTGCCACGGCGGTTGCCCGGTCAGCCTGACCACCCGGAGCTGCACATGCTGCGCACGCTGGAGGACTGCCGGGGGCTGCGAAGCTCGATCTTGCGAGCCCGTTCGCTGCTGGTGATCGGGGCCGGCTTCATCGGTGCCGAAGTTGCCGCCACCGCCCGCATGGCCGGCCTCGAAGTAACCATGATCGAGGCGCTGCCGGTGCCCTTCGCCCGAGTTCTCGGTGAACAAATGGGCCAGCTATGCGCCCGGTTGCATACCGACAACGGGGTGACTGTGCAGTGTGGGGTACGGCTGGAAGACTTCCCCGCCGGGGACAACAACGGCGGCATCGCCGCCCGATTGGCTGACGGAAGCACCGTGCGCGCCGACTGCGGCGTGGTCGGGGTAGGTACCGTCGTCGACGGCAGGTGGCTGGCCGGGCTGGGGATATCCGCCGAAGGCGGGCTGCTGTGCGACGCCACCGGCCTGGTGGAGGGCACCGACAACGTCTACGCGGTCGGCGACGTCGCCGCCTGGCAGCACCCCACGGTCGGGGATCGGCGGCGCATCGAGCATTGGACATCGGCCACCGAGCAGGCCGCGGTTGTCGCACAACGAATCGCCGGGGCAGAGATCACCCGGCAGGCCGACGTCGTGCCGTACTTCTGGTCCGACCAGTACGGGCTGACGCTGCAGCTGATCGGACGCTGTGATCTGGCGACTTCCGTGGAAGTGCTGCACGACCCCGGCACGATCAAGGGCACCGTCGCCGGCTATTTCCAGGCGGGAAACCTGGTCGCGGTACTGGCCTTCCACGCGCCGCGACTGCTCAACCGGTACCGAAAGCTGGTGGCCGCCGGCGCGAGTGAGCGAGAGGTCCGAGCCACCGCGGCCGAACTCGACTCGCGATAGCCAATGCCGCGCCCATCAATGACATCGCCGAGCGCTGGATGGCGACTGTCCTACAGCTGGCACAACTACCAGCCCGAACACGCTGAGATGTTCGGCTGGACCGAGGAGGTTTTCGCCGAGCTGGTCAAGGAAAAACGGTCGAAGGTGACCTTCGAGCTAGAGCCGGTCGGGTCAATGGTCAAGCTGACCGTGATCCATGACGACTTAGAACCGGGCTGTACTTCTTGAGGGACATCCGCGCGCTGCCCAAGGCTCACTTGCACTTGCATCTCACGGGCTCGATGCGCCTGGGCACAGTGCACCAGTTCGCCGCTACCTATCGGATCACACTTCCTTCCGCGCTACGGAGCACGTCGGTCGACTGGGCCGATACTGACCGCGACTGGTCGGTATTCCAACGTCGCTACGACGCCGCCCGTAACGCCATCCGTTCGGTGGACGACGTACGCCGGGTGGTCCACGAGGCAGCCGAGGACGACGCCGCGGATGGGTCGGGCTGGCTGGAGCTGCAGGTGGACCCCACCTCGTACGCTTCTCGGTTCGACGGGTTCAACGGTGTGGTCGAGGTGCTGCTGGAAGCCTGTCGAGACGCCACGGCAGCCACCGGCGTGGGCATCGGGCTGATCGTCGCTACCAGCTGGGCCCGGTCCGGCGAGCATGCCCGCGCACTGGCGCGGGTGGCGGCCCGATACGCCGGTAGCGGGGTGGTGGGATTCGGCATCTCCGGGGATGAGCGCTGCGGGCGTCCGACGGATTTCGTGGTCGCGTGCCGGATCGCCGCCACCGCCGGTCTGGTCCGCACCCCGCACGCCGGGTACTACACCGGACCTGAGCACGTGCGCGAGTGCGTTGACGTGCTGGGTGCAACCCGGATCGGGCATGGCATTACTGCGGTTCAGGATCGGTCTGTGCTCGATCATCTGGCCGCACGCGCAGTTGCATTGGAGATCTGCCCGACCTCTTATGAGCCGATGGGTGTGCTCGAATCGATACACCAGCTCCCGATCATTTCGCTGCTGAAAGCCGGTGTGCCGGTCGCGATCGGCGCCGATGACCCGCTGCTCTTTGGGACACGGCTGGCTGGCCAATACCAGATCCTGCGCGACGCCCTCGGCTTCGGCGACGAGCAGCTGGCGGTCCTCGCAGGGCAATCGATCACAGCCTCGGCCGCTCCTCCGGCGATTAAGCAACGCCTGCTCACCGGCGTCGACGCCTGGCTGGCGTAGACCTGCTATGGGTAAGCGCTACGTCGATGTCGAATCGTCTTGATCGTCACTGTGTGACTGGTGTCGTCGATTCGGTACAACACACGGTAGGTCGCCCGCCGAGCTGACCAGATCCCATCCATCGGCGCCCGCCCTTCGTTTCTGAATTACCACCCAGCTGGGCACCCAGGTCATTCCGCGGCGTCATCTGCACCAGCGCCCTAGGCAGGTCGTTGCCGGGCTGAATCAACTCACCGCTGGGCAGCGGGTTCCCTCCCTGGGAAGATCAAGATCAGTGAGATAGGAGATCCCGGCGTTATCGATGCAGCCGATGCCCTGCAAAAAGGCGGTGTGTTGGGTCCCGTCGAAAGTCACCAGGCGTGCTTTGAGGTCGCGAGCGAGGTTGACCCCGGCCTGATACGGGGTGGCGGGATCCTGCGTCGTGGAGATCACTACGACGGTCGGCAGCCCATTGGCCTGTGGATGATGCGGCCCACCGGTGGCAGGCACCGGCCAGAATGCGCAGCTGTCAAGAGCGGGAGAAGGTGGTTGTCCGGTGTCGAGGAATGGCGCCAGTTTCCGGTACTGGGCATCGATGTCCCGCGCCACGTTCGGGTCTTTGATGGGCGGATTGTCCACGCACAGGACGGCCTGGAAGGAATCCATCTGGGTGGAGTAGGTGCCGTCGGACGAACGCCCGTTGTAAAGGTCGGAAAGACGCATGAGGATATCCCCGTTACCCTGAGCAAGTCCTTGCAGACCTCGGTTCAGCGGCGTCCATAGCTGGGGCACGTACAGCGCTTGCACCGTGCCGATCGTGGCGTCGGTGTACGACAGTTTGCGCCCGTCGGACACGCTCACCGGGTTATCGATCAATGGCCGGACCATAGCCTGGAACTTGGTCACAGCCTGGCTCTTGTCCTGCCCCAAAGCGCAGTCCGGCTGACTCGAGCACCACGCCGCGAATGCGTCGAAAGCTTGCTGGAATCCTCGGCCCTGGTCGAGAAGCTGGGCGACCTGATCCTGGGCTGGGTCGAGGGCACCGTCGAGGATCATCGCGCGGACATTGCCGGGGAAGGTCTCGGCGTAGCTGGTACCGATGCGGGTGCCGTAGGAGTAGCCGAGGTAGGTCAGCTTGGCGTCACCCAGGGCAGACCGCATGACATCAAGGTCGCGGGCCACTTCCCGGGTACCGACATGCGCGAGCACGTCGATTCCGGTACGGCTGACACACCCGGCGTTGGTGGCCTTTGCCTGCTTCTCCGTTCGCTCCACACCGGCCGGTGAGGTGTCGACGTTGAGGTTCATCAGGCGTTCGGCATCGCGCTCTTGCGCGGTCCGGCACTGAACCTTCGGTTCGCTGGCGCCGACACCGCGTGGATCAAACCCCACGAAGTCGAACCGTCGTCCCAACTCAGTGTCCGCGATGTCGCCGGCCTTACCGGCCGCCGCGCTCATCCCCGACCCGCCGGGACCACCCGGGTTCATCACCAAGGAACCGATGCGCTGCCCCGGGTCTGATGCCGGTCGCCGGAGTAGGCCGACCTTGATGACCTTGCCGTCCGGCTTTGCGTAGTCCAGCGGCACCTCGAGGTGGGCGCACTGCAATCCCGGGTCGGAATAGGCTTCCTGGTCACGTTGGCTGGTGGCGAACGCAGCGCAGCTGCCCCAAGACAAGGTCTGGCCGTAGAATCGTTCCAAGCCGGCGGGAACTACACCGGCAGGTGCACGCTGGGCGGTGTTGCCAGGGGCCGACCCGCACGCCAGCGTCAGGGACGCCACCGCGGCAAGAGCCAGCCCGACGGGCAACGCATGCGCAGGTCTCATCCCAGCATCTCCCCCTAAGCCCAGGTGTAGTCGCCTAGTGTAGCCGTTCCGTGCACTCAGTCACGCCTACGTTGCAGAGTCTTTACCCTGCGCGTGCGAACAGATCCAGGATGTTTTCTTTCATCTCAGGCCTGCTGGCGGCGACAAGCGTGAACGTGGCCTCCCGAACCAGCCGCTGGGCGTGCCGGCCGGTAAGGATCCCGGAGCTGCCCGTCACCACCACGAGTGCGCCGGCGCAGCGGTAGGCGAGCTCGGACGCGGCAGCGCGAGCTGCGGGCAGAGTCACTGGTTCGGACAGTCCGCTGTCGAGACGGTCGCGGATCGTGTCCTGCGCTGCCTGGAGCAGCTTTACTAGCTCGGGTCGTCCGGCCTCGCCGATCATCCGGATGCACCGCCCGGCGACTCCCATCGCGAGGCTGCCGTTCAGCCGCAAGGCAAGGTGCGCCTTGGCGAGGAAATCGGCGTGTGAGACCTCGGCGGTGACCTTCTCGGCCGGGAGGAAGTAGTCCTCGAAGTGCAGCCGGACAGTGTTGCTCGCCGCAGCAGCGAGCAAGTGCAGTTCCTCGACGGTGATGCCACCGCCGGCCTTGGCGTCGACAAGTCCGCTGATGATGCTGCCTTCCGGCCCTCCAGCGATGTCGCGTGCCGAGACCAGCAGCATGTCGATGATTCCCCACCCCGTCACGAACGGGGCATCGCCGCTGACCAGCCAACCACCGGCGGTGGCCGCCGCCCATAGCCGCGGAGGCCGCGGAATCGCGCCGGCGTACGCCACCCCGCCGCGTAGCGATCCCCGGATCGCAGCGTCGAGGTACTTATCGCGCAGTTCTACGTTGGCTGTGCCGGTGAGGCCCCGCACCAGGCCGTGGTGCTGCATCCACGTGAACGTCGTGGTGAGGCAGCCGCCTGCCAACGTCTCGAGAATGCCGCTCAGCGACCGGAGATCGGCCGCCAATCCGCTGTATTCGGGGCGGTTGGCCAGGCCATAGAAGCCGTGCTCGGCTAAGAGGTCGAAATGGCTGCCCGGAATGACTCCCCCGGCGTCGACATCGAGGGCTCTGGGAAACAGCACTCCCTCCGCAATCATGGCGGCCCGCTCCAGCATGCTGGTCACGCGAACAAAGCTACCGTCGGCCAGAGCCGATCCTGGGGCGTCGGCCGGGCCGGTTGCCTGCTGGCAGGCCCCCTCGACTGCACCGATGCCCGCGTCCGCCCTAGCATCGGCGGGTGGCACTTGACGGAGGGCAGCTCCTGACTCGCGCACACCGCCCAGCAGGCGAACTCACCCGCCGCGATGTGGCCGGCGTGCTACTCAGCCTGCCCGCGGTGGATGCTCTGCAGGCGCTGCCGACGCTGCGCCGTGAGCTCCTCGCGGCGCGTAACCCGTTGTCGGCAGTGTTCTGGGAGTCCGCCGAGATCATCCTCGGTCGGATCGCTGAGGGTGCGGCCACCGTCGGTGAAGTGCACGGCTGGCTCGAGGCAACCGGGACCGAACCGACTGCGATCATCGGGTTGCACGTGTGGGAGGACGAGCCGACCCGCACGCCGCTTGCCCAGGAATTGCATGCCCAGCTCGTCAGGCACCTCGAGGAGCGACTCGCTGCTGGTGACATCGACCCGGACCGGTTGCTCGCCGGCGACCCAGCGGCGACCCGGGAGTACCGGGAACTACAGGAACGGTGGATGACCTCGCCGGGACCCGACGGCCGGGTACCGATGACCGAGCTGCTCGACGAGGCGGACGAGGACTTCATCGCCGAGTGGGACGCCGCTGAGGAAGCCGCCTCAGAGGAACTGCGGGAACTCCTCGCGGAGGTCGGCGAACGCCCCCGGCCCGACGCCGAGCTGGAGACCGCTTGCCGGGGCTTGCGCAGCGCTCTACAACGGGGTGGAAGGTTGGCCGACCTGCTCGCCGCCAGCGGCGGGGTCGATCCGAACAACCTGCACCCCGATGACGCCGAACTGTGGCTGCGCCTCGCCGCCGGTGTCGTCAGCCCGATGGACGAGCCACCTGAGGACGCCCTTGAAGAAGAGCTTTCGATGATCGCCCTCGATCACGAGGAGTGGCTGGAGGCGGTGGCGGCGCTGGCGCGCGGCGGTCCAGGTACGCCCGCCTCCGCGGAGAACCTCGCCGAATTCGTTGCCGGACCGGAGGACGATGACATCGAGGTACTGGCCGGGTGGTTCGCCACCGTCGTCGTGCTGTGGCAGATGCTCGGTGCCGTCGACGATGTCGAGCGACTCACCCCGCTGGGCTGGTGGGGCATCCCCGAGGCACTGCTGCGGGCGTGGCAACCGCGTGAGGGCGACGCCACTGCCCAATAACACCCCGCTCAGTAGCGCCAGCGATGCGCGGCCACGACATCGTCCAGCGACCGATCGGCCGCCCAGGCCGCGTCAGACCGACGCACTGCGAGAAAGGCGCCGAGCAGTTGCTCCCCCAGCACCGCGGTGACCCGTTGACAGCCGGTGAGCGCCGCCTCCTGCTCAGCCGGTGTGACCGGTAGCTGCGTCAGGCCACGCGCCGCGCGGTCGGACTCGGTCCACCCGCCCGGGTCGGTCTGGATCGGCTCGCCCGGGTCGGCACCGTCGCGCAGCCCCGCCATGCCAGCGGCAATCACCGCTGCCAACGCCAGGTACGGGTTGGCCGCGGCATCGGAGACCTTCAGCTCGACGTTGGCGTGGTCAGCGCCGAGCAGCTCCGAACCGGGGACGTAGCGCAACGGCGCCTCCCGGTTCTCCACTCCCCAGAACTGGTAGGCACCAGCCCAGTACCCAGGGCGCAACCGGCTCAGCGACGGCACGCTTGGTGCGGTGATCGCTGCTAGCGCGGGCAGGTCCCGAAGCAGCCCACCCAGCCAACCAGCGCCGTCGGGGCCAGGCCGCTCGGCAGCACCGGTGGCGCTGCCGGCCAGCAGGTTGCGCCCGTCACACCAAACCGAGGTGTGCAGGTGCCAGCCATTTCCTATCCCCGCGACCGTGAACAGCGGCGCGAAGCTGGCCCGCAGGCCGTGCGCCCTCGCCGCGGCATGGATGGTCTGGCGAGCCAGCAGCTGCCGATCGGCGGCGGTGATCGGATCGGACGCGACGATGCTGAGCTCCAGTTGGGCCGGCCCGTACTCAGCGTGCAACTGGTTGACCGGCACACCGTTGGCCGCCAGGTCGGTCAGCACAGCGGCCACGAACTCGTCCACTGCCAGGAGGGCGTGCGGGCTGTAAGCCGGGCCCTGGTGCGCGAGCCGAAGCTCCGCTCCGCAAGTGCCGCAGTCGCCGGCCTGGACAAGCACGAACTCCAGCTCGTAGCCGGCTTTGATCTCCAGTCCCTCGGCGGCCGCAGCGTGGACCTGAGCTTTGAGCACCCCCCGTTGGTCGTATGGCCAGCACGAGCCGTCCGCCGCGACCTGCCGCCCCGGCGCCCACGCCAGCGCGGGCTGCCCGGCGAGCTGAGTCAGCCCGCACAGCTGCGGTATCAATCGAACATCGCCACTCGGTGTGGACAGGCCCGCGTGACTGAAAGTGATCGCGTCGTGGGTGTCGAACACCGCGAACAGCGCGGTGATCCCCACCCCCTGCTTGGCCACCTGGGGCAATGCATCGATCGGCACGGTCCGCGAGCGTGGGATCCCATTGTTGTCCGCCCACGCGATGGTCAGCCCGACGACGCCTTGAGCGGCCAGGTCCAAGGCCAGTGCCCCGGCATCGGCCATGCCGTCCTCCTGCCGTCCAGCGTCTCGATCACCCGCGACGATGAGGCTAGCGCGGTAGCGCAGCGATCGGCGACTATCACCGCGAGACCTTGCGTCGATCCAGGGCGTGCGGTACTAGCTGAGATACGTGACGGTCGTCGCCACGGGCTCGGGAACACATCATGGACGGCGTTCGTCTGGAACAGTGGAGCCCTGAGATCCGATGTCAGGGTTGACGGGTGGATCCCGCCAGTTAGTACCAGCAGTGCGAGTACCGCAGCCGGTTCGACCCGGTCTGGTCGCGTAGACTGGACCGAACGGAGGGAGAAGCCATGACCAGCACGCTTGCCCGCCCCGAATTGACCGCTTCCGATCGTTGCGACAGGTGCGGCGCCGCCGCCCGCATCCGGGCAGTGCTGCCCTCCGGTGGAGAACTGCTGTTCTGCAGCCACCACGCCCGTAAGCACTCTTTGAAGCTCAAGGAGCTCGCAGCCGATATCCAGGCCGAGGACGCCTGACATCGTCCACCAAATAACCCATGTCAACCGGGGCGGTACCTCTATAGGTGCCGCCCCGGATCAGTCTTCAGCGCCCGGCTGCCAGTTTCGCAACAGCGTCAAGCAGCCGCTGCACCTCGGTGGCGGTGTTGTAGAAGTTCACGCTGGTCCGCACCGCGCCGCCGCTGTCACGCAGCGCCAACGCTTCGGCCAACTCCCAGGCGTAAGCGTATCCATGCCAGCAGTTGATACCCCATGCCGACAGAGCCTCGGCGACGTCGGCGGGCGCCCAGCCCTCCAGCCGGAAGTACGCCGTCGGGGTGCGCTGGCGGGCAGAGCCGTAGAGCGTCACACCCGGGATGGCCGCCAAACCCGTCAGCATCCGGCTGCCCAGCGCGTCCTCGTGGACTCCGGTGGCTCGGCGGGAGACTGACAGTCGCTCGCGCTGGGTGCCCCGGGCTGCGTCGTCCAGCCCTGCCAGATGCGCCACCGCAGCAACCACTCCGGCCAGCGAGGCAAACGGATTCGTACCCAGCTCGAAGCGCTCCGGCACGGTATCCGGAGCGGGCAGCAACCGGTCCGGGTGCAGGCCCTCCAGCAGTCCCGGATCGGCGGCGACAACAGCCGACAGATGGGGACCCGCCCACTTGTAGGCACTGGTGGCGTAAAAGTCGGCTCCGAGTGCCGCCAGGTCCACGTGCGCATGTGCGGTGTGGTGCACCCCGTCCACGAAGCTGACCGCGCCCACCTCGCGCGCTGCGGAGGTGATCGCTGTCACATCAGGACAGGTTCCCACCAGGTTCGATGCGGCGGTCAGGGCCACCAACCTGGTGCGCTCACCGAGCAGGGCGCGCACCCCGTCCACCGGTAGCTCGGCGGTCCGCGGATCCACGGCTGCGGTCCGCACGGTGGCTCCTGCTCGGCACGCCGCTTGTACCCACGGCCGGACGTTCGCGTCGTGGTCGAGCTGAGTGACCACGATCTCGTCGCCTTCCCGCCAGGTGGCCTCCAATGCGGTGGCGAAGCGGTAGGTCAACGCGGTCATCGTCGGGCCGAAAACCACCCCGCGCGGGTCGACTGCACCGACCAGATCAGCCACCGCGCGACGCGCCTGCGCCACGATCTCGGTGCCACGCGAGCTGGCTTCGAACGGCGCGCCTTGATTCGATACGCCGGTGCGGTAAGTCTGCGCCACCGCGTCGATCACCACCTGTGGAACCTGGGTGCCGGCCGCCCCGTCCAGCCAGGCCCGCCCGTCGCCCAGCGCCGGGTACTGCGCCCGCACCTCCGCCACGTCATACGCCACAACACCCACTATGAACCACCCGACATGGAGACATATCGGGCTTATCCGACCCGTGGTTGCCCCGATATGTCTCCATGTCGGGGGCGCAACGACTCGGGACGCTAGTGGGAGCGGAGGTAGGCGATGCGCTGCTCGAGCTGGACGGCGGTGGCCATTGCGGTGGGTGGGCCGCCGCAGGCGGTGCGGACTTCCTGGTGGATCGCCCCGTGCGGCCGGCCGGTGCGATGGTGCGCCAACGCGACCAGGGTGTTGAGCTCCCGGCGCAGCTCGCCCAGGTGTTCTCGCATCGTCGGTGTCCGAGCCGGCGCTGACGGCGAGCGCTCGGTCGCTCGGGTCAGCTGCTGTTCCTGGCGGTGCCGTAGTAGCGCCCGCATCTGATCGGGCTCCAGCAGCCCCGGTAACCCGAGGTAGTCCTGTTCGTCCTCGGTGGTGGCGAAGACGGCCGTGCCGAAGGAGGAACCGTCGTAGATCACCTGGTCCAGCTCGGCGTTGGCACCCAGCGCGGTGAAGGCGCGCTCTTGCTCGCCGGGCTCGTCGTGCTGCGCGTTGGCCTGCGCGAGCTCAGCGTCATCCCAGCCCTCCTCGGCGCGGTGTGGCGCCCCGAGTACGTGATCGCGCTGCTTCTCCAGTTCGCTCGCCAGCCCCAGCAGCACCGGCACGCTGGGCACGAACACCGTGGCGGTCTCGCCAGGCCGCCGGGAACGAACGAATCGGCCCACCGCCTGAGCGAAGTACAACGGGGTGGCCGCCGAGGTGGCGTACACCCCGACCGCGAGCCGGGGCACGTCGACACCCTCGGACACCATTCGGACCGCGACCAGCCAGCGCTCGTCGGAGGCACCGAACTCGGCTATCCGCCCGGAGGCCGACGGGTCATCGGACAGCACGAGCACCGGCTCGCGCCCGGTGATCTGCCGCAGAATCCTGGCGTAGGCCCTGGCGGCGGTGTGGTCGGTGGCGATCACCAAACCGGCCGCATCGGGCAGAGCGCCGGCGCGTAGCTGGATCAGGCGGGTGTTCGCGGCAGTAAGCACCGCGGGGACCCACTCGCCCGCCGGGTCCAATGCGGTGCGCCAGGCCCGAGCGGTGTGCTCGGCAGTGAGCGGCTCTCCCAGCCGCGCCGAATACTCCTCCCCTGCGCTGGTCCGCCAGCGGGCCTCGCCGGAGTAGGCGAGGAATACCACCGGTCGCACCACGCCGTCGGCCAGTGCCTCCGGATAGCCGTAGGAGTGGTCGGCGGCGGAGCGCAACGCGCCGTCGGCATCCGGTTCATAACTGATGAACGGGATCGGCGTGTCGTCGCTGCGAAACGGGGTGCCGGTCAGTGCCAGCCGGCGCACCGCCGGGGTGAATGCCTCCCGTACCCCATCACCCCAGCTCTTGGCGTCCCCGGCATGGTGGATCTCATCGAAAACCACCAGCGTGCGGCGTCCTTCGGTGCGTACCCGGTGCAAGGTCGGGTGCGCGGCAACCTGGGCGTAGGTGACTGCGACGCCATGGTAGTCGCGTGAGGTGGCACCCACGGTGTTGCGGAATTCCGGGTCGAGCGCCAGGCCCAGCTCGGCGGCCGCAGCCGCCCACTGATGCTTCAGGTGCTCGGTCGGGGTGACCACGGTGATCCCGTGCACGGTTCGATCGGCCAGCAGCTCGGCTGCCACCCGCAATGCGAACGTCGTCTTGCCGGCCCCCGGCGTAGCGACCGCGAGGAAATCCTGCGGCGACGTCGCCAGGTAACGGGCCAGCGCTCGGCGCTGCCAGGCGCGCAGCGGCCGGCTCGAGGAGGCGGCAACAGCGGCAGTCTCGACGGGTCGGGACACAGCGGGCGACGCACTCCTCTGCTCGAAGGTTGACGGGCGAGCGCGCACGCTACCGCCCGGTGAGTCATGCTGCGCACAATCCAACGAATGGACCATCCTAGGAGCCGACATGGATGCGCCCGCCGACTCCACCGCCGCCGAGTCCCCCACCGAGCCCGGCACCGACAGCCCGGCCCGGCGCGGCCCGCTGCGCCTGATCGCCCGAACCGCCGTCAAGGCGTGGGACGACAGCTTCGTCGCGATGTCTGCCCAAGCCGCGTTCTGGATGACTCTGTCGCTGCCGCCGCTGTTGCTGGGATTGCTGGGCAGCCTCGGATTCGTCACGAGCTGGTTCGGTCCGGCTACTGTTGAGGCAGCGCAGCGGGAGATCGTGCAGTTGGCCAGCACGGTATTCAGCACTGACGTGGTCGACCAGATCATCCGGCCGACGGTGAACGACATCCTCACCCAAGGGCGCAGCACCATTGTGTCGGTCGGGTTCGTGCTGGCCTTGTGGGCCGGCTCATCGGCGCTGGCGTCGCTGGTGGACTCGATCACTGCTGCTTACCAGCAGTACACGGTGCGTAACCCGGTATGGCAGCGGATCTTCGCATTGCTGCTCTATGTGGTCGCCTTGATCGGTTCAGTGCTCGTGCTGCCGTTGACGGCGTTGGGTCCGGACCTGATTCCCGCGCTGTTCCCCGAATCCGTTCGACCCACGCTGACCCAGCTGGTCAGCATCTTCTACTACCCCGGTCTCGGCGTCCTGTTGATGCTCGGCCTGGCCACGCTGTACAAGGTGGCGCTACCCCGCAAGCTGCCGTGGCACCGGGGCCTGCCCGGCGCCCTGCTGGCGATGGCAGTGTTCCTGGTCACCAGCACCGTATTGCGGCTTTACATCGCGTCGGTGTCCGTCACCGGGTACACCTATGGGGCACTCGCCGCCCCGATCGCCTACCTGCTGTTCTCGTTCTTCATCGCGATGGCGATCGTGATCGGCGCCGAGTTCAACAGCGCAATCGAGGAGCTGTGGCCGGCCCACCCGACCCGACGGGATCGCCGGCGCGCGCGGCGCCGGGAAATGGCTCGCCTCGCAGCGCGCACTCACCCGGATAGCGACCCCGAAAGCCACGGCGCCCAGCGGCGTGACCGGGCCCCCGAGCTGCCTACCAGCCAGGACGGCCGCGCCGCAGCCACCGCCAAGACGTTCTCACCCAGCGCCCTGTCTCCCGCCGACACCACCCACACCGTCGAACTTCCCCGCAATGGGGCCGAACCTAGCGACACCCGTACCACCGAACCCCCCCCATCGCCGTCCGGACGCTGAGCGTTCGCTCAGCCGTTGAGCGATCCCGAGTGGTAGCGCGCCACGACACCGCTCCCGCCCACACCCACTTGTGCGACGCGCATCAGCAGTGCTCCCCGTAACGGTCCGGAGATCCTCTCGAGGGCGGCCTCGTCAAGCTCGATCCGAAATCCCGCCTCGCCCAACAGCCGCACCCGCAGGTCGCGGACCGGCACCTGGTGCTCAGTGAGGTAGCTGCTCGCGGCCAGCTCGGCTCGCTCCACCAATCCGAGCAGGTCGACGGTCACCGGTACGCCCACCGCGATCCGCGAGGCAAGGCACGGGGTGCTCGGCTTGTCCCGCACCGTCAGGTTCCAGTACGCCGCCAGCAGGCGTACCACCTGCTTGGTCGCGCCTACTTCGGCGAGCGGCTCCAGCACGCCGAGCTCCGCCGCCGCCCGCAGGCCGGGACGGTGCGATGCGCGCCGATCATCGAGATGGGTACCGGTAGCGACATGGGCATACCCGCGCTGCTGTGCAACACCACGCACCGCAGCAAGCACGGTCTGCTTACAGAAGTAGCAGCGATCACCGGCATTGGCCCGGTAGCCCGGCTTGGAGAGCTCGTCGGTGCGCAACACCACCAGTTCCGCGCCGATCTGCCCGGCGACGCGCTGGGCGGTCGCCATCTCGGCGCGCGCCAGGCTGGGCGAGTCGGCGATGGCGGCCAGCACGGTCTCGGAGCCCAGTGCCCGGACGGCCGCAGCCAGCACCACGGCGGAATCCACGCCACCGGAGAAGGCAACCACCAGCCCACCCAGCCGTTCCAGCCGATCGAGCAATGCCGTCGCGGCGGCCGGTGGCGGGCGCACGGATTCGGCAGGGTGCATGGTCGACGATCCTCGCATGGCCGGGCGACCGGATGAGATAGTCGGCTTCGTGGTCACCCCGGTGCCGGACGCAGCCCAAGCAGACGAGCGAGCCGATGACCGGTGACCGGATCGACGAGGTTGACGGTACTGCGCGCCTGGACCTCGACCGCAGGCGTCGCACCGCCGTGCCGGAGGTGGTCTTCGCGGAGGGCAAGACCGAGGAGCAGACGTTGCAGCTACTGGCCGCGCAGCGACGAGGTGACCCCGGGTTCCCTGCGCTGGCCACCCGGTGCCCCGCTGGGGTGCTGCAGCGGGTTCTCACCCGGTTCCCGGGCGAGCCGGTGGTCGTCGACCCGGTGGGACGGACCGTCATCGTCGGTGCGCTGCCGCCAACCCGTGGGCTTGTCGCGGTGCTCACCGGCGGCACCTCGGACCTGCCGGTCGCTCGGGAGGCGGTCACCACCCTCCAAGCGCTCGGTGTCGGGCACCGGTTGATCACCGACGTCGGGGTGGCCGGCCTGCACCGGTTGCTCGCGCAGCTCGACGAGCTGTCCACGGTCGACTGCGTGATCGCCATCGCCGGAATGGAGGGCACCCTGCCCGGTGTGGTGGCCGGGCTGATCCGGGCACCCGTGGTCGCCGTACCCACCAGCGTCGGCTACGGGGTGAGCGCAGGTGGGCATGTCGCCGCGGCGACGATGCTCGCCTCCTGTGCCCCTGGGCTGTCGGTGGTCAACATCGACAATGGGTTCGGTGCGGCGGCACACGCCGTCAAGATCGTCGCGCGGGTACACGGTGGCTGAACCGCGGGCCGCGTATCTGGACTGCACCGCCGGCGTGGCAGGCGACATGCTGCTCGGCGCACTGCTCGACGCCGGTGCCGATCTTGCTGCGGTGCGTGCCGCAGTCGTCGCCCTGGGCGTGCCGGGTTTGGACGTCCACGTCGAGCAGACCCGACGCTGTGGGCTGCGCTGTGCCCGCGCTGTGGTCACCCTGCCCAGCGGCGGACCGCCCGGTGCTCAGCCTGTCCGCGACCTGCCCGATGTGCTCGCCATAATTGGTGCGGCGCAGCTGAACGCCGCTGCTGCCCGGGTGGCCACCGGCACCATCCGGCTGCTCGCCGATGCTGAAGCCGCAGTGCACGGCATCCCCGCCGAGCAGGTGCACTTCCACGAGGTAGGCGCGGCCGACGCGCTGGCTGACGTGGTCGGTACTGCGGTCGCAGCCGAAGACCTGGGCTTACTCACCGACGACGCGATGGTGATCTGTTCACCGCTGGCGGCCGGCAGCGGTACGGCACGCAGCGCGCACGGGACGATCCCGGTCCCGGCACCCGCCGTGCTGCAGATCATCGCCGACCGCGGCCTGTCCCTGACCGGTGGAGACCTGACCGGGGAGCGCACCACACCCACCGGGGCGGCCCTGGTCGCGACGCTGGCCACGCCTGACCTGCTGCCCCCGATGACCGTCGACGTGGTCGGCTGCGGCGCGGGGCACCGCGACACCGCGGAGCGACCCAACATCACCCGGCTGATGATCGGCCGCCCCGTCGGACAGCTCACCAGCCCGAGCCCCACCGAGCCGGTCACCGTGGTGGAGACCACCGTGGATGATCTCAACCCTGAACTGTGGCCAGGGGTGTTGACCGCTGTCCGGGCCGCCGGTGCGTGGGACTGCTGGACCACGGCAACAATTGGTCGACACGGCAGGCCCGGGCAGGTACTCACCGCGCTGTGCACCGAAGCGATGCGTCCTGCGGTGGTGGACGCGCTGTTCCGGCACAGCACCACGCTCGGCGTACGGTGGACGGCCTGGCAGCGCAGCGTGCTTACCCGGATCACCGTCGGAGTACTGGTGGGTCCACCCGGCGCGGAACAGGAAATCATCGTCAAGGTCGCCGCGGGTCCAGGAGGACAGCGGACTGCCAAGCCTGAGCTCGCCGACGCCGAGCGGGTCGCGCAAGCACTCGGTTGGCCGGTGCGCCGGGTCTGTGAGGCTGCTCTGTCCGCCTACTACCGCGCCCACCCGGCGGATGCCGTCGCGCCCCGAGATAATTAGCCCTGACGCTGCTCGGGGCAGCCCGGGAGGGACCTCATGATCATCGACGATGAGCTGGCCGGATCTCACGTGCTACTCACCGGCGCCACCGGGTTTCTGGGGCAGGCGACATTGGAGCGACTGCTGTCCAGCTACCCGAACACCCGAGTCTCGGTGCTGATCCGGCCACGTGCCGGGCGCTGCGCGGCCGACCGGCTCACCGCGCTGCTACGCAAGAACGTGTTCCGCCCGTTGGGTGAGCGCCTCGGCGAGGGTGGGCTGGCTGGGGTGGTGCGCGACCGGGTCACGGTCATCGAGGGCGATCTGGGCTCGGTCACCCTGCCCACTGATCTCGATGTCGTGATCCACGGCGCGTCCGCGGTGTCCTTCGATGCCCCAGTCGATGAGGCCTTCCGCACCAACGTTGCAGGCGTGGCGACCCTCTATGACGCGCTGGCCGCCGTCGGTGGATCACCGCACGTGGTGCACGTCTCGACCGCCTACGTCGCGGGTACCCGTAAGGGACTGGTCACCGAGGTGGCGCTGGATCACGAGGTGGACTGGCGCCTGGAGTTGGAGATGGCGTTGGCGGCCCGGGCTGACGTGGAACGGGACTCCCGGCGTCCGGAAGTGCTCCAGCGGGCGCTGGCACAAGCGGCCGAACAGCACGCCAAGGCCGGTCCGCAGTCCACCGCTACCGACGCCGAACGGCTTCGCACTGAATGGGTCACCCGGCGTTTGGTGGACTACGGGCGCGCCCGGGCGCGGAGCCTCGGTTGGCCGGACGTGTACACGCTCACCAAGGCATTGGGCGAGCGAGTTGCCGAGCAGCTGTGGGCGCACGCGGGCAGGCCGCTGTCGGTGGTCCGCCCTGCCATCGTGGAGAGCGCGCTGCGGCACCCCTACCCGGGGTGGATCGACGGCTTCAAGATGGCCGACCCGTTGATCATCGCCTTCGGACGCGGAGTGCTGCGAGAGTTTCCGGGGTTGCCCGACTCCGTGCTCGACGTCATCCCGGCCGACCTGGTGGTCAACGCCCTCCTTGCGACTGCGGCGCGGTCTCCCGTCACCGGGCCGGCGTACCTGCACGTGAGTTCCGGTGCGAGCAACCCGTTGACCTTTCAGAACATGTACGCGCTGTGCCGGGAGTATTTCGACCACAACCCGATGCCCGTTGCTGACCACGGCCACGTCGATCCACCGAGCTGGCGATTTCCCGGCAGCCAGCAAGTGGAATTGACGCTGCGCGCCGGGGAGCGAGCCGCCGCGCTCGCGGAACGGGTGCTGCTGGTGCTACCTCCGTCGAAGCGGTCTCAAGACTGGCTGACCACACTGGGTCGCCACCAGCAGGATCTGGCGCAACTGCGGGAATACGCAGACCTCTACGGCGTCTACACCCGCGCCGAGGTGATCTACGACGACCGCCGGCTGCGGGAGCTACATGCCAGCCTGCCGAGCCAGCGAGCGGCTGAGCACGGTTTCGACCCCACCGTCATCGACTGGCGGGCCTACCTGCAGGACGTGCACTGCCCGTCCATCACAGCCACGGTGCGCCGGGCCGGACAGCGGCGAGGGGTCTCGACCGCCGGCGGTCGCCCTGGGCGGCCGTCCCTGCCACTACCGGAGTGCACCGACGTGGCTGCGGTGTTCGACCTGGAGGGCACCATCGTGGCCTCCAACGTCGTCGAGTCCTACCTGTGGGCCAGGCTGACCACGCTGCCCCGCTCCGGCTGGCTGGGCGAGCTTGTCGATCTGGCTCGCAACGCGCCGCGCTACCTGTATGCCGAGCGCCGCGACCGCGGTGAGCTGCTGCGCGCCTTCCTGCGCCGTTACGCCGGCGTGCGGGTCGATGAGCTGAAGGCACTGATGACCGAGGTACTGGGCGACGCACTGCTGCACCGGGTAATGCCCGAGGCCACCCGACAGATCCGCCGCCACCGCGCGGCCGGGCATCGAACCGTGCTGATCACCGGCGCGGTGGACGTGCATGTGGAACCACTGTCGGTGCTGTTCGACGAGGTGGTAGCCAGCCGGATGCACGCGACAGGCGGCGTGCTGACCGGCTTTCTCGAGACACCACCCATGGTCGACGAGGCCCGCGCGGCGTGGCTGCAGCAGTACGCCCGACGGCACGACCTACGCCTGGACAGCTCCTACGCCTACGCCGATAGCTACTCCGACCGCCCGTTGCTGGAAGCCGTCGGTCACCCGCATGCGGTCAACCCAGACGCCCAGCTGTTCCGGCACGCCCGGCGGCACCGTTGGGCGGTGCACCGTTGGGGCGCCCACACCGGCGGGCTACTTGAGGTAATGCTCGACGTCACCCGGGCTGATACCAGAGCCGGTGTCCGCATCAGGGGAGAGCAGCGGTGAACCTGACCCTGCAGTATCACCGTTCGGCTGGTCGCTACTTCGCCGCCCGCGCCGTCAGCAGTACCCGCGCCGGAAGCCGGCTGGCGGGCGCGCTCGCCAGCAACATGGCGCCACTGCGTCTGGTCGAGCAGGCCGACCCCGACCCACCTGACGAATCCTGGAGTCGGATCGAGCCGGTGCTGTCGGGAATCTGCGGCTCTGATCTCGGCCTGCTCACCGGCCGGTCCTCGCCTTATCTCGGACCGTTGACCTCGATGCCTTTCGTTCCCGGCCACGAGGTGCTCGGGCGCACCCTCGATGAGCTGCCCGGCCTGCCCCGAGGCAGCCGGGTGGTGATCGACCCAGTCCTGCGGTGCGCGGCGCGCGGCGTACCGGCCTGCCCAGCCTGCATTGCAGGGCAGACCAGCCGCTGTGACCACATCACCACCGGCAAGCTGTCCGCCGGGCTGCAGACCGGGTTCTGCGCCGACACCGGCGGAGGCTGGAGCCACCGCCTGCTCGCGCACGCCAGCCAACTGCATTCGGTGCCCGATGCGCTGCCCGACGAGATCGCGGTGCTGGTGGAACCCCTGGCGTGTGCGATACACGCGGTGCGCCGGGTACCGATCAGTCCGGGTGCGTCAGTGCTCGTGATCGGTGCGGGCACCGTCGGCCTGCTCACCGTGCTGGCGCTGCGCAAGCTCACCGCAGCCGGTGAGGTGCATGTCATCGCCAAGTACCGGCACCAAGCCGAAAGGGCCATCGAGCTGGGGGCTACCAACATCGTGGACTCCGACAGCACCGCCAGGGCGCTGCGCCGCAGCACCGGAGCCCTGCTGGTGGAACCCGAGTTCGGTGCCGGTTACCTGCTCGGTGGCATCGACCTGGCCTTCGAGTGCACCGGGGCCGCGGCAGGACTGGACATTGCATTGCGGTCGCTGCGCGCGGGAGGCACGGTGATCGCATCGGGGATGCCCTCAGGTGGAGTGGACCTCACCCCATTGTGGTACCGCGAGCTGCAGCTAGTCGGGGCCTACGCCTCGGCAGTAGGCGACGAGCCCGATCGCGGTGATTTCCCGGAAGCCATCGCGCTGGCGGAATCGGCGCCGCTGGAAGGTTACGTTGATACCAAGTACCCGCTGCAACGCTGGCGTGACGCGCTCGATCACGCTGCCGCGGCCGGCCGGCTGGGCACGATCAAGGTCGTCTTTGCGCCCAGCTGAGGTGAAGCGCAACGCCGCGGACAGGAGCAGGTGAGGGTGTGGGCAGACCAGGTTTCGTGCTCGACGTCGACGAGCGGACTCCCCCGCTGCTGATGCACGAGGGTGAGGGATTCCGCCTGGAGCGCCTGCCGCTGGGCAGTCGCGTGATCTATCCGCCGGAATCGCTACCGGGCATCGTCGACCTCGAAGGCGCGATCCGTCACGCTTTGACGCACCCGCACGGCAGCGAGCCGCTGCCCGAGCTGCTGCGCCCCGGAATGCGGTTGACCATCGTGTTCGACGATCTGTCGCTACCACTGCCACCGATGCGGACTCCGGATGTCCGCCAGCGAGTGATCGAGCAAGTCCTGGAAATGGCCGCCGCCGCCGGTGTGGACGACGTCGAACTCATCGCCGCCAATTCGCTGCATCGGCGGATGACTCCGGCGGAGCTGCAGCGCACCGTCGGCGAGCGGGTCTTTCGCGCCTTCCACCCCAACCACCTGCGCAACCATGACGCCGAGGATCCCGATGACCTCGCGCATCTGGGCACGACACCGCACGGCGAGGACGTGGAGATCAACCGCCGGGCCGCGGAGAGTGACCTGATCGTCTACGTCAACATCACGCTCACTGCGATGAATGGCGGCTCGAAGTCGGTGTCAGTCGGATTGGCCAGCTACGCGAGTCTGCGTCACCACCACAATGTGCACACACTGCGGCAATCGCGTTCCTTCAACGATCCGCCGAACTCGGCGATGCACCAGTCCTATGACCGAATGGCCGATTTGATCGGCGGGCACGTGCCGGTGTTCACCATCGAGACAACGCTGAACAATGAGCCGTTTCCCACCGCGATGCGTTTCCTCACCCGCCGCGAGTGGGAGTGGAATCTCACCGATCAGGCCAGCTACCTCGCGGTCAAGCGAAGCAATGAGCTGGCCCCCGCCAAGCTGCGGCGACGGATCTGGCAAGCCACCGAAGCGCCATATGGCGTCACCGGAGTACACGCCGGCGCACCGAGCGAGGTGCACCCGCACACCCTGGCCGCGGTGCACCGCCAGCAGCTCACCGAGGTGCAAGGGCAGGCTGACGTGGCGATTTTCGGCTTGCCGTACATCTGCCCCTACAACGTCAACTCGATCATGAACCCGATCCTGGTGATGTCGCTGGGGCTCGGCTACTTCTTCAACCTCTACCGAGGTAAGCCGATCGTGCGCCAAGGCGGGGTAGCGATTTTCTACCATCCGATGCCACCTGACTTCCATCCGGTGCACCACCCAAGCTATATCGACTTCTATGAGCTACTGGCCGAAACCACCGACCCGGTGATGCTGGAGACCAAGTACGAAAAGCAATTCGCCACCGATCCCTGGTACATCCACCTGTATCGGACCAGCTACGCCTACCACGGCGTGCATCCGTTCTACATGTGGTATTGGGGTGCACACGCAATGCAACACCTGGACGAGGTGATCTTCGTCGGGGGCAACCGGTCGACCACCGCGCGGCTGGGCTTTCGCGCCGCGTCCAGCTTGGCTGACGCTCTGGAGCTGGCTCGTGACACCGTAGGGCCGAACCCGCGGATCAGCTACTTGCACGCCCCACCGATGGTGCTGGCGGACGTGCGATGAGTGGCCTCCGAGACGAGCTGCGGCTGCTGCGGCAGGGCCGCGACTGGCGGGGCCGAGCCAGGGTGCCGCGCTCAGCGCAGCAGTGGGAGCTGCCGGACAACGGGGACGACTTCCCCACTGCGTGGGCCCGAACCGCCCCGGCCGGGGCGGTTCGCACTGCTCTGCAGCAGGGCGTGCTCAAGCCGGTGACCTGGAGTCAGATCCGGCCGGTGGTGCATGGCCAGGAATACCTGGACAGCATCCGCGGGCCGGCGATCTTCGTCGCCAACCACTCGAGCCACCTGGACACTCCGTTGATCCTGGGTTCGTTGCCACTGCGGATCACCAAGAAGCTCGCGGTCGGAGCGGCCGCTGACTACTTCTTTGATCTCCACGCCCTCGCTGCAGTCACCACCCTGGTGTTCAACGCCTTTCCGGTGGAGCGGCGAGGATCGCGACGCGGCCGCAGCTTGGCTGCCGAGCTGGTCGACGACGGCTGGAGTCTGCTGCTGTACCCGGAGGGCAGCCGCACAGTGGACGGCTGGCTCAGCGGCTTCAAGCTGGGTGCCGCTCAACTGTGTGCGATGAAGGGGGTACCCGCGGTTCCGATCGCGCTGCGCGGCACCTTCGCCGCGATGCCCCGCGGGCGACGCTGGCCGCGCCCCGGCAGGCCCCGGGTCACCGTCCGGATTGGACGGCCGCTACACATCCAGGCGGACGAGAGCGTGCCCGAATTCCGCACCAGGCTCGCGCGCACAGTGGCCACCCTCTGGGCTGAGGACGACCTCGGCTGGTATCGAGCCCTACGCTCGGCAGCCGACGATTCGCTGGCAGTACCCACCAGCTCGCGCGGTGCCCTGCCCACTTTCGCAGCAGTACCGTCGGTTGGCGAACACGACATCGCCCCCTGGCGCCGGGTCTGGGAGGCCACCCGCCCACCAGCTGATGACGGTCCCCGCCAAGTCTGGACCGACTGAGTACCGCGTTACGGGGTTGGCTGAGCGGACGGGTTCTCGACTGGCAGCTCGAGACGCAGTTCGCCGGCATGCTCGAAGTCGAACACCACGGGGTAGTCAAGGCCAGCGCTGATCGGGCTGCGCAGCCGATGAGCACGATCCGAACGTCGTCGGTACCGGGGACTGTGGGTCGACGCGAGCGGGGCCTGATATCCGGCCGCGAGGACCTGGTAGCCGGAATCCTGGCATCTCCGGTGATGGTGCCGAGCACGCGATCGGGCTGCTGACGGAGACCAACCGGTCGGCGCGGTCACCCTCGTTGACGATGGTGACTTGCAACGCAGCATCGTCGCCGGGCTGGTACACGGTATCTCCCGCGATGGGCCGTCGAAGGTGAACTGCGCATCGCGCAGCACGATGTCGCCGACCCGCCCACCTACCCCGCCCGTCGCCGTGGTCTCGATGTTCCCGCCGCTGCATCCGGCGAGGGCGACCATCAGATAACGATCTACTGCTGGATCCCTAGCCGTTTGATGAGCACCCGGCGCGGGTACGTGCCAGCCGCACACATGATTCTGCGGGAGTAGAAGGAGAGCCCGGGGTGAACATCACGAGGGAAGTTGTCGCGTCCTATCCGGACTATGCGGGAGCGCAGTATGTCGTCGACGCCCTGTCCGATCGGCGGTTTCCGGTAGAGCGCCTGGCAATTGTGGGGGCTGGTTTACAGTCATTCGAACAGATCACCGGTCGAAAGGGTTACGTCAAGGCCGCTGCCCAGGGTTTGGTCACCGGCGCGGTCGTCGGGGCCGCCGTCGGCTGGTTACTGGGTCTGTTCACCGTGGTGCAGCCGCTGGTGGGGGCCATCGTGCTGGCGCTGTGGGGCGTGGTCGTCGGCGGCGTGATCGGCATGGTGCTCGGTCTTATCGGACACGCCCTGTCCGGAGGCCGTCGTGACTTCTCGTCGGTGGCCACCGTCCGGGCGCAACGTTATGACGTGCTCGCCGAGGCCGATGTCGCGGAGGAGGCCCAGCGTGCCTTGGCCGAGATCGATCCGTCGCGGGCGCGATCCGATAACCCGACATCCGGCTGAGCCAGCGCTGTTAGGTAATCGCTCCCCCGACGAGCAGACGGATCAGCCGGCGGGGCCACCCTTGGGCAGGGACTCGTAGATCTCCTTGCATGCCGGGCACACCGGGGAACCGGGCTTGGCCGCACGGGTCACCGGAAACACCTCGCCACACAAGGCCACCACGTGCGTGCCCATCACAGCACTCTCGGTGATCTTGGCCTTTCGCACGTAGTGGAACATCTTCGGAGTGTCGTCGCTGGTGGTGTCGGTGCCCTCAGGTCGAGTGTCGACCTCAGGCAGCGTCTGGGTAGCCATACTCACACCTCCATGATTGGCACGCTCGCACAGCGATAAGCATCCATCTGGCTGCTCAGTGGCTGCCGCGGGGGTCACCTTCGATGATGGTGTGGTCACGGCTCTCCAACTCGCGCCCCGGCGCAGCATGTCGCAGCCTGTTGACCTGTTCGGCCTTACGTGGAGCGCGGTCATTGGCGATGAGCACCGCCATCCACGGCAGCGGCACGGAAAGCAGCACGAAGGTCAGCGCGACCCACCAGGTCTGGTAGAAGACACCCGCCAGGACTAGGCACGGGATGCGGGCCGACATCAGGATTGCGTACTTGCGGCGCCGCGCTGCGTACTGCTCGGCGTAGGAGGGTTCCGCCGCCGTGATGAGCACCGGGGCGTCATCCGATCGGTGGACGTGCCCGTGCGGATCTCGCACACCACCACCTCCAACCTTGATCTCCTTGGTTCCTACTTCTTCCCCTTGGCAGCCTTCATTTCCTGCTTGTACTCCCGAACCTTGGCCAGCGAGGCGGCGTCGGTCACGTCGGCGACCGACCGGTAGACGCCGTCCTCGCCGTAAGGGCCTGCCACCTCCCGCCACCCGTCCGGCTGCACACCACGTTGCTTGCCGAGAAGCGCCACGAAGATCTGCGCCTTTTGAATCGCGTAGCCCGGCAGTGCCATCAGCCGCTCGAGTAGCTCGTGCGCGTCGGTGACATCTCGCCAGGGGCCCGTCGGATCGCCGTCATAGCGCTCAACCAGTACCTGACACAGGTGCTGCACGCGCCCAGCCATGGCCTTGGGGTATCGGTGCAACGCCGGCTGCTTCGCGAACAGATCTGCCAGCGCGTCCGGTTCGTAGTCGGCGAGCTCGTGAACATCGAGATCGTGACCCAGGCGCTGGGCCAACTCGTAGGGCGCCGCGAAAGCCCGCTCCATCGGCACCTGTTGATCAAGAAGCATCGCCAGGAGCAACGCCAGCGGATCTCGGTCCAGCAACGCGTCCGCCGGTGCGTCCTGACTCAACATCAAGCTCACCGGTGACCTCCTCAGCAGTACAGGTGCTCATAGGCTACTGCTAAGAAGGAACGGCCCGGGTTGCAGTCAGATATCCAGACCGACTAGGCCCATCACTTCGGTGCGCCAGTCCTGGTACGCAGTGGCCGCGTCGATCCGCTCCTGGGGCTCGGGCCGGGTCTCCTCGTCGTCGCCGCCGCCCAGCGCGTACCGCACGATCTCCTGGTCGCTGCGCTGGTTGCTGACCACCTTGACCTCGACCTGTCTGGTGGCAAGCTCGGCCCGGGTGGCGTGCGCCAACAGATGCAGCAGCGCCAACCGCGAACGCTGATCATCGGGCAGCGACACCTCATCGGGGGTGTTGCCCGACACCAGCACCACGGTGGCGCCGTGGCTCAGCACCGGAAGCACTCGCTCGACCGCGCGGAAGCGGGCCAGTAGGCCGGCGGACAGGAAGGAGCCGACGCGTGCCACCGCGGTGTCACCCTCAGGATGGATGGTGACCGGAAGCTGGATGTAGAAATCGAGGCCTTCGGTACTCGACCGACCCGGCAACTCGGCAGGATCGGTGATGACGACAGGGTCAGCGCCCGCTTCCTTGAGCAGGGCACAAAGCCGTTGCGCTCGGTCGACAGACCCAGTCAGCAGCCCGCTGGACGTCATCGCCGCTCCTCCAGCGCCTTGTGCACGTATCCGGCGCACCACCGGTTCGGTGATCTCCGGTGCCGTAGTCATCGTAGGAGCCAGCGATGACCCCTGACGAGGGCGCTGCGGTTTTTGTGCGAGCGGTCCCCCGAACGGCCGCTGGATTCACGAACGTCTATCCATCTGGCGCGGTTCACGGGTGGCCGTCGGCGCCATCCTGCATGTCCTTGGCGACGTACTCCATGTCCTCGGCGGCATCCTGGGTGGCGTATGCAGCTTTGGTGGCAGCCGACGTGGTGGCGGCCAGCACGCTCTTGGCGAACTCTCGCTGGGTAAGGAGTATCTGCTCGGCGAAGTCGTACATTCCGTCCACGGCCTCCATCGCACCACGCAAGCTGGTGTCCGAGACCGGCAGAAACTTCTGAAAAGTGTCCGTCCACATCTGCATCACGCTGTTCATAGCGTCCTGGCCGCGACGGGCAGCGTCGGTCATGGTCTCCTGCGAGGTGGTCATCGTCATCCCTTCCTTAGCTCATGGGTACGATCACCAAAGTAAGCAGGGTTGATAAGTATGTCAAGCGCTGCAGGACGCAGCTCGGGCGTCGCTACCGGGTCCTACCCTCAATGAAACTGCGGTACACCCCGAGCAGAGCGTCGCGCTGGGCCTCGGTAAGCCGCGGATCGCGACGGATGCTGTCCTCTGTGCCGAGTGGCTGATCAGCAGGAACGTCGTCAGCCGCGGCTTGCGCCCACCCCGCCTTCGCCAGCAGCTGTTCGGTGGTCAGTCCGAGCGCGTCCGCGATAGACCGCAACACCGTCAGCGACGGCTGGTGCAGGCCGCGTTCGACCTGGCTGAGGTAGGCGTTGGAGATCCGGGTCACGGCGGCCATCTCGCGTAGCGACAGGTCGGCCAGCTGCCGCTGGGCGCGGATGAACGCACCCAGCGCTCCAAGCTGGGCCTGCCAGGGACCGGGCACCGGGCCGTCGTCACTCGCGCTGGCCATGAGTCACATCATCCCGCTGTCCTGGCACCGTCGATGCAGGCACTCACTTCTGGCGCACGTAACTGCCCGGGGCGTCCTCCAGCGGTGGGTGCATGGCGCTGCCCATCGGAGGCGGAAGCTGCTGCTGCCCGGCATGCCGGGCGATCCACGGCGCCCAATCCTCCCACCAGGACAAGGCGACCTCGGTGGCTTGCTCGCGCCATGTCTCCGGGTCCTCGGGCAGCGTGTCGGCCGTGCCGACCCAGTGCCTGGACTTCGGATTCGGTGGGTTGACCACGCCGGCGATATGCCCGGAGTTGGACAGCATGAAGCGGACAGTGCCACCCGGTAGCCGGGCGCTCTTGTAGACCGCCCTCCACGGTGCGATGTGGTCCCTCTCGGCAGACACGAAGTAGCTGTCCTGGCTGACCTTGGCAAGGTCCAGTCGCTCCCCGGCCAGCTCAAGTTCACCTTTCGCCAGCCGGTTCTCCACGTACAAGGACCGCAGGTACTCGGTCTGCATGGCCGCGGGCATGCGGGTGGAGTCGGAATTCCAGCTCAGAATGTCGAACGGTGCCGGCTGCTCGCCCAGCAGCCAGTTGTTGACCACGTAGTTCCACACCAGGTCCCTACCTCGCAGCAGGTTGAACGTGGTGGCCATGCTGTCTGCGGGCAGGTAGCCCTTGCGCTGCAGCTTGCGGTCCATCCGCTGGATGCTGGCCTCATCGGTGAACACACCAAGCGGCCCGGGCACAGTGAAGTCGAGCAGGGTGTTCATCACGGTCAGCGACCGGATCCGATCCGGTCCAGGTGGTGCCTGGCCGGCGAGCCAGGCGGCAGTGGCCATGGCCATGGTGCCGCCCAGGCACAGCCCGGCCATGTTGGTCTGCTGGGTACCGGTGATCTCCTCGACCACGTCCAGCGCGGCCAGCGATCCTTCCCGCAGGTAATCACTCATGGTGAGCGTGGCCAGGGTCTTGTCCGGGTTCCGATAACTGATCATGAAGCAGGTATGCCCGTGCTGTACGGCCCACTCCACCAAGCTTTTCCCGGGAGCGAGGTCCATGATGTAGTACTTATTGATCCATGGCGGGCTGAACAGCAGGGGAACCGCGTATACCTTCTCGGTCTGCGGCTCGTACTGGATCAGCTCGATCAGCCGGTTGCGGAAGACCACCTTGCCCGGTGTGGCGGCAAGTTCGTGGCCGGGCCGGAACTGACCGGGGGTGACCTGGCGAGGCATGCCCTTGTTGGTCGCCACGTCGCGCACCAGGTTACGGGCACCGCGCAGCAGGCTGAGGCCTCCGGTGTCGAATGCCGCCTTCAACGCCGCGGGATTGGTCAGCAGCCAGTTGGTGGGTGCGGTGGCGTCGAGCACCTGTCGCAATGCGAAGTCGGCCTTACGCCGGGTGGTGTCATCCAGGTCCGCGACCTTGTCCAGCAGCTCCTGCAACAGGCCTTCCAGCAAGGCGTGCTGCTGGCGCACCAGGTAGAACAGCGCGTTGCTGGTCCAAGCCGGGTCGGAATACCGCGGGTCCTTGCCCGGCTTGACCGGCCCTTCGCGGTCCAATCCCACGCTGCGCAGCGCGGCGGACATGACTGCTTGGGTGCTGCGCATGCCGTACTCCAGCATCGGCCAAGCGGACGAGGCTGGGTGCTCGGCGACCGACATCGCAAACCTGCTCAGCGCCAGCCCCAGCCCGGCGGGGTCCAGCTCAGCCATCGTGGAGTCGATGCCGAACAGCGACTGGATCGACGAGGCCACGTCAGCGGCACCCTGGCGTACCTCGCGCAAAGGGTCGGCGCTCGAACCGTTCGACGAAGGTTTGTTCGGCGGTACGTCCTGCTGTCGGGGAGTTCGATACTGACCCTGGTTCGTGGCCGACGGGGTCACGTAAACACCTTCTTTCGGCTCGGAGTCCCTGAACGTCAGAGTCCCTGAATCTCAGAGTCCTTGAACCTCAGAGTCCCTGCACGAGGGTCCCGACCGAGTCGATGCGGCGCAAGTGGGGGCACCGGCACCGCACCAGGCTGTCCTGGCAGGATCCATCGTCGTGTCTGCCCTGCTCAGCATAGATTTCGCCGGGATCGCCGCAAGGTTGGACTTGTCATGAGAGCGGTGGTGAGCCGCGTCACCGAGGCGGCGGTGCTCGTCGATGACCAGGTGGTCGGTGAGCTGGACCGGCCCGGGCTGCTGGTACTGCTGGGGATCACTCACGATGACGGGCCGGCGCAAGCCGAGACGATGGCCCGCAAGCTGCATGAACTGCGGATCTTGCGCGACGAACGCTCGATCGCCGACACCGACGCCGGTGTGCTGGTGGTCAGCCAGTTCACCCTTTACGGGACGATTCGCAAGGGCCGGCGGCCTTCGTTCACCGCGGCCGCCCGGCCGGAGCACGCCGAACCGTTGGTCGACGAGGTCATCACCCGGCTCCAAGCCCGCGGAGCCACTGTGGCTACCGGCCGCTTCGGGGCAATGATGCTCATCCGCAGCGTGGCCGACGGCCCGTTCACCGTCCTCCTCGACGTGTGACGCCCTTCAAGAGCCACCAACCCAGGCGGTAACGGCCTCAAACGCGTACCAACCCTGAGAAGTGTCTGAGGGTACGGCGGATCCGGCACTTCACCGAGCACTCGTTCGTCGTGGCAAGTGAGAGCCCGGGAACGGAATCCAGGCTCCCGACGTTGTACGGGTCATCGCTGCGGGTACCCGCTGCCAGGCTCGTGCAGCGCCGCCCGCCGGCTCAGGAGCGCACCGGGCCGGCACGAGGATCCGTCGCAGGAAGGAACCTGATGACCGCCGCGCAGATCACTATGGAACGCGACGCCATTACCGAGGCAGACCTGGATGCGCAGAGCCCAGCAGCCGATCTGGTCCGGGTTTACCTCAACGGTATCGGACGCACGGCGCTGCTCAGCGCTCAGCAGGAGGTCGAGCTGGCCAAGCGCATCGAGGCCGGCGTGTTCGCCCGTCATGTGCTTGACACCGCGACGCGGCTGTCACCTACCCGGCGGACCGACCTAACTCGACTGGTACACGACGGCCAGAAGGCCAAGGACCACTTGCTGGAGGCAAACCTGCGGCTGGTGGTGTCGCTGGCCAAGCGTTACACCGGCCGCGGAATGCCGTTGCTGGACCTGATCCAGGAGGGGAATCTGGGTCTGATCCGCGCGGTGGAGAAGTTTGATTACACCAAGGGCTTCAAGTTCTCCACTTATGCCACCTGGTGGATCCGGCAAGCCATCACCCGTGGCATGGCCGACCAGGGGCGCACTATTCGACTTCCGGTTCACCTTGTGGAGCAGGTCAACAAGCTGGCCCGAATCAAGCGGGATTTCCACCAGCGGCAGGGTCGGGAGGCCACTCACCAGGAGCTGGCCGACGAGTCCGGTATCCCGGTGGAGAAAGTGGCTGACCTGCTTGAGCACTCGCGGGACCCGGTAAGCCTGGACATGCCGGTCGGTGCCGAGGAGGAGGCCCCGCTAGGCGACTTCATCGAGGACGCCGAGGCAGCTGACGCCGAGTCCGCGGTGATCTCTGGGTTGCTGCAGGACGACCTGCGCCGGGTACTGGCCACTCTGGAAGACCGGGAGCAGAAGGTCATCCGGCTGCGATACGGCCTTGATGACGGTCAGCCGCGCACGCTGGACCAGATCGGTAAGCGCTTTGGGCTCTCCCGCGAGCGGGTACGTCAAATCGAACGCGAGGTCATGGCCAAGTTGCGCCATGGGGACCGTGCTGAGCGGCTGCGAGCCTACGCCAGCTGATGTCCACGCTTCAGCGCATAACGCTCGAATGGCGGCATTGACGGGGCGGGACGCGACCGGCACTGTCAGCGGAAACGTGACTGAAATGTGACACAGACCACGCGACTTGGGCGGTCACCCGTCAGGCTGTCGCGCGCCCCGGAAGGTCGGGCCCGTCGGGGGCCCGACC
>JALZDN010000072.1 GCA_030862525.1 Actinomycetota bacterium | reverse complement strand
CAGGTTTCCGTCATCGACGACGCGAGCCTGGACCGGGATCGTCCTGCAGGCTTCGAGCAAATCCATGCCTAGGTGGTGGGTTGTCGCGTGCCGGTCTTCAATCAGTCCGGCCATCGCGAGCACCAGGACTCGGGCGCGGCAGCGTGTCCCATATGACCCGTCCGGTAGAGATTCCTGCACAGGAGCCCTATGCGGGACACCCCTAGAGCTCGTTGGCGCCTGCGTCGCCGACCTTCGCGTGACATGAGTATTGATGTCCAGGCTCGACGACATGTCTTGGCCAACACGCCACCAGGGTCTTTCCATTCATGCAGTGCATCGACATGCAGGACCGACAACGTCCACACATCGGCAGATGAGGACGTTGCGGTGAGCACGTGCGCCCGGAGCCGACCCAATACACGATCCGGCCACGAGGCCGGGGGCCACGAAGCCCTGCCTTGCTGGCCACCTCGCCTGCAGCTGACCAACGACCTCGCCGCAGGCTCGCTCGCGTGGACGCGGATCACCCGTTAGGTGTGTCTTAAGCGAAGGGCCGTCTTGCCGGAGCCGTTGACCCCGGTGATGGCCACCCGGTCCGCCCAGTCGATCTGCAGGTCGACCGGGCCGAGCGTGAAGGCGCCCCGGCGTGCCACCGCACCGCGCAACACCGCTACCACCGCCCCGGCGCGCGGGGCGGCGTTGATGTCCATGCGCAGTTCCCGCTCCTTGCGCGGCTCCTCGACCACCTCCAACCGCTCGATCATCCGATCGGTCTGGCGCGCCTTGGCGACCTGCTTCTCGCTCGACTGGACGCGGGCGGCGCGGATGAACTTGTCGTTGTTGCTGGCCTTACGCCGAGCGTTCTTCACGCCTTTATCAGCCCAGGCGCGCTGGGTCCGGGCCCGCGCCTGGAGCGCCGAGCGGTTTCGGCGTACTCCTCGAAGTCCGCCCGGGCATGCCGGCGAATCACCTCCCGCTCCTCCAGGTACCCGGCATACCCGCCGCCGTAATGGCGAACCTGCTGCTGCGCGAGGTCCAGCTCGACCACCTGGGTGACCGATCGGATCAGGAACTCCCGGTCATGGCTGACCAGGACCGTGCCGGCCCGCAAACCAGCTACGAACTGCTCCAACCGGCGCAGGCCGTCAAGGTCAAGGTCGTTGGTCGGCTCGTCGAGCAGAAAAATGTCGTACCGGCTGAGCAGCAGTGACGCCATCCCGGCGCGGGCGGCCTGGCCGCCGGAGAGCACGGTCATCGGTTGATCAAGATCCACCGCCAACCCGAGGTCCGCGGCGACCTGCTCGGCCCGCTCCACCAGGTCCGCCCCACCCAGGTTCAACCACTGGTCCAAGGCTCTGGCATACGAGTCGTCCGCCCCCGGGATATCAACGGCCAACTGTTCAGTGGAGCTGTCCAGATCACGCTGCGCGGCCGCGACGCCGGTGCGCCGGGCCAGGAAGGCGCGCACCGTCTGCCGATGCGACGTTGCGGCTCCTGAGACAGGTATCCGACAGCCGCCGTCGGCGGATGCAGCTGCGTGACACCGTGCTCGGGGAGTTGCAGGCCCGCGCGGATACGCAGCAGCGTCGACTTACCCGCGCCGTTGGGACCGACCAACCCGATGACGTCGCCCGCCGCAACGACGGGGTCCAGCCCGAAAACAGGACCTGATCGCCATGGGCAGCAGACAGCTTCTTGGCGATGAGCGTGGCGCTCATGAGAACTCCCTCAGCGCTCATCTCAGCCCCTTCCACCCACGGGGAGGTGAGTGGATCCGTTGCGGATGTGCCAGAAACGGCAACTTGGACGTGAAGTTGCCGTCAGTGCACCTCGGCATACTGCGACAGTCCTTCCCCAAACCTGCCGGAGCGCCGTACACCCCGTACCGGAGCGCCGGACACGCCGGGCAGGTTAGGAGCGGGCGGTGGTGGGCGCGCCGTGGCAACGCTTGTACTTGCGGCCCGATCCACACGGGCAGGGCGCGTTGCGGGACGGCTCCTGGTCCTTGGCACCGTTGCTGGCATGCCGACCGCGGTTGCCTCGCGCCTGCCGAACCTCGGTGCCGCCGCCTTCGGCGGGCCCGGTGTAGGTCAGCGGCCGGGATGCAGGCTCGGCCTGCCCGTCAAGGTGGGAAAGCGCCGAACCGATCGGGGCAGCAGTGACCGGCGCGGGCTTGGCGGGCGCGGGAGTGGCCGGCGGGGGAGTGGCGGGGGCCTGCACCGAAGCCTCCACTGGGGCCTGTGCGGGGGCTTGCGCAGGGTCCTCAGTAACCGGCTTGGTGACCTGGACCTGCACGTTGAACAGGAACCCGACGGACTCCTCCTTCAACGCCTCGAGCAGCGCGCTGAACATCTCGAAACCCTCGCGCTTGTACTCCACCAGCGGGTCACGCTGCGCCATCGCACGCAGCCCGATGCCCTCCTTGAGGTAGTCCATTTCGTACAGGTGCTCGCGCCACTTTCGATCCAGTACCGAGAGCACCACGCGACGCTCGAGCTCCCGCATCGCACCCTCGCCCGCCGCCTGCTCGAGTGCCGCTTCGCGGCGGGCATAAGCCGCGCGCGCGTCGTCGAGCACGGCCGCCAGCAGCACCTCACGGGTCAGGTCACCAGCATCGTCACCCAGGTCCTCATGCTTGATACCAACCGGGTACAGCGTCTTCAGCGCCGTCCACAGCTGCTCGAGATCCCAGTCCTCGGCGTACCCGTTCTCGGTGGCGCCGTCGACGTAGGCGGTGATCACATCCGTCATCATGTGCTCGATCTGCTCGCGCAAGTCCTCGCCTTCGAGCACCCGTCGACGCTCGGCGTAGATCACCTTGCGCTGAAGGTCCATAACCTCGTCGTACTTGAGAACGTTCTTGCGGATCTCGAAGTTCTGTTGCTCGACCTGGGTCTGCGCAGACTGGATCGCCCTGCTGACCATCTTGGCCTCGATCGGGATGTCATCCTCCATCCGCAACCGGGTCATGATGGACTCGACCATCGGGCCGTTGAACCGCACCATGAGCTCGTCACGCAAGGAGAGGTAAAACCGGGACTCGCCGGGGTCACCTTGACGCCCGGAGCGGCCCCGCAACTGGTTGTCGATCCGCCGCGACTCGTGCCGCTCGGTGCCCAGCACGTACAGCCCGCCGGCCGCGACGACATCCCTGGCCTCGGCCTGGACCTCGCTGCGAGCCTCGTTCACGGCGGCTTCCCAGGCGGCCTCGTACTCCTCCGGAGTCTCCACCGGGTCCAGCCCCCGAGCCCGCAGCGCGGTGTCGGCGAGGAACTCCGGATTGCCGCCCAGCACGATGTCGGTCCCGCGACCAGCCATGTTGGTGGACACCGTGACCGTACCCTTGCGGCCGGCCTCGGCGACGATCATCGCCTCCTTCTCGTGCTGCTTGGCGTTGAGCACCGAATGCGGGATACCAGCGGCCACCAGCGCCTTGGACAGGTACTCGGAGCGCTCCACGCTCGCGGTGCCGACCAGCACCGGCTGGCCCTTGGCGTGCCGCTGTGCGATGTCGGCCACCACTGCGGCGAACTTGGCCTCCTCGTGCTTGTAGATCAGATCTCCCCGATCCTGGCGGATCATCGGCTTGTTGGTGGGGATCGGCACCACACCCAGCTTGTAGATCTGGGCCAGCTCAGCGGCCTCAGTCTGCGCGGTACCGGTCATCCCGGCGAGCTTGTCGTAGAGCCGGAAATAATTCTGCAGCGTGATCGTGGCCAACGTCTGGTTCTCGGCCTTGATCTCCACCTTCTCCTTGGCCTCGATGGCCTGGTGCATACCCTCGTTGTAGCGCCGACCGTGCAGGACCCGGCCGGTGAACTCGTCGACGATGAGGACTTCACCGTCGCGGACGATGTAGTCCTTGTCTTTGCTGTAGAGCTCCTTGGCCTTCAGCGCATTGTTCAGAAAACCGACCAGCGGGGTGTTGGCCGCCTCGTAGAGGTTCTCGATGCCCAGCTGATCCTCGACGAGCGCGACACCCTCCTCGGAGACACCCACGGTGCGCTTGCGCTCATCCACCTCGTAGTGCAGGTCGCGCTTGAGCAGCGGGGCCAGCCGGGCGAACTCGCCGTACCAGCGGGACGACTGGTCGGCGGGCCCGGAGATGATCAGTGGGGTGCGTGCCTCGTCGATGAGGATGGAGTCGACCTCGTCGACGATGGCGAAGTTGTGCCCACGCTGCACACAGTCATCGAGGTTCCAGGCCATGTTGTCGCGCAGATAATCGAAACCCAACTCGTTGTTCGTGCCGTAGGTGATGTCGGCTTGGTAGGCGGCGCGGCGCTGGTTCGGGGTCATCTGAGACAAGATCACCCCGACCTCCAGACCCAGGAACCGGTGCACCCGGCCCATCCATTCCGCGTGGAATTTGGCGAGGTAATCGTTGACCGTGACGACGTGCACGCCCTTGCCTGCGATCGCGTTGAGGTATGCGGGCAGCACGCAGGTCAGCGTCTTGCCCTCACCGGTGCGCATCTCGGCGATGTTGCCCAGGTGCATCGCCGCACCACCCATCAGCTGCACGTCGAAGTGTCGCTGCCCCAGGGTGCGCCTGGCGGCCTCGCGGGCCACCGCAAACGTCTCGGGCAGCAGCTCGTCCAGCGACTCGCCCTTGTCGCAGCGGCTGCGGAACTCATCGGTCTTGGCGCGCAGGTCGGCGTCGGGCAGGCCGGCGACGTCGTCCTCCAGGCCGTTGATGTGGTCGGCGATGGCGCGCAACCGGCGCACCGTCTTGTGCTCGCCAGCGCGGAGAAGTCGGGACAGGACCACCGTGGGAGACCTCACTCGTATCGGGACACGGCTCGGCGGGCGGGCTGCTGGTGGGTGCTGCATGGCAGCGTGCACCGCCGGTCTGCGCGCCATCGTATGCCCTGCACCAGTGGTGCCGTCATCAGCGCAGGTCAATTGCCCGCAAATGACATGATCGCCGTCTAAGTGCCGTGAACGACACGAGATGTGTCGCACGCACCCAGACGGCGATCATGACTTACGGCAACGGCGTCAGACGAGTTGGATGACGCCGTAGTGGAAACCCCGGCGGCGGTATACCACGCTGGGCAGGCCGGAGTCGGCGTCGGAGAACAGGTAGAAGTCGTGGCCCACGAGCTCCATCTCGTAGAGAGCCTGGTCGACGGTGATGGGTTCGGCGGAGTGCTTCTTGCGCCGCGCGATGCGACCCAGCCCGTCCGCATCCGGTGAATGCCACCGCTGGGTGGGCAGCTCGTAGTCAAGCTCTTGCTCGGGTGAGTCCAGCACCGCCGTCCGGTGGCGCTGACCATTGGTTTGCGCCTCGGCCGTGATATCTGCGTCGATATCGGGGGCCAGGACGGCCGCCAGCGGCGCGGTGGCCTCAGCGACGGAGGTGGGTTGACGACGCCCGTGATGCACCTTGCGGCGGTCAGCGACGCGGCGAAGCCGGTTCTCCAGCTTGCTTGTGGCCGCGTCCAAGGCGGCGTAGAAATCGGGACCGCGCGCTTCAGCGCGGACTACCTGCCCTCGACATTGACCCGTGATTTCCACTCGCTGGCAGCTCTTGGACTGCCGGGGATTGCGTTCGTGGAACAACTCGACGTCATAACGGATGGCCTTTTGGTCATAACGTTCGACGCGGGCGAGTTTCTCGGCGACATGCACCCGATAGTGATCGGGTACCTCCACGTTCCGACCCTTCACGACAATGTTCACGCGTGCAACCTCCTCGCGTTGTCCAACAGGACTTCAGCGACGCCGGGGCACAGCGGTGATGCTGGACGGCGAGGGGGGCCGCCCGCGTGATCGCTAGGCCGTCGGCGCCAAAATCATGGCTTTCTCGCCTCCTTCCGCATCAGCAGCGTGGGTGCTGATGCGGGAACCGTAGTCCGCCCGAGGGGCTGTCGCCAGGGCCTGACGTGTCGTTCCGCAGCCTCAACACTGTGAGTGGCAGATAAGGCCTCCCGATACGACGGGGGGTGACAGCCGGCCGCAGCGAGCACCACGATCGCGGGCGTGTCGACACCCGCTCGGCGCAACGCCGCGACGCAGGCCGCCACGGTTGCGCCGGTAGTCACCACGTCGTCCACAAGCACGACGGACGTGCCGTTGGGCGGCATACCGGCCCGTCGCAGCAGCACCCGCCCGACCAGGTTGGCTTGCCGGGCCGCGGCCTGCAGACCGACCGAGTCGCGCACCCCGGTGGCCATCCGCAACGCTGGAGCGACCGTGGCTGCCATCCCTGCGTTGGCCAGTGCAACAGCCGCCTGCTGCGTCAGCAGCGCCACGTGCTGCCCGCCGCGGCGAGCCGCGGCCGATCGGCGAGATGGCACGGGGACCAGACATACGCCACCAGAGCCGAGCGAGAAAGGCACAGCCTGGTCGGATTCGGGCCCGGTTCCACGCTGCAGCTGCAACAGCGCGGCCGCGAGCGCGCCACCCAACGGCCCCCCGAGATCCCGGCGACCGTGCTCCTTGTAGGCCAGCAGTGCCGTGCGCAGCTGGCCACGGTAAGCGCCCAGTGCATATACCGGCGGGGCATATTCCGGTAGACCGGCTGAGAAGCACGGCGGGTATACCCGCACCGGTGAGCTCAGCAGCACCGCGCAATCGGGGCACCAGGGTAGCCCCGGCGCCGCGCAACCAGCGCATTCGACCGGCAACACAAGATCGAGCAACGCGTGCGTCCAGCCAGCCACCCAGCCAGCATGGGCCCTGGCGTAGCGCACCACTGGCTGAGGACTGCGCCAACCGCCAGGCTGTCCCCAACGGATCGGCTGTCCCCACTCCCAGCGGCCGAACTTGTGCCAGCCGGTCAGCCAGGGTAGAGGGGTACCGCGCCGGGTCCGATCCCGCCGAGCAGCGGCTCCCACACCTCTTGAGTCTCCGAATACGCCCATAGCCCGGTGGCGTCGGCCACCACGATCTCCCGACCGGGCGCGGCGGCGATGTCGGTCAGCGGCCCGGTCAAGTTGGTGTTGGACACCTGCCGGCGGGTCAGCCCGTCCACGGACACCGATGACACCATGGGTGACGCGCCGGCCGCGGCCACCACCAGCAGCTCGGGACGTGCCCAGTCCACGCCCGCGATAGGCGGCAGATTGCCGTCCCGTAACACCTGCGGATGGCGCAGGCTCACCACGCCGGACTCGGTCACCACGGCGGCCACCACGAGCCGCCCGCCGACCACCGCGGCCACCCGCACACCATCCTGGGACAGCTGCAGTTCGGTGATGGGACCCAGCCGGGCCAGTTCAGTAGCGTTGACCTGGTAGCTGGACGAGGGACCGGTGTCCAAGACGACCACCCCCGCCACTGTGCGACCGTTGATCACGGTCCACACCTCGGCACCCGACGGCCGCCACGTGGGTCGAGTCATCGACACCGCGTCCAGCGCCGCCGCACCCAGGTCCCCGTCGACCCGCCCCGCGCGCACCTGCGGGCGGCCCTCCGGGCCAGCGACGACGACCGCCAGCTGCTCTCCACCGGGACTTGAGCGGGCTGCGCTGAGCACGGTCAACTGGCCGTCGCCGGCAGGCCCCGGCACCGGAGTGCCATCCAGCCCGAGCAGCCGGCCGCCGACGACCACCTGCCCAGGCACGTCGGGCCGCGGGCCGACTGCCGAGGTGTAGGAGGCGACATCGGCGGTGCTCCACTCGACCTTGTCGGGCACCAACGGTTCGCCATCGGCGAGTAGCCGTAGCGGGGTCGGTAACAAGCCGTCCAGCGTGCTGACGACCTGCGCCGCGACCAGCCGACGCTCCGGCTCCGCCAGCGCGGCCAGACCCGTCAGGTTGATCATCGCTCCTCCGGAGCCGTTGACCAGCACGTTGGATCGGGGCCGGGTCCCTTGCGGCAACGCCGACCTGACGGCTCCGGCCAGCCGCTGGGACGGCCCGGCCAGCAGCAGGTCCAATACCCTCCCCGGCAGCGTGGACGCCGGTTGTGCGGGCACCCACCGCAGGTCGGGTACCAGCTTGCCGCGGCTCGGATCGACGAAATAGACCCGCACCTGGCGATAGTTACGCTGGAAGGCGCGGGCCTCCACCACCACCCCAGGTGGCGGGTTGGTGATCCGCCACTCGCCTTGCTCCTTGACCACGTCGAGCGGGACGGTGAACAGGCCGGCTTCCGGCGTGAAGCTGCCGTCCGCGGCGAGCACACCCAGGCGCGGGCCTCCTATCCGGATGCGGCGGACACCGTCTTGCGGACTGGCCTGGGGCGTGGCGCCGGGAGCGTCCTCGATCACGGTCAGGCCAGCGCGATCGTCCCAACTCGTCGCCGCTTTCCGGGACAGGAAGGCACGCGCGGCGGCATGTCCGTTCGCCGGGCTACCGGTGGCCTCGATGAAGTCCCGCACCAGCCGGAAGGGGTCCACGCCCTGTTCCGGTCCGGCCGGGGGGGCCGCTGCCGAGCCCACCGGCATCGATCGCACCACTTGCATGTCGGAGGTGCCCGGGACAGCAGCACAGCCGACCAACGAGGCGAACACGGCGGCGAGGACGGCGGCGCTGCGTAATGTCACGAGCATCACCGGGTGCCGGGTCCGGCCGACACTGCGGGATCTGTTGCCGGGGAGTCTCTTGCTGGGGAGCCGGTGGGAATGCTTCTGGGAACCCTTTTGGGTCCCAGCGGCAGCGGGCTGCCGGTGAGCTCGGTGCCCTGGCTGCGCGGCAAGGTGAGCCGAAAGGCACTGCCTCGCCCGGGTTCACCCCAGGCCTGCAACCAGCCCCCGTGCAGCCGAGCGTCCTCCAGGCTGATGGACAGTCCCAGACCGGTGCCCCCGGTGCGCCGGTCACGCGAGGGGTCACCGCGCCAGAACCTGGTGAAAACCAGCTCGTGCTGGTCTGGGTGCAGGCCGACACCGTGGTCGCACACCAGTACGGCGACCGCATCGGAGTCCGCGGCGACCACCACCTCGACCGGGCGTCCCTCGCCATGGTCCAACGCGTTGGTGAGCAGATTGCGCACGATCCGCTCGACCCGGCGCGGATCGATCTCGGCAAGCACCTCCGTGCTCGGCAGTTCCAGTTCCACCGGGGTGTCGGCCTGGTCGGCGACCACGCGCACCGCAGCCACCGCATTTTCCACGGTGGCGCGCACGTCGAGCGTCTCGCTGTGCAGCTCGGCGACCCCGGCGTCCAGCCGGGAGATTTCCAGCAGGTCGCCGAGCAGCGCCTCGAATCGATCCAGCTCATTGACCAGCAGCTCGGTGGACCGATGCAGCACCGGATGCAGCATGTCCCGCGAGTCATACAGCACATCGGCGGCCATTCGCACGGTGGTCAGGGGGGTACGCAGCTCGTGGGAGACGTCGGAGGTGAAACCGCGCTGCAGCTCACCGAACTCCTCGAGCTGACGGATCTGCCGCTGGATGCTCGCGGCCATCTCGTTGAACGAGGTGCCCAGCCGGGCCATGTCGTCAGTTCCGACCACCGGAATGCGCTCGGAGAGGTGACCGTCGGCGAAGCGTTCGGCCACTTCAGCAGCCTGCCGGACCGGGATGACCACCTGATGGGTCACCAGGCTGGCGATTCCCGCGATGAGCCCCAGGAGCACCAAGCCGCCGACCACCAGAGTGGACTGCACCAGGTGCAGCGTGCGCTGCTCTGCGGTGAGCGGAAACAGCAGGTAGAGCTGCATAGTGCGGCCCGCACTGGCGACCGGCATGCCGACCGCCAGCATGGTCACCGCAGTCGAATCCCGTTGCACCGTGGTGATCTTGTGGGCAAGCACGCCGCGCTCCACGGCGGATTGCAGCACCGCAGGGACGTCATCCAGCGGGCCGATCTTCTCCCCAGTACCGGGCACTCCCGAGGGACCGCCACCATCCACCAACACCGGCTCGTAGGCTCCGGCGCTGACCGCCGCGGGGCGCTCACCGGTGGGGTCGGAGTGGGTCAGCCGATCGACAGCCGTGGTGAGTCTACTGGTCAGCGACGCTGACGTGGGATCGACCGCGCTGAGCTCGGACTCCAACACGACTCTGCTGTTCTCGGCTTGGAGCAGCGCGGCCTGTGTCTTGTTCTCGATCAGCCGCTGGGCGATCTGAGCCTGCAGCACCATGCCCAGCACCAGCACCACGGTGGATGACAGCGCCACGGTGCTTCCCACTACCCGGATCTGCAGCGAACGGCGCCACATCGTGCCTGCCACCGTGGCGAGCTCGTGAGTCTGGCCTGCGACCCGGCGCAGCAGATCAGTCACCCGGACCGCCAGCGACATCAGCGCGCGGTGATCCGAGCAGCCGGGGGACTCACGTCGCACCGGCCTTGTATCCGACGCCGCGCACGGTCAGCACCACCTCTGGAGCCTCGGGGTCCCGCTCGATCTTGGATCGAAGCCGCTGAACGTGCACATTGACCAGCCGGGTGTCCGCGGCATGCCGGTAACCCCAGACCTGCTCGAGCAACAGCTCGCGGGTGAACACCTGACGGGGCTTGCGGGCCAGGGCCACCAGCAGGTCGAACTCCAGCGGAGTCAGCGAGATCGGTGTCCCGTCCCGACTGACCTGATGACCCGGTACGTCGATGGCCAAGTCTCCGATGGTGAGCTGCTCGGCGGGATCTGCTTCGGTGCGGCGCAACCGGGTCCGCAGCCTGGCCACCAGCTCCTTGGGTTTGAACGGCTTGACCACATAGTCGTCCGCGCCGGACTCCAGCCCCAGCACCACGTCGACGGTGTCGCTCCTGGCGGTGAGCATCACGATCGGAACCCCGGACTCGGCGCGGATCGCCTTGCACACGTCGATACCGTTCATGCCCGGCAGCATGAGATCCAGCAGCACGAGGTCCGGCTTCAGCTCACGCAGCGCAGGCAAAGCCTTGGTACCCTCGCTGACCACTGCGGAATCGAAGCCCTCCCCGCGCAGCACGATGGTCAACATCTCGGCTAACGCGGGGTCATCGTCAACCACGAGCACACGAGCCCTCATGGAGACCATGGTGGCACTGCGCTGGATGCTTCCCGCACGCGGGCGGCCCGCCTGGTCATCCCGCGAGCAACTGCAAGGCCACCTCGTTGGGTGTCGGCCCGGTTCCACCGGTTCCGGCAGTACCGTCTAGCACCAACCACGGGGCCAGCCAGCCGCTTCCAGCGAGCCCGTCATAGACGGAAGCGCACCGCGCCTGCAGCCCGGTGTCGACCTCGTAGAGATCTCTCGCCCGCGCGCTGTCGGCCGCGGCCCGCCCGTCCGCACGGGCCGCGGCGACGGTCACCGGAACCCGCAGCAGGAGCTGGACGTCGGGCACCGGGACGCCGAAGCGGCCCATTTCCAGCGCGCGGACCCACTCGACGAACGCGCCGTCGGCGTCTTCGTGCAGCCTCGCCGCGTTATACGCCGCATTGGACGCCACGTAGCGATCCAGCAGTACGACGTCATAGCGGGATCGCAGCTCGCACAGCTCGGCGGCGGCATCTCGTCGGTCCAAAGCGAACAGCACAGCCATCGCGTACACCGAGTCGGGCAGGTCCCCCAACCGGCCGTAGAGCGCATCGCGGACCAGGTCGGCGTGCACGTTGATGCCGTAGCGGGGAAATTGCATCTGGGCGACCTTGGCGTCCTGTGCGGTCAGCGCGTCCACCAGCCCGTCGGCGAGGGTGCGCTTGCCTGCCCCGTCCAACCCCTCGATCACCACCAGCCGACCCACAGTGACACACATTATCCTCGGCGTGTCCGGCGCTCCTGCACGGTATGTCCCCCTCCCATGTGCATGGCTTTGCCGCCGGTGCAAACCCCAGAGGTCTGGCCGGTGGTTCCAGACTGAGATGGCTTGGACTGCTGGTCCGCGCGCTGCTCATGCTGGAGCTACCAGATTGGCGTCATGAGTCACCAGCGGCTGGTCAACTGGTCCGGTTATGAGGGCAGCCCGATGCCGCGCCGCTGGCAGAGCCTGAATCTAATATCAACGGGTGATTCTTGCAGACCAGCACGCCCCGGGAGACCTGTCCCCTGCACCAGGAAGGACACACCGTGCACGAGTGCCGGACACACGCGGGGAGGGTCAGGGGCGCATCCGGGCGACCAGCCCGGTGTCGTACCGCCCAGAGACGAACTCGGGGTGCTCCAACAGCTCGGCGTGGAAGGGCAAGTTGCACTTCGGCCCGGCCACGGTGAATCCGGCCACCGCCGCCCGGGCGCGCTGCAGCGCCTGGTCGCGGTCGCAACCGTGCACCACCAGCTTGGCCAGCAAGGAGTCATACAGCGGCGTCACCGTGGTGCCCTTCGCATAGCCGGCGTCGACCCGCACCCCATCCCCGATGGGCTCCACCCACTCGGTGACCGGACCGGGACCGGGCAGGAAGCGCTGAGGATCCTCGGCGTTGATCCGCAGTTCGATGACGTGCCCATTGGGCACAGGAGCGTCAACGTCGAAATCGGGTTCGGCGCCCTCGGCGATGCACAGCTGAGCTGCTACCAGATCCACGCCATAACGTAACTCCGTGACGGGGTGCTCCACCTGCAGCCGGGTGTTCATCTCCAGGAAGAAGAACTCGCCGGTTTCCACATCGAGCAGGAACTCCACCGTTCCTGCGTTCCTGTAGTCCACACTGGACGCGGCCAGCACTGCGGCGTGCTCCATCCGGCGGCGCAGATCCGGCTCGACGGCAGGTGACGGGCTCTCTTCGGCCACCTTCTGGTGTCGCCGCTGCACGGAGCAGTCGCGCTCCCCCAGCGCCAGCACCCGGCCGTCAGCCAACCCGAGAACCTGCACCTCGACGTGGCGCACCCGGGGGAAGTACCGCTCGACGAACAGCCGCGGGTCACCGAAGAGCCGTTGCGCGAACGCGCTGACCTTGGCGTGTTCCGCGCACAGCGCGCTGACGTCGGCCGCCACCGCCATGCCCATCCCGCCTCCCCCGGCGGCGGCCTTGAGCATCACCGGGAAGCCCACCCGCTGCGCCTGCGCGACCGCGGCGTCCTGCTGGGCTACTGCGCCATCCGAACCGGGTGCCACCGGCACTCCGGCCGCCGCCACGGTGTCGCGTGCGGACACCTTGTCACCCATCACGGAGATCGCCTCAGCGCTGGGACCGACCCATGCCAGGCCGGCATCGCGGACCGCCCGAGCAAATCCCGCGTCCTCGGACAGGAACCCGTAGCCAGGATGTACTGCAACCGCGCCGGTGCGGCGTGCGGCGTTGAGTAGCTGGTGGGAGTCCCGGTAAGCCTGCGCGGGTGGCCCGCTCAGCTCGACCGCCTCGTCGGCCTCGGTAACGAAGGGCAGCTCTGCATCCACGGCGGAGTGCACCGCGACGGTGCGTATCCCGAGCATCCGAGCGGTGCGGATCACCCGCCGGGCGATCTCGCCGCGGTTGGCGACCAGCAGCGACTCAAACACGCACCCTGTCCCCCTCCCGGAGCCGCG